>NZ_JANMWL010000018.1:0-5170 GCF_031393925.1 Methylibium sp. | reverse complement strand
TGGCCGGCCAGGGGGTGGTTGAAGTCGAACGTCGCCCAGTCCTCGCCGCTCGGGCCCAGCTCGCGCAGCACGCCGGCAAAAACGGCCTGGCCATCGGGCGTGGGGAACTGCACCACGTCGCCGACGGCGTAGCGCTCGTCGCGGTCTCCGTTCTCGCGCAGCACGGCCAGGGCCACGCGCTGCAGCAGCTCGGGGTTGCGCGCGCCGAAGGCCTCGCCGGGCGCCAGCTCGAAGCTCTCGTGCGCGCCCTCTTCCAGGCCGATCAAGCGCGCCTCCATGGCCGGCGCCAACTCGCCGGTGCCCAGCGACAAGGTCGCCGGCTTGTCGCCAAAGGTGTTGATCAGCTCGGCGCCGTCATGGCGGGCAAGCCGGTAATGCAGCGTGAGGAAGGATGCCGGGTGAACGCGTGACAAGGGGCCGTCCTTTCGTTTGGAGAGACGCTGGAGTCGCTTGGATAGACTGCCTTGATTTTCGCATTGCACCGTGAAAGACCTTCCAGCCGAGCTGCGCCCGAGGGAAAAGCTGCTCGCGCGCGGCCCGGCGGCGCTGGCCGACGCCGAACTGCTGGCGCTGTTGCTGCGCACCGGCGTGGTCGGCCAGGGCGTGCTGCAGCTCGCGCAAGCGCTGCTCGACAAGTTTGGCGGCTTCGCGGGCCTGCTGGCCACCGAGGGCGCGGCGCTCACGGGCATCAAAGGCCTGGGGCCTGCCAAGCGCGCGGAGCTGCAGGCGGTGCTCGAGATCGCCCGGCGCACCTTCGTCGCACGCATGAGTGCGGCGCCGGTGTTCGATACGCCGCAGACGGTGAAGGACTACCTGCAGCTGCAGCTCGGCAGCAAGCAGCACGAGGTGTTCGCGGTGCTGTTCGTCGACAGCCAGCACCGGCTGATCGCCTTCGAGGAGATGTTTCGCGGCACGCTCGCCCAGGCGAGCGTCTACCCGCGCGAGGTGGTCAAGCGCGCGCTCACGCTCAATGCCGCCGCAGTGGTGCTGGCGCACAACCACCCCTCGGGCGTGGCCGAACCCTCGCGCGCCGACGAGGTGCTGACGCAGACGCTCAAGTCGGCACTCGCGCTCGTCGACGTGCGCGTGCTCGACCACTTCGTCGTGTCGCCCGGCGCGGTGGTGTCGTTTGCCGAGCGGGGGCTGCTGTGAGCGGCCGCCGGGCCGCACGCCGCGCGTCGGCCGGGGTGCACTCATGAACAAGCCACGCCTGCGCAGTCTGCAAGAGTTGAAGACGCTCAAGCGCCGGCTCGACGAGGCCGCGCGTGAGCGCCGTGCGCAGCAGGCCGCGCTCGCGGCCCGCGAGGCGGCCGCGCGCCGCGAGCGCGAGCTGTTCGCCACCACGGTGGGGCCGGTCACGCCGCTGGCGCCGGTCGCGCGCGCGCTGCTCGGCCGCACACCGCCCGAGCCCGTGCCGCTGCAACGCCTGCGCGACGAAGCCGCGGCGCTGCGCGAAGCGCTGTCGGACGACTTCGACGTGGAGTCGCTGCTCGACACCGACGAGTCGCTGTCGTGGCGGCGCGTAGGAATCGGGCCCGACGTGGTGAAGAAACTGCGTCGCGGCGGCTGGGCGATCCAGGCCCAGCTCGACCTGCACGGCCTGCGCCGCGACGAAGCGCGCGAACGCCTCGCCGGCTTTCTGCGCGACACGGCGCGGCAGGGTCTGCGCTGCGTGCGCATCGTCCACGGCAAGGGCAACGGCTCGCCCGGCAAGCAGGCGGTGCTCAAGGGCAAGGTACATGGCTGGCTGGTGCAAAAGACCGAGGTGCTGGCCTTTGCGCAGGCGCGCGCGGCCGAAGGCGGAGCCGGTGCGCTGGTGGTGCTGCTCGGCTCGCCGGCAAGCGCCTCGGCGGGCTGAAGGTCTGGCGATTGGGCCGTGCGTTCAAACCGGCGGCGGGGTCGATGTCGCGGCGCGTACGGCAGGTGGCATCAGGGCTCGCGGTCACTGTCGATGCCTTGACGCCGCTTGCGGGGGGGCGACGACCGTTGCCGAAGACAGGCAGCACCAACAGCCACGGCGGGCGCCACACGACTTGACGAGGGTTCAGACACCGACCCCCTCTAAAGGGGGGCCTTGACCTTCACGATCTGGTAATTGATAGTGCCGTGGGCTGATGCTCCTCATACGGCATGGCCTCGTTTCTGGAACCCACCAGAACGCATGCGTGGATTTGCGGCGCAGAAGTTGCTAGTGCGCTTCGCGCTATCTCTACTCGATCAACCCCCAGGAGACGGAAATGAAGACAGCAACGATTGGATTGACGCTGGCGATTGCAAGCGTGATTGCAAGTTCATCGGTATACGCGAACGATGGCAAGACGCGACGCGCCTATGACGTGTGTGTCAATGCAAATACCGATGCAGTTCTCACGCATTTCCCCCCGCAGATTGGCGATCAATTAACCGTCGCGGGCATGATCTTGCCCGCTGGCACCGTGCCCAGCGACGGTACCGGTGATGCGACTTGCGCCAGCTATGTCGGCAGCAAAATCGGAACGTTCTTCGTCAACGGCACTTTGGTCGGCGACTTTAGCGGGGGGCACCTGCCTCAGGCTGCAGCTGACGACCTGGCCTACGTGAACTGGCATTTCCGGCTTGATGGTCTCGGCGCCTTCGATACGACAGGCCCAGTCAAGCGATTCGTTCTGGGTGGAACCTACCCGCAGACGATTACCGGCGGGACGAGAGAATTCCGCGGCGTGAAGGGCGAATTGACCGTCCAGCAGCTTGGCGCGGGCGGTTTCCAGTTCCGGGCATTCCTGCCTGAGAAAGACTGATGGCGCGCATGGCGGAGCGCGGAGACTGTTTCGTCGTGATGCAGGAACAGGGCAGACCCAAGCTCGCGCCATCAGCAGGACCGAGGTGACCCGGTGCCGGTGTCATGCCGCCCGATCACGCGCTGCGGTTGCGCATCCAGTCGGCGGTGTTGGCAAACGACGCCTCGAGCCGTGTGGCCAGAAGCGAATCGACCTCGCGCTCGCGCAGCGCCTGCGCCATGCAGGCGAGCCACTGATCGCGTTCGAGCACGCCGATCGAGTACGGCAGGTGGCGGGCGCGCAGTCGCGGATGACCGTGTTGTTGCACGTAAAGGTCGGGCCCGCCGAGCCAGCCGCTGAGAAATGCGAACAGCTTGTCGCGCGAACCCGCGGTGGTGCTCGGGTGCAGCGCGCGCAGCTCGCGGTAGGCGGGCTCTAGCTCCATCAAGTCGTAGAAGCGTTCGACCAGGGCGCGCACCGCGGTCTCGCCGCCGATCCAGTCGTACAGGATCTGCGGGGCGCGTTCTTCGAGTTTGAGGATTCCGGACATGGGCACCACCGGGTTGTCAGCGCAGGAACAGCGCCTGCAGGTCGTTGAGGAAATCGAAGCCGCGCTCGCTCGGGCGGGCGCGCTTGCAGTCGCGCTCGAGTAGGCCCTTGGCTTCGGCCGCCTCCAGGCCGTGCTCGATGTCCGACAGGCCCAGGCCGGTGCGCTCGCAAAAGCGCGCCAGCTCGAAGCCGTCCTTCAGGCGCAGCGCATTGAGCATGAACTCGAACGGCAGCTCGTCGCGTGTCACTTCGTGTTCGCTGGAAATCGCCTGGCCTTCGAGCGCGTGCGCCATGTAGGCGGCCGGTTCGCGCCAGCGCGTCTGGCGCAGGATGCGGTGCGCAAAGCTGAGCTTGCCATGCGCACCGGCACCGATGCCGAGGTAGTCGCCGAAGTTCCAGTAATTGAGGTTGTGGACGCAGCGGTGCCCCGCGCGCGCATAGGCCGACACCTCGTAGCGCGCGAGCCCCGCGCCGCCCGTCAGCGCGGTGATGCGGTCGAGCATTTCGAAGGCCGCGTCGTCGTCGGGCAGGCCCGCGGGCGGGTGCAACGCGAAGCGCGTGTTGGGCTCCAGGCTCAAGTGGTAGACGCTCAGGTGCGGCGGCTCGAAGGCCAGCGCCTGCCGCACATCGGACTCGCAGTCGGCCAAGGTCTGGCCGGGCAGCGCGTACATCAGGTCGATGTTGAAGGTGTCGAACGCCTGCTGTGCCTCTTCAACCGCGGCGATGGCCTGCGCGCTGTCATGCACGCGGCCGAGCGCGGCAAGCTTGGCATCGTCGAAGCTCTGCACGCCGATCGACAGGCGCGTCACACCCGCGGCGCGAAACGCTCGAAAGCGCTCGCGCTCGAAGGTGCCGGGGTTGGCTTCGAGCGTGATCTCGCAGCCGGGCTCGAGCGGCAGGCGCGCGCGCACGTCGGCCAGCAGCCGCTCGATCGCCTCGGGCGAGAACAGGCTGGGCGTGCCGCCGCCGATAAAGACGCTGATGACACGCCGGCCCCAGACGAGCGGCAGCGCGGCCTCGAGGTCGGCGCGCAGCGCATCGAGGTAGCGCGTCTCGGGCGGCGGGCCGCCCGCAAATTCGTGCGAATTGAAGTCGCAGTAGGGGCACTTGTGCAGGCACCAGGGCAGGTGGACGTACAGCGCCAGCGGTGGCAAGGCGGCGAGCTGCAGCACACCTGCGCGCCGATGCAAGCCGCTCACGTCGATCGGACGGGGCGCGCTCATGGCCGCCAGTGCTCGCGCATCAACGCCAGCATGTCGCGCGCCGCGAGGGCACGGTGGCTGAGCGCGTTTTTCTGCGCGGCACCGAGCTCCGCCACGCTGCGCCCGAGGGCAGCAATCCAGACCAGCGGGTCGTAGCCGAAGCCACCGGCGCCGCGCGGCGCGTCGAGGATTTCACCCGGCCAGCGGCCGACCGCGACCAGCGGCTCGGGGTCACCCGCGTGGCGCAGCGCGACGAGCGTGCTGACGAAGCTGGCGCGTCGATCGCGCGTGCCTCGCAAAGCCTCGAGCAGGCGCCGGTTGTTGGCCGCGTCCTGCAGCGCGCGCCGGGTTTCGCGATCGACTCCGGCCGGCGCTTCGAGCGCGGCGTAATGCGCCGAGCCCACGCCGGGCGCACCGCCGAGCACGGCCACGCACAGGCCCGAGTCGTCGGCGATCGCGGGCAGCCCGCTGGCCGCCGCGGCATGTCGCGCCTTGGCCAGCGCGTTCTCGAGAAAGCTGGCGTGCGGCTCGTCGGCCTCGGCGATGCCCAGCTCGGCCTGGCTTTGCACGGCGATGCCGAGCGGCGCGAGCAGGCGCTCGAGCTCGGCCAGCTTGGCGCGGTTGTTCGACGCGAGGATCAGATGCGTTGCCATCGCAGGATTC
>NZ_JANMWL010000013.1:0-29255 GCF_031393925.1 Methylibium sp. | reverse complement strand
GCAGTTCGCGTACCCCGCGGTTCTCGACCCGACGCAGGGTCTGCAGGAGCATGGGCGCGCCGATCTGGGACAGGGGCAGTTTGCCCAACCAGGGGAACACATCCTTGCTCAACCGCTCCAGCCAGCGCTTGGTGTAGTGGTCGCTCCAGCCGGCCCTCTTCGCAGCGTGGAACTCGCGCGCGGCGACTTCGAACGTCGCGTCGGCATCGAACCGGGAACTGAGGCGCTCGACTTGGCGCTCAAGAACCGGATCGGCGCCACGCTGCTGTTGCTTCCTCGCGTCGTCGCGAGCGGCACGGGCCTCTTTCAGCCCGACGTCGGGATAGCCGCCGATCGCAAGGCGCTTCTCCTTGCCATCGAAACGGTACTTCCAGAACCAACGCTTCGAACCCGATGACGCGACCTCCAAGTAGAGGCCACTCGCGTCAGCGAGTCGGACACGGACCTTGCCCTCGGTACAGAGGGCGTTCTTGCATTGTTTGTCGGTGAGCATGGGGGAACAAACTCCGGATCGGCAGAAAAACTGCCGTCCGTTCCCCCAGATGTTCCCCCGGATTCGCTGCGCTGCCGTGAGTTGGCAGGAACCCTCCTGACACAAACGACCTGCTAAGTCGTTGATTTTGCGTGGAGGTTGGGTCTGTATGAAACCGTATGGAGCGGAATCTTGGGGTGGCTGATGGGGCTCGAACCCACGACAACAGGAATCACAATCCTGGACTCTACCAACTGAGCTACAGCCACCACAGAAGCACGAATTATAGCGGCGCGGCTCAGCGCACCGGCGCCTCCGACACGACCGCTGCAGGCATCACCGCATCTGCGGTGACGCGCGCCTTGTAGCGCTGCTTCAAGGCGTCGTAGTACGCCTCGGTTTCTGCTGCGCCCCACACTTGCGCATATTGCGACTGAAGGCGCTGCGCGTCGCCGCTGGCTGGATCGCGCGGCAGCAGCTTGTCGATGCGCGCCACCGCATAGCCTTGCGTGCCGAGGTCGACGCCCACCCAAGCCGGCAGCTTGGTTGTCGGCGCCTTCATGACGGCGTCGAGCAGTTCCCGCGAGAGCCCCTGGGCCTGTCCACGAGACACGGCGACCGTCGGCGCCAGTGTGTCGGCGGCGCCACCGTCCCTCCATGCCGCGAGCTTGGTTTCGCCGGCCTTGCGCGCCAGCGCAGCGGCTTGCTCGGCCTGCACGCGCAAGCGCACCAAGTCCTTCACCTCGGCCAGCGGGAGCTTGCGCGCCGGCGCGTAATCGACGATGCGTCCCGCCGCGAGTTGATTGGCCCCGGTCTCGACAGCTTCGGTGTTGCGCTTGTTGCGCACCACCTCATCGCTGAACAGCGCGTTCAGAAACTTCGGACTCGCAAGCGCTCCGGTCGCCCCCTGGGCCGCAAAACGGGTCACGGCCGTGGCCGTGCGGATCGGCAGCGCGAGTTTCTCGGCCACCGGCTTGAGGCTGTCGGACTGCTCGTACGCGGTGTTCGTGAAGCTGTCGGCCGCCTCGGTGAACTTGCGCTGGACCAGCGGTTGCTTGAGCGCGGCCTCGATCTCGGCCTTGACCGTCTCGAACGGCTTTTTGTCGCCGCCACGCGCCTGCGTCAACTGAATGATGTGGTATCCGTACTCGCTTTCAACCGGGTCGCTGATCTGCGACGGCTTCAAGTTGAAGGCCGCGTCTGCAAATGGCTTCACCATCGCGTCGCGCGTAAAGAACCCGAGGTCACCGCCTTGAGTCGATGACGGGTCGTCCGAATTCTTTTTGGCCAACTCGGCGAATCGCGCCGGGGCCTTGCGGAGCTCGGCGAGCACAGCGTTCGCCTTTGCCTTGGCCTTCTCGCGCGCCGCGTCGCCGGCCTTCTTGTCCACGGCAAATAAAATATGGCTGGCGCGCCGCTCGTCCGGTGCCGTGTAGAGCTTGGCGTTGTCGGCATAGTGCTTGCGTAACTCTTCGTCGCTCACCGTGATGCCGGCCTTCAGGGCCTCGAGGTCGAGCACGACGTATTCGATCGAAGCACGCTCGGGGGCCTGGAAGTCGGTCAGGTGCGCAGGGTCGCTGTAGTAGGCCTCGACCTCGGCATCGGTGGGCTTGGCCTTGGCGGCGTAGTCCTTCATGTCGAAGCGCGCGACGCGTACCTCGCGACGCTGCAGCAGTGCGTCAAGCGCCGTGTTGGACACCACCACCGGGGCAAGCGTCGTCGCGGCCACGCCCGAAAGCACCTGGCGCATCGCGAGATCCTGGCGCAGTTGCTGCTCGAATCGCTCGGCACTCGAGCCCTGGGCCTGCAGCAGTTCGGTGTTCAGGCTGCCGTCGGGCTTGCGCAGAAAAGCCAGTTGCGGGTCGGTGGCGAACATGCGCTGCAAGCGCTCGTCGCCGGCTCCCAGCCGAAGCTTGTCGGCGGCCACCGCCAGCACGCGCTCGCGCATCACCGCCTCGAGCGTCTGCAGCTTCATCTGCGGCGTGTCGAACAGCTTCACGTCGACCTCTGGCGACTGCGCCCGCACGCGCTCGATCTGGCGTCGGTGGGCAGCGTCCCATTCGGCCTGCGTGATCGATTGTCCAGCCACCTTGGCGACCGTGGTCGTGCCGGCGCTGAAGCTGCTGTAGCCCTGGATGCCGAAGAACACGAACGACGGGAAGATCAGCAGCACGAGCACGAACTGCAACAAGCGCATGTGCGAGCGGACGAATTCAAACATCGGAAACCTCGGGTGAACACGGATGCCAGCCCTACGCGAAAAAGGCGAACCAAGGTTCGCCTTTGTAGGGGCCGATGCCACTCGATTCTATCGGAGCGATGAGTGTCGTCGCGTCGACATCGGACTTGCGCTTGGTGGGTGCTGAGGGGCTCGAACCCCCGACCTACGCCTTGTAAGGGCGCCGCTCTACCAGCTGAGCTAAGCACCCGTTGGGGGGTTCAGTTCAGCGCGTCTTTAAGCGCCTTGCCTGGGCGGAACTTCGGCACCTTGGCTGCCTTGATTTTGATCGTGTCACCGGTGCGCGGATTGCGCCCGCTGCGCGCCGCACGCTTGCTCACGGCAAATGTGCCGAAGCCGACGAGCGACACGCTGCCGCCCTTCTTGAGCGTGGTGCGCACGCCGCCAATCAGGGCCTCGAGCGCGCGTGTCGCTGCGGCCTTCGAGATGTCGGCCTGCTTGGCGATGTGTTCGATCAGTTCAGTCTTGTTCACGAAAGTACCCCCTCTGAAGGTGTCTCTGTACGGTGAAAGGTGGCGGGACCCTGCCCGCAGGGATGCGCTAAAGACGGCCGCGTCAGCTGCGCGATGATTACAGCGGCGAGCCCGCGGGGTGTCAAGCGGGAACACGATTCTATGCGTGTCCCCCATGAGAAAGTACTCGCGCATCGCGTGGAGAACGCGCGCAACTCGCGCTTGACGTCTGAGGGTGTGCGCTCCACAGCGCAGTGACTGACTCGATGTGAAACAGCATGCCGCCACCGCCACGCGGGCGTCTACTTCACTTGCCCAAGCGCGTCGAGCGCACCACCAGCGCCACGCCGAGGGCGGTCAGCGCCAGGCCGGCCAGCACGCCGCGCGCAAGCGACTCGCCGAACAACGCCCAGCCCATCAGCGCGGTGCATGGCGGGACAAGGTACATCAGGCTGGTCACCGCCGTGGCGGCACCGCGCTGTATCAGCAGGTAGAGCAGCGAGCCGCCACCCAGCGTCAGCACGAGTACCGACCAGGCCATGGCACCCAGCAGCTGCGGTTGCCAGTCGATCGCGCCGGGCTCCAGCCAAGCCAGCGGCAGCGTAAGCGCGAGTGCGGCCATCAGTTGCACCGTAATGGCCGTGCGCACATCGCAGGGCGCGACAAAGCGTTTCTGGTAGAGCGTGCCGCTGGTGATGCTGAGCAGCGCGCCGATCGCGAGCGCCAGGTTCACGGCCGTGACTTCGCCGCTGCCCAGCTTGTGGCCGACCACCAGCAGCAGGCCGGTAAGTCCGAGCGCCAAGCCCAGCCACTGCGCGCGCGTGACGCGCTCACCGCGCTCGCCCTGGGCGCTCAACCACAGGGCGGTGAGCACCGGCTGCAAGCCGACGATCAACGCCACCGTGCCGGCCCCGATGCCGGCCTTGACCGCAGCCCACACGCCGCCCAGGTAGCCGGCATGCATCAACGCGCCGGTGATCGCCAGATGAAGCCATTGCACACGCCCGAGCGGCCACGCTGCCCGCGCCAGCAGCACCCACACGGCAAAGCACAGGATCGACAGCAGGTAGCGCACCGCCAGGAAGGTCAGCGGCGGCGCATGCGGCATGCCGTAGCGCGCGACGATGAAGCCGGTGCTCCACACGAGCACGAACACGACCGGCATGGCGCGGATCAGCGCCACGCGATGATCGCCAGTCATCAACGCGCCTTTGCGCGTATCTCGGGCAGCGCCTTTTGCAGGTAATAGACCATCGACCAGATGGTCAGCGTCGCCGCGACGACGATCAGCACGGTGCCCCAGCGCTGCGTGTCGATCAGGCCGAACAAGCGCCCGTGGAACAGCAGGAACGGAATGGCCACCATCTGGACCGTCGTCTTGAGCTTGCCGAGCATGTGGACCGCCACGCTGCGCGAAGCGCCGATCTGCGCCATCCATTCGCGCAAGGCGGAAATGGCGATCTCGCGGCCGATGATCACCAGTGCGATCAGCGTGTGCAACCGCCCCAGGTGCACGAGCACCAGCAGCGCCGCGCACACCAGAATCTTGTCGGCCACCGGGTCGAGGAAGGCGCCGAATGACGAAGTCTGGTTGAGCCGGCGCGCGAGGTAGCCGTCGGCCCAGTCGGTGAGCGCCACGACGACGAACAGCACGGTGGCGATCAGGTTCTGCGACGTCGGCTCGACGTCGAGGTAGAACACGCCGACGATCAGCGGGATCGCGAGGATGCGCGCCCAGGTCAGCAGTGTTGGCAGGGTAAAGAACATGCGGGCATTGTGCCCGCGGGGGTGGCTCACTCGTCCATGCTGCGCGGCTTGAACTTGCGCTCGTCGTTGAACAGGAAGGTCTCGGTGAATTTCCACGGCCGCGGCAACCGGGAGACGTCGCCGAACGGCGCCGCGCGCTTGACCGCATCGATGGCCAACTGCACCGTGTCGGGCGCCTGCCGGGGCGGGCGCAGCACGTCGACGCGGCGCACGCTGCCATCGGCGTTGAGTTCCACCTCGAGCACCGGTATGGCGAGCAACACGTCGGGCACCTTGCCGCCGTAGGTCATGCCGGGACTGGCCGCGACGATGCGCTGCGCGGCCTGGGCCTTGAGCTGCGCCAGCGAGCGCGGCGTGTCGGGCGCACCGAGCGCGCGGTTCGCTGGCGCAGGCACCGGGCGCACGGTGGTGGGCGCCGCCGGTGCAGGCTGGCTGGGTTGCCGGGGCGCGGGCGGCGGTGGCGGCTGCCCTGCGCAGCCAGCGATCAGGCTCGCCACGGCAACCCACAACAGAGGCCAGCCGACGTGTCGCCGGGCATGCCGGGACACAGGGCGCGCGGGTCGTTCAATGCAGTACACGGTAGATCTCCTCGGCCAGTTCCTTCGAGATGCCCTCGACGCCGCGCAGATCATCGACGCTCGCGTTGACGACGCCTCGCACGCCGCCAAAACGCGACAGCAACTTCGCACGTTTCTTCGGTCCGATGCCGGCGATGTCTTCGAGCTGGCTGCCGCCGGTGCGCACGCTCGCGCGGCGTGCGCGCATGCCGGTGATGGCAAAGCGGTGCGCCTCGTCGCGGATCTGTGCCACCAGCATGAGTGCTGCCGACTCCTTGCCCAGGCCGATCTTGTCGCGGCCATCGGCGAACACGAGCTCCTCCATGCCGACCTTGCGGCCCTCGCCCTTTTCCACCCCGGCAATCAATGCGAGATCGAGCCCGAGTTCCTGGAACACCTCGCGCGCCATTGAAACCTGGCCCTTGCCACCGTCGACCAGCACCAAGTCGGGCAGCCGCGCCTCGCCCCTGGCAGCCGCCTCGGCGAGCTTGGTATAGCGCCGCGTGAGCACCTGGCGCATGGCGGCATAGTCGTCGCCCGGCGTAATACCTTCGATGTTGTAGCGGCGGTATTGCGAGGACTGCATCTTGTGCTGCTCGAACACCACGCACGATGCCTGAGTCGATTCACCGGCGGTATGGCTGATGTCGAAACACTCGATGCGGAAGGTGTCCAGATCGTCGGGTGCGAGGTCGAGCGCGTCGACCAGGGCATGCGTGCGCGCGCGCTGCGAGCCCTCTTCACCGAGCAACTGGGCCAGCTTGATGTGCGCGTTCTGGGTCGCCATCTCGAGCCAGACCCGGCGGTGGTCGCGCGGCTGGTGTTGCACGCTCACGCGCACGCCGCTCGCATCGCCGAGCGCTTCCAGGAGCGACTTGTCGATCGCGTGGCTGGTCACCAGCAGCGGCGGTGCGCTGCCGTCGAGGTAATGCTGCGCAATGAAGGCTTCGAGTACCTGCACTTCGACTTGCGCCGCCGGTGGGGTGCTCACGCTGCCCTCGCCGTCGATGCCCGCCAGCGCGCTGGCTTCCTCCACATGCGTCGGGAAGTACGGTCGGTCGCCAAGGTGCCGCCCTCCGCGCACCATCGCCAGGTTGACGCAGGCGCGCCCGCCCTGCACCACCGCCGCCAGGATGTCGGCGTCCTTGTCGAAAGCGGCATCGGCATTGGTTTCGACCGACTGCTGATGCAGCACCCGGGCGAGCGCGGCCAGTTGGTTGCGAATCTCGCCGGCCTTCTCGTACTCCTGCGCCTGCGCATGCGCCAGCATGCGCGCCTGCAACGCGTCCATCACCTCCTGCTGTTCTCCCTGCAGGAAACGCTCGGCATTGGCCACGTCGCTCGCGTAGTGGTCAGCCTCGATCGCCTGCACGCAGGGGGCCGAGCAGCGTTTGATCTGGTACAGCAGGCACGGCCGGGTGCGGTGGTTGAACACCGTGTCCTCGCAAGTGCGGAGTCGAAACACCTTCTGCAGCAGCTGGATCGTCTCCTTGACGGCCCAGGCGCTCGGGTAGGGGCCGTAGTAACGGTGGCGCTTGTCGACCGCGCCGCGGTAGTACGCCATGCGCGGATAGGCGTGCGAGGCGAGCTTGAGGTAGGGATAGCTCTTGTCGTCACGAAACAGGATGTTGAACTTCGGGTGCTGCGTCTTGATGAGGTTGTTTTCGAGCAGCAGCGCCTCGGCTTCGGAGCGCACCACCGTCGTTTCGAGCCGCGCGATCTTGCCCACCATGTGGCCGGTGCGCGTGCCGCCGTGATTCTTCTGGAAGTAGCTAGACACGCGCTTTTTGAGATTGCGCGCCTTGCCGACATAGAGCAGCGCGCCCTGCGCGTCGAAATAACGGTAGACGCCTGGGAGGCTGGGCAGCGCAGCGACATCGCCCAGCAGGCGCTCGTGCAGCGCGTCGAGCGCGGCTGGCACGGGCGGCGTCGGCGGCGATGCGGTTTCGAGCGAAGGTGCGGGCTCGTTCATGACGCCCGATTGTGCCGACCGCGCAGCGTCAAAAGCACGCGAGCAGCCACCCGGACACGAGCACTGCGAGCAGCATGCCGAGAAAGCGCGCAGGGAACAGCGCAGACACCGCCGCCCGCAACACCCGCTGGCAGCGACTTGCGGGGCTGACCAGCTACCCGTCGGACAACCCACAGCGAATGCCGCAACCACGGCGCGGGCGGCAGCGCCTGGAGCAAGGCGGTGATCTGGTCGATCGTCACGCGCGAGTCGTGGCTTCGATAATCCGCACCATGCAGCCTGCGGGTATCGGCGAAGCGCTCGACTGGGATCTCTTTTGCCGCGTGATCGACAACCACGGCGACCTCGGCGTGTGCTGGCGGCTCGCCCGGCGCCTGGCAGCGCTCGGGCAGCGCGTGCGGCTGTGGGTGGATGACGCATCGGCACTAGCCTGGATGGCGCCGCACGGTGCTCACGGTGTGCGCGTGCTGCCGTGGCGTGAGCCGGTAGCGGGCGAGCGCGCAGGCGACGTGGTGGTCGAGGCCTTCGGTTGCAATCCGCCGCCGGCCTTTGTCGCGCGCATGGCCGCGGGCACACCGCCGCCGGTGTGGATCAACCTCGAATACCTGAGCGCTGAAGGCCATGCCGAGCGCAGCCACGGTCTCGCGTCGCCGCAGGCCAGCGGGCCGGGCGCCGGGTTGACGAAATGGTTCTTCTACCCGGGCTTCACGGCTCGAGGCGGTGGCCTGCTGCTCGAAGACGACCTGCCTGCGCAGCGCGACGGCTTCGATGCCACTGCGGGGCTCGCAGCGCTGGGCGCCGCGCCGCAAGCGGGCCAGCGCATCAGCCTGTTCGGCTACGAGCAGCCCGCACTGGGCGCCTGGCTCGAGGCTTGGCAGCGCGAGCCCACGCAGCTGCTGGTCGCGCCCGGCGCGCCGGCCCGCCAGGTGGCCAGCTGGCTGGGCGCATCGGCCGACGCCGGCAGCATGGTCCAGCGCGGGCAGTTGCAAGCGCATTTCTTACCCTGGCTGACGCAGCCCGGCTACGACCGCCTGCTGTGGAGCTGCACGCTCAACCACGTGCGCGGCGAAGACTCGCTGGTGCGCGCGCTGTGGGCCGGGCGGCCGTTTGTCTGGCAGCTCTATGCGCAGTCCGACGGTGCCCATCGCGCCAAGCTCGAGGCCTTTCTCGACCTCTACTTGGAAGGCGCCGCGCCCGCGCTGGCGCGTTCTCTGCGCGCACGCTTTCGCGGCTGCAATGGCGGCGATGCCGCACCCACGCCAGTGGACGCCATCGCCTGGCAGGCGCACGCCCGCGGGCGCAGCGCCGCGCTTCAGGCCGCCAGCACGCAGGGCGGCGACCTGGCCAGCCGGCTTTACGGCTTCGCTCGCGGCAAACGCTAAAATGCTGGGCTTTGCGCGCAGAGGTTGCTCCGCCGTGCATGCAAAGCTCGAGGGCCCGGAGCGGCCCGTCACGCAACACAGGACTCGACAATGAAAACCGCACAGGAAATCCGCGCCGGCAACGTGATCATGCAGGGCAAGGACCCGATGGTCGTGCTCAAGACCGAATACAGCCGTGGCGGGCGCAACTCCGCCACGGTACGCATGAAGATGAAGAGCCTGCTCAACGGCTCCGGCGCCGAGCTGGTGTTCAAGGCCGACGACAAGATGGACCAGATCGTGCTCGAGAAGAAGGACTGCACCTACACCTACTTCGCGGACCCGATGTATGTGTTCATGGACGCCGAGTACAACCAGTTCGAGGTCGAGGCCGAGAACATGGGCGACGCGATCCAGTACCTCGAGGACGCGATGCAGGTCGAAGTGGTGTTCTACGACGGCAAGGCGATCTCGGTGGAGGTGCCCACCAGCGTGGTGCGCGAGGTGATCTACACCGAGCCGGCTGTCAAGGGCGACACCTCGGGCAAGATCATGAAGCCGGCCAAGCTCGCGACCGGCTTTGAAGTGCCGGTGCCCATCTTCGTGGCCACCGGCGACAAGATAGAGATCGACACGCGCACCCACGAGTACCGCAAGCGCGTCTAAGCGCACGCGGCATCCGCCACGTTCGAACAAGCCCGCCGCGTGCGGGCTTGTTTGTTTTTTCCGGCTTTGCCGGCGTTGCGGCCAGTACACGCGCCCGCAGAATGCCGCATGCCCTTCGACTTCGACGCCGCCGTCAGCGCGCCGCATCGCATGCAGCCCGGCCTGCGCCTCCTGGCGGCCGGCACACGACAGTTGACGCCCTTGCATCCGCACGAGCGCACCTTCAAGGAAAAACTCGCAGTGCTGTCGTGCCATGCTCCGCAGGCCCTGCTCGTGGCGCCGGACTTCGACGCCGCCCCGGCGCTTTCGGCCCTGTGCCACCAGGCAGCACGCGAATGGCCCGACGCGTTTGGCTGGGACGGCGCGATCGCCAGTGCAGCGCAGCTTGGCTGGTCGGTGCGTCATGACACGCCGGTGGCGCTGGGCGAAAGCGCGCCGAGTGAGATCGGCGCCTGCCTCGCTGGCCTGCCGTCCGGCTGGCGCCTTGCAGGCCTGCTCGCGCTGGCGTTCGCCGAAGACCTGGCGATCGTCGATGCGCGCCGCGGGCGCATTGCCTGGCTCGCGGTGTGCCTGCCCTCGCACTGGGCGCCCGAAGAAAAGATCGGCCGCTCCTTTGCTGAAGTCCACGCCCCGGTGGCGGACAACGCGCTGCTCGTCAAGGCGGGCGACGCGCTGATCAAACTGGTCAGCGCAGGCGAGCGCTGGGAGCGCTTCGTGTGGACCGTCACCGCGCATGCGCACTTGCGTGCGCACCCACACGCGCACCCGCAGCTCCTGGCCGCCGAGCGCTGGCCGCCGGGGTGCGATGCCGGCAGGGTCGCGTCGCTGGCTCACTGGCGCACCGAACACCAGACCTTCATACCGCTGAAGGCGCTGCAGCAAGCCATCTTCACCATCCATGTGGAACAGCAGCCTCTCGCCACCGCCCTGCACACTCCCGGGCGCGCCGCGGCGCTGCATGCGGCGCTCGCGTCGATGAGCGATGCGGTGCTGGCCTACCGCGGCCTCGCGAGCGTGCGCGAGCCCTTGTTGCAGTGGCTCGCGGCGCGCGCCGCATGAAGACCGCGCCGATCACGCCGGGCACGCTGGCCAACACGTCCGAAGCCGCGTCGCAGGCACGGCGCATTGCCGGCCTTCATCTCCCGACGGGCGCAGCTCTGGCGTCGTCGCGCGAGGTCTTTCTCGCCGGCAACGGTCTGCCGGCGCGCTGGGTCGGGCGCGAGCGCTTCGTCATCCTGGCAACCGGCTTCGGCCTGGGCATCAACTTCCTCGCCAGCTGGGACGCGTGGCGGCGCGATCCACGGCGCTGCGAGCGCCTCGTGTTCGTGGCGATCGAAGGACACCCGCTCGGCCGCGACGACCTCGCGCGAGCGCACGCTGGCTCGGTGCTGCCCGAACTGTCGGCACGCCTCGTCGCCGCTTGGCCACTGGCCACGCCCAACCTGCACGCGCTCGACTTCGAAGGCGGCCGCGTCCAGTTGCTGCTCGGCTTCGGCGATTCCTCGCTGCTGCTGCGCCAACTGGTGGCCAGTGTCGACGCCTTCTTTCTCGACGAAGTGGAGACGGCGCGCCCTGCGCAGACCGGGTCGGCGGCGCTTGCGCGCCGGGTCGGTCGACTCGCGGTGCCGGGCTCGACCGTCGCGACAATGAGTTCATCGCGCGTGCTGCGCGACGGCCTAGCCGCAGCCGGCTTCGAGGTGACTTCGGCGCCGAGTTTCAACGGCACGCGCGACATCACGCTGGCGCGCTACGCGCCGCGTCATCACGCCGCGGCGCCACCGGGTGGGCTGCACGTCCATGCAGGCACGCGCGAAGCGCTCGTCATCGGTGCCGGGCTGGCCGGCTGCGCCGCGGCCTGGGCATTGGCGGCGCAGGGCTGGCGCTGCACCGTGCTCGAGCGTGAGCCTGCGCTGGCGAGCGCGACCTCTGGCAATGACGCCGGCATCTTTCACGGCAGCTTCAACGCCGATGACGGACCGCACGCCCGGCTGCACCGCGCGGCGGCGCTGCACACCCAGCGCCTGCTGGTGCCGTGGTTGGCCGATGGCCGCGTGCATGGCCAGCTCCTGGGCGTGCTGCGTCTCGAAGCGCGGCTTGGCGACGCGCAAGCCCGTGCCGCACTCGCCGCTCAGCAGCTGCCGCGCGACTATGTCGACTGGCTGCCTTGCAAGGCAGCACGGGCGGCGACCGGGCTCGCGCTGCCAAGCGGCGGCTGGTGGTATGGCGGCGCTGGCTGGTTGGCGCCGCGGGACTATGCGGCCACGCTGCTCACGGCCAGTGGCGCGCACCTGCAGTGCGGCGTGGCGGTCGCGCGCGTGTGCCGCGAGGGCGGCGTTTGGCAGGCGCTCGATGCGCTCGGTCGCGTGGTGGGCAGCGCGCCGGTGTTGGTGCTGGCCAATGCGCTCGACGCGCGTTGGCTCGTCGGCGGCGAGTTGCAGGCACTGTCGGCGGTGCGCGGTCAGCTCAGCAGCCTGCCCGCCGACGTCCCCGGCTTGCCACACGCGCAGGTGCCGGTGGCCGGTGACGGCTACCTGCTGCCACCGATCGAAGGCCGGCTGCTGTTCGGCGCCACCAGCCAGCGCGACGACGATGAGTGCGACCTGCGTGCGGCCGACCATCGCCAAAACCTGCTGCAACTCGCGCGGCTTTCGGGCAGCGGCGATGGCGACCGTGGCAACGGCAACGGCAGCGATAGCAACGCCGCGAACCGATGGCAGTCGCTGCCGTGGAGCGGCCGCGTCGGCTGGCGCGCCGTCACGCCCGACCGCCTGCCGCTGATCGGCGCGCTGTGCAATCTTGAAGCGCTGCGCGACGCCACGCGCGCCGACCACCCGCGCTTCGTGCCGCGCCGCCGCGACGCGTCGGGTGGCCTCTACGTCTTCAGCGGCCTGGGTTCGCGCGGCATCGCTTGGGCAGCGCTTGGCGCGCAGGTGCTCGCCTCCTGGGTGAGCGGCGCGCCCTGCCCGGTCGAAGCCGACTTGCGCGACGCGCTCGATCCGGCGCGCTACGCGCTGCGCCCGCCACGGTGACCGACATGCTCGCGGCGCGCTTGGCCGATGCCGTCGTGCTGTTACACGCCGGCTTCATCGTCTTCGTGGTGCTCGGCGGCCTGCTCTGCCTGCGCTGGCCGGTCGCTGCTGCGCTGCACCTGCCGGCCGCGATCTGGGGCGCGACCGTCGAGCTGAGCGGCGCCGTCTGCCCGCTCACGCCGCTGGAAAACCAGTTGCGCGCCGCCGCCGGAGAACACGGCTACGCGGGCGGCTTCATCGACCATTACCTGCTGTCGCTCATCTACCCCGCAGCGCTCACGCGCGATTGGCAATGGCTGCTTGGCGCCGCGGTGATCGTGCTGAACCTGGCGATCTACGCAATGGTGGTCTGGCGCTGGCGCAAGGATTCGTAGCAGCAGATCGCCGCGGCGGCCGCGACGTTGAGCGACTCTTCGCCGCCCGGCTGCGGAATTCGGCGCGTCTCGGTACAGCGCGCCAGCAGCTCCGCCGCGACGCCCTGCCCTTCATGACCGAACACCCAGGCGCAGGGGCTGGGCAAGGCGCCTTCGAACAAGCTGCGCTGGGCATGCGAGCTGGTGGCCAGCAGCGGCAGCGCCAGCGTATCGAGCGCGTCGATCGCTGCGCCTTCGACCAGCCGCAACGCGAAGTGCGCGCCCATGCCGGCGCGCAGCACCTTGGGCGACCACAGCGCCGCGGTGCCCTTGAGCGCGATGACCTGCGGCACGCCCAACGCGGCGGCACTGCGCAGGATGCTGCCGACGTTGCCGGCATCCTGCAGGCGGTCGAGCACGAGGCTGGCCTCGCCCGGTTGCAGCCGCGCAGCATCGCTCGCGGCAATGAGGTAGCCGACACCGGCCGGCGATTCCAGCCCGCTGATGCCGGCGAACAGCGCGTCGCTCAGCACCGCCACGCGCGGCGCCGCCACGGCAAGCGGGCGCAGCTTCGCGTTGGCCCAGCCCGACTCGCTGTAAACCGCCTGCAGCACCGGCCGCCCGCGCGCGGTGCAGGCCGTGCAGAGGTGCTCGCCTTCGAGCCAGATCTCGCCGAGCCGGCGGTAGGCACCGGGGTCGTCCTTGAGCTTGCGCAGGCGCGCGAGCAGAGGGTTGTCGCGCGAGCTGATCGTCTGCGGGCCGCTGGTCATGTCGTGTCGTCCTCGAAGGCGCTCAGGCCGAGCACCTCGCGCACCGGCCTGAAACTGCGGCGATGTGCGACGCAGGCACCGTGGGTGCGCAGCGCAGCCAGGTGGTCACGCGTCGGGTAGCCCTTGTGTTCGGCAAAGCCATAGTGCGGATGTAGCGCGTCGAGTTGCAGGCACAGGCGGTCGCGGTGCACCTTGGCGATGATCGACGCCGCCGAGATCGCCTGCACGAAGGCGTCGCCACCGACGATGGCCTGGGCCGGCATGCGCAACACCGGCAGCCGGTTGCCGTCGATCAGCACCCGGGCCGGCACCAGGCGCAAGCCGTCGACCGCGCGCCGCATGGCCAGCAAGGTAGCCTGCAGGATGTTGAGCCGGTCGATCTCTTCGACGCTGGCCTCGCCGACGCTGCAGCACAGCGCCTTGGCGCGAATCTCGTCGTACAGACGCTCGCGCGTGGCAGGGCTCAGCACCTTGGAGTCGGCCAGGCCGCGGATGCACACGGCGTCGTCGAGGATCACCGCGGCGGCGATCACCGGGCCGGCAAGCGGGCCGCGCCCGGCTTCGTCCACCCCGGCCATCAAGCCGGGCACGTCCCAGCACAAGCCGAGTTGCTCCGGCAAGCTCGGCCTGCGGCGGCGTGGCTCAGGCATCGATGAGCCGCGCGATGGCCTCGGTGGCAGCGCGCGCGGTGTCGCGCTCGAGGCTCAGGTGAAGCGCGTGAAATCGGTGCGCAATGCGCTCCGCCCCCGGTCGGTCGTCGAGCCAGCGCAGCACCTCGGCGGCCAAGGCCTCGGGCGTGAGAGCGTCCTGCAGCAACTCGGGCACCACGAACTCACCGGCCAGCACATTGGGCAGCGCGACCCAGGGCTGGTAGCGCATGCGACTCATGATCTGCCAGGAGAGCCACGCCATGCGGTAGCCCACGACCATCGGGCGTTTGAACAGCGCCGCCTCGAGCGTGGCCGTTCCGCTGGCGACCATCACCACGTCGCTGGCCGCGAGCACCTCGTGCGAACGACCATCGACGAGCCGCACCGCATCGTGCGCGCCGGCCTCGGCCACGACTTGCTCGATGGCCGCTCGCAAGCCGGGCGCGACCGAGAGCACGCAGCGCACGTCCGGCCGCGCCGCCACCAGGCGCTGCGCGGCGCGCACGAAGGCGGGCGCGATGTGCCGCACCTCGCCGCGGCGCGAGCCTGGCAACACCGCCACGACCACGTCGCGCTCGCCCAGGCCGAGGGCAGCGCGCGCCGCCGCCCGCGGTGGCTCGAGCGGTATGGCGTCGGCCAGCGGATGGCCCACATAGCTCGCGGACACACCCGCCCTGGCGAGCAAGGCGGGCTCGAACGGGAACACGCACAGCACATGGTCGGCCGAGGCGGCGAGCTTGCCCGCGCGCCCACCGCGCCAGGCCCAGATCGAAGGGCAGACAAAGTGAACCGTCTTCAGGCCCGCCGACTTGAGCCGCGCTTCCAGGCCAAGGTTGAAGTCGGGCGCGTCGATGCCGATAAAGGCCGCCGGCCGTTCGGCCAGCAAACGGTCGCCGAGTTCGCGGCGCAACGCCACGAGTTGGCGATAGACCTTCAAGGCTTCGGCGTAGCCATGCACCGCCAGCCGCTCGCTCGGCCACCAGGCGTCGAAGCCCTCGGCCGCCATGCGCGGCCCGCCGATGCCGGCGGCCTGCAGCGCGGGCCAGCGCGACTTCAAGCCGCCCATCAACAACGCGGCGAGCAAGTCTCCCGACGCCTCGCCGGCGACCATGCCGAGTCGCATTTGCGTATGCACAAGCAGGCGCCGCGCTAGCGGACGATGCCGCGGCGCGAAGCACCGAGGAAGTCGAGCATGGCCTGCACGTCGGCCGCTCGCTCGTCGCCGGCCGGCATCAACGCCCCCAGCGTGCCGATTTCGGCCTTGGCCTGCTCCAGGGTCAGGCCATTGCGGTAGAGCAAGCGGTGGATCTGCTTGACCTGTGCGATGCGCTCGGCGGAGAAGCCGCGTCGCCGCAGGCCTTCGATATTGAAGCCATGCACCTTGGCCGGATTGCCGTCGACCATCATGAAAGGCGGCACGTCCTGCGACAGCGCCGTTTGAAAACCCGCCATCGCGTGCGCGCCGATCTTCACGAACTGGTGGACGCCGGTGAGGCCGCCGACGATCACCCAATCGCCCACCTGCACGTGGCCTGCGAGCGTGGCGTTGTTGGCAAGGATGCAGCGGTTGCCGAGCTGCACGTCGTGCGCGACGTGAACGTAGGCCATGACCCAGTTGTCGTCGCCCACGCGCGTCACGCCGCCGTCCTGCGCGGTGCCGCGATTGAAGGTGCAGAACTCGCGGATGGTGTTGCGCTCGCCGATCTCGAGCCGCGTCGGCTCGCCCGCGTACTTCATGTCCTGCGGCGCCGCCCCGATGGAGCAGAACTGCCAGATGCGGTTGTCGCGACCGATCGTGGTGTGGCCCTCGATGACGCAATGCGCGCCGACCGTCGTGTTCTCGCCGATCACCACCTGCGCGCCGATCACCGCATAAGGCCCGACCTGCACACCCGCGCCGAGCCGGGCGCCCGGATCGACGATCGCACTCGGGTGAACGAGGGCCGCGCTCATTGCCCGTTCTTGCGCATCAGGCGATGCTGCGCATCGTGCACATGAGCTGCGCCTCGCACGCGAGTGCGTCACCTACCTTGGCGCGCGCTTTGAACTTGTGAATGCCGGACTTGATGCGATCCACCTCGACTTCGAGGATGAGCTGGTCGCCGGGTTCGACCGGCCGTTTGAACCGGGCGCCGTCGATCCCAACGAAATAGATGACCGAGTTCTTGCTGCTGCGCAGCGTGTCGTCCGAAAAGCTCAGCAGCGCGGCGGCCTGCGCGAGCGCCTCGAGCATCAGCACGCCCGGCATCACCGGGCGGTGCGGGAAATGGCCCACGAAATAAGGCTCGTTGATCGACACGTTCTTGAGCGCCTTGATGCGCTTGCCGGGTTCGATCTCCAGCACGCGATCGACCAGCAGGATCGGATAACGGTGGGGCAACTTCTCGAGGATCTGGTGGATGTCCATCATGGTGTCGTGTCGCGGCCGGGTGGCTGCGGTTCTTGTTCTTGTTGCGTAACCGAGGGCGCTTGGCCCGCTCGAGCCGCTCGCTCCAACTGCCTCACCCGCTCGCGCAGCGCATGGAGCTGGCGCAAGGTGACCGCGTTTTTTTCCCAGGCGCGATTGTCGTCGAGCGGAAAGAAGCCGGTGTACACGCCCGGCTTGGCAATCGAGCGGCTGACAGTGCTTTGCGCCGAGATATGCACGTCGTCGGCGAGCGTTAGGTGCCCCAGGATGCCGGCGCCGCCGCCGATGGTGCAGCGCTCGCCGATGCGCGTGCTGCCCGCCACGGCAGAGCAACCCGCCATGGCCGTGCCACGTCCGATGCGCACGTTGTGCGCGATCTGGATCAGGTTGTCGAGCTTCACGCCATCACCGACCACGGTGTCGCCCAAGGTGCCGCGGTCGATGCAGGTGTTGGCGCCGATCTCGACGTCGTCGCCAATGCGCACTGCGCCGAGCTGCTCGATCTTCACGTAGCCCAGCTCACGCGTCGGCGCGAAACCAAAACCGTCGGCGCCGATGACGGCGCCGCTGTGAACGATGCCGCGCATGCCGATCGTGCATTCAAAACCGAAGGTGACGCGCGGATGCAGCCGCGTGCCGGCGCCGATGCGCGCGTCGCGACCAACGAAGCACTGCGCGCCGATCACCGCGCCATCACCGATCCGCGCGCCCGCTTCGATGACGGACAGCGCTCCGATGCTCGCGCCGAGGCCGATGCATGCCGCTGGATCGACCACGGCGCTCACGTGCAAACCTGGCACGGCGCCCGGTCGCACGCGCGCGGCCCACCACTGTGTCAGCCGGGCAAAGTAAAGGTAAGGGTCGGGTGTGACGATCGCCGCGCCGCGCGCCGCCGCCTCTTCACCAAGGGCCGGCGCGACGATGACGCAGCCAGCCGAGGTGCTTGCGAGCTGGGCCCGATAGCGCGGGTTGGCGAGAAAGGAAATGGTCGACGCCGTGGCGTCTTCGAGGGGGCCGATGCGGGTGACCTGCCGCGCGTGGGCACGCTCACCAACCAGGTCGCCGCCCAGTGCAGCGACGATCTCGCCAAGGGCGACCGCGTGCTCAGTCACCGCGCGGCCGAACGGTCGTCATGTCACTTGGCGCTGTTGAGCGCCTTGATCACCTTGTCGGTGATGTCGACGCGCGGACCGGCGAACACCGCTTCCTGGAGGATGACGTCGTACTTCTCGGTCTCGAAGATCTGCTTGATCACGCGGTTGGCGCGCTCGACCACGCCGGACAGCTCTTCGTTCTTGCGCTGGTTAAGGTCTTCCTGGAACTCGCGACGCTTGCGCTGGAACTCGCGGTCTTGCTCGACCAGCTCGCGCTGGCGGCGTCCGCGTTCGCTTTCGGCAAGGGTCGGCGCTTCTTTTTCGAGTTTGTCGGACGCCGACTTGACGCGCGCCGCGGTGTCGGCGAGTTCCTTTTCGCGCTTGGAGAACTCGGACTCCAGCTTGGCCTGCGCCGCCTTGGCCGGCGCGGCGTCGCGCAAAACGCGCTCGCTGTTCACGTAGCCGATCTTCAATTCCTGGGCCGGGGCCGCTGTGACGTTTGCTGCCAAAACGGCAGCAACGAGCATCGAATTCAGGGAAAAGGTCTTCATCAGAACGCGGTCCCGATCTGGAATTGGAAGCGTTGAATTCTATCCTGCGAGAATTTTTTCAACGGTGATCCGTAGCTGAGTTTCAAAGGCCCGACCGGCGATACCCAGCTCAAGCCGACGCCCGCCGCGGAGCGCAGCTCGTTGAAGCTGAGTTTCTCGTTCTCTCCCCACACGTTGCCCGCATCGAGATAGCCGAACAGGCGCAGCGTGCGGTCGTTGCCAGAGCCCGGCACCGGCACGTAGAACTCGGCATTGAGGTTCAGGCGCCGATTTCCACCGATGTAGGCGCCGGTCACGTCGACCGGTCCGAGCGAGCCCTGGTCGAAGCCGCGCACCGAGCCAAGACCGCCGCCGTAGAAGTTCTTGAAGATCGGGTACGGCCTGCCACCAAAGCCCTTGCCGTAGCCGGCCTCGGCGTTCAGGCCGAGTGTGAAGCGCTTGGACAGCGGAACCCACTGCTGGAACTGGTAGTTGGCGCGCAGGTAGCGCGTGTCGAGCGCCACGCTCCATTCGGCGGAAAGCCGCTGGTAGCGCCCCTTGTTGGGCACGAGGGCGCTGTCGCGGCCATCGCGCTGCCAGCCGACCGTGAGCGGCAGGCTGTCGCTCCTGTCGCCAAAGGCTTCGCGGTAGAGGAAGTAGTTGTTCGGAATCGATGCGCCGGCACGGATCTCGGTGCGCTCCCAGCCGACGCCGAAGAACACCGTGTCGAACTCGGAGAACGGCACGCCGAAGCGGATCGCCATGCCCGGCGTGACGAGCGTGTATTGCTCGCCTTGGCTGTTGATCGGCTTGCTGGTGCGGTAGAAGAGGTCGATGGCACGCGAGATGCCGTCGATGGTGAAGTAGGGGTCGACGGTGCTGATGACGAAGTTGCGGTTGAAGCGGCTGGTGTTGACCTCGAACCCCAGGTAGTTGCCGCTGCCGAAGATGTTGTCCTGGCGAATGCCGAAGGTGAGCGACAGCTTGTCGGCGCTGGAAAAACCCGCGCCGAGCTGCAAGTTGCCGGTGGGCTTTTCCTTCACCTCGGCGGTGATGTCGACCTGGTCTAGCGCGCCCGGCACCTCGGCGGTGTCGACGTTGACTTCGCTGAAGTAGCCCAGGCGGTCGACCCGGTCGCGTGAGAGCTTGATGCGGCGCCCGTCGTACCAGGACGACTCGAACTGACGGAATTCTCGGCGCACCACCTCGTCGCGGGTGCGCGTGTTGCCCGCCACGTTGACGCGGCGCACGTAGACGCGCCGGCTCGGATCGCCGACCAACACGATCTCCACGCGACCGGTGGCGCGGTCGATCTCGGTGCGCGGCTCCACGCGTGCAAACGCATAGCCAAAGTTGCCATAGAACTCGGTGAAGCGTCGCGTCGTCTCGGCCACCGTCTCGGCGCGGTAGGCCTCGCCGGGCTTGATCACGACAAGCGACTTGAACTCGTCCTCCTTGCCGAGAAAGTCGCCCTCGAGCTTGATGCCCGTGACCGTGTAGGGCTGGCCTTCGGTGACGTTGATGTTGATCGAAATGCGCTGCTTGTCGGGCGAGATCGCAACCTGCGTCGAGTCGATGTTGAACTCGAGGTACCCCCGATTGAGGTAGTAGGCGCGCAGCGTCTCGAGATCGGCGTTGAGCTTGGTGCGCGAGTAGCGGTCGGTCTTGGTGTACCAGGTCAACCAGCCGCTCGACGTCAGCTCGAACTGGCCCAGCAACGTGCCTTCGGAGAAAACCTTGTTGCCGGTGACGCGGATCTCGCCGATCTTGGCGACCTCGCCCTCGGTGACGGTGAAGCTCACATTGACCCGGTTGCGCTCGACCGGCGTGATCGTGGTGACGACCTCGGCGCCGTAGAGGCTGCGCGTGAGGTACTGGCGCTTCAACTCCTGTTCGGCACGGTCGGCGAGCGCCCTGTCGAACGGCAGGCCTTGGCCGATGCCGACATCCTTGAGCGACTTGGTGAGCGCGTCCTTGTCGAATTCCTTCAGACCGATGAACTCGACCGTCTGGATGATCGGTCGCTCCTCCACCACCACCACCACCACGTCGCCATCGACCTCGAGCCGCACGTCCTTGAACAGGCCCGTGGCGAACAACGCGCGCAGTGCAGCGGCGCCCTTCTCGTCGTTGTAGGTGTCGCCGATGCGAAACGGCAGCGCACCGAAAATGGTGCCGGCGTCGGCACGTTGAAGACCCTCGACGCGGATGTCCTTGAGCGTGAACGGATCGACCGCCCAGGCCGCCGGCACATGCAGCACCGACGCCAGCGCAGCGGCCAGAACGGCGGGACGGAGGACTCGCGACAACGAACGAGGGGAGCGCGGACGGGCCGCAGGGGAAGACGCTCTGAAGGGGGACATGCGGTCAGTAAAGGCCCAGCAAGCGGGCCACATCGTTGTAGAGGGCGAGTGACATCATGGCGAGCATGATGGCGAGCCCTCCACGTTGCAGCCGATCGAGCCACACGTCCGAGACCGGCCGCCCCGTCACTCCTTCGAAAAGATGATACATGAGGTGTCCGCCGTCGAGCATCGGCAACGGCAGCAGATTGAGCACGCCCAGACTCACACTCACGAGCGCGAGAAAGCCCAGGTAATAAGCCAGGCCGAGTTGCGCGGTTTGGCCGGCATAGTCGGCGATCGTGAGCGGACCACTCAGGTTCTTGAGCGAGGCCTCGCCGATCAACATCTTGCCGAGCATCCGCAAGCTCAGCACCGACACCTCCCATGTGCGCTTGGCCGCATGCGTCAGGCCATCGAGCGGGCCATAGCGCACCAGCACCATTTCGGGCGGGCGGCCGACGAAAGCCTCGATGCGCGCCACGTTCTGGCCGCGCTCGGTGACGACGCTTGGCGTCACGGTCAACGCAAGGCGAGCGCCTTCGCGCTGCACGAGCCAATCCATCGGACGTGCCGTGGCCCCTTGCAAGCTGGCGCGGATCATCTCGCGCAAGCGAGTGGCGTCGACCACCGGCACGGCATCGACCGCGAGGACGCGGTCGCCCGGGTGCAGGCCGGCGCGCTCGGCCGGGCCGCCGGCGACCAGCTTGCCGAGCAGCGGTTCGCTGTAGGGGCCGGCCAGGCCGATGCGGCGCATCAGCTCGGCGTTGACCTCGCGCGTGTCGATGCCTTCAAGCGGCATGCGCAGGTCGCGCGATCCGCGGCCTTGCGAATCGCTCACGCGCAGCGTGAGCGATTCGCCGCGCAGCGCCGCTTCAATGACCTGCGAGTTCAGGTCGCTCAATGAACGCACCGGGTCGACCACGCCGTCTTCGTCCACCACGGCCTGTACCCAATCGCCGGCCCCGAGGCCGGCGCGCGCGGCCACGCTGCCGACCACGGGTGAACCGATGACGGCCTTGGGCTCCTCTACGCCCACCCAGTGCGAGGCCGCGAACAGAAGCACCGCGAGCAACAAATTGGCGACCGGGCCGGCGGCGACGATGGCCGAGCGTTGCCAGAGCGGCCGGTTATTGAAGGCGCGCGCGCGCTCGGCCGGGTCGACCTCCCCTTCGCGCTCGTCGAGCATCTTGACGTAGCCGCCCAGCGGCAGCGCCGACAGCACGAACTCGGTCTCGCCGCGCTGACGGCGCCAGACAACACGGCCGAATCCGACCGAAAAGCGCAGCACCTTGACGCCGCATGCGACCGCAACGCGGTAGTGACCGTACTCATGCACGACGATCAGGAGCGCGAGCGTGAAAAGGAACGCGAGCACGGTGGTCATGACAGGCTCCTCACGCGCGACTCGGCCACGCGGCGAGCTTGATGGTCGAGGGCCAGGAGCGCCTCGATCGACCCGGTGTCGGCTGGCCCCGGGCGCATGCGTTCGATGGTGTGGGCATTGACGCTGTGAATATGGTCGAAGCGAATCGTTCCCGCCAGGAACGCGGCAACCGCGACTTCGTTGGCCGCGTTGAGCACCGCCGTGCTGCCGTCGGGTCCGCGCAAGGCTTCCCAGGCCAGCTGCAAACCCGGAAACCGCCGAGCGTCGGCCGGCTCGAAGGTCAGCGCACCCAGGCACGTGAAGTCGAGCCGCTCGGCACCGCAGTCGATGCGCTCCGGCCAGGCCAGCCCATAGGCGATCGGCACGCGCATGTCGGGCGTGCCGAGCTGCGCGAGCACCGAATGATCGCGGCAGACCACCATCGAATGAATGATGCTCTGAGGGTGCAGCACGACTTCGATCTGCTCGGGCACGAGGTCGAAAAGCCAGCGTGCCTCGATGACCTCGAGCGCCTTGTTCATCATGGTGGCCGAATCAACCGATATCTTGCGACCCATCACCCAGTTCGGGTGCGCGCAGGCCTCGTCCGGCGTGGCGTCGCGCAACGTGCCCGGCTCGCGCGTGCGAAACGGCCCGCCCGAAGCGGTGAGCACGATGCGATCGATGACCGCTGGCCAGCGCCGCGGGTCTTCGGGCAGGCACTGGAAGATCGCCGAATGCTCGCTGTCGATCGGCAGCAAGGTCGCGCCGCCGTCCCGGGCGGCCTGCATGAAAAGCGACCCGCCGACGACCAGCGCCTCCTTGTTGGCCAGCAGCAGCCGCTTGCCAGCGCGCGCCGCGGCCAGGCACGGCGCCAGGCCAACGGCGCCGACGATCGCGGCCATCACCACGTCGACCTCGGGATGCGCGGCGATCTCGGCCAACGCCGCCTCGCCATCGAGCACCACGGTCGCACTGTTGCCCAGCTGCTCGCGCAATTGCCGGGCGGCGCCCGATTGCGTCAACACCGCGTAGCGCGGTTTGAAGCGGCGGCACTGCGCCAGCAATTCCTCGACGCGGCTGTGCGCACTGAGCGCAAAGACTTCGTAGCGACCGGGATGGCGCGCGATCACGTCGAGCGTGTTGACGCCGATCGAGCCGGTGGCGCCGAGCACGCACACACGCTGTTTCATGGTCACGCGATCACCTCACAGGGAACAAAGTGCCAACGCGAGCGGAAATACCGGCAGCATGGCGTCAATGCGGTCGAGCACGCCACCGTGGCCAGGCAAGAGGCCGCTCGAGTCCTTGGCCCCCGCACTGCGCTTGACGAGCGACTCGAACAAGTCACCGACGACGCTCACCGCGGCAAGGAAGAGCAGCGCGACGATCATCGCCGACGTGCCAAGACGTGACTGCAGCGTG
Source organism: Methylibium sp. (assembly GCF_031393925.1). Classification (GTDB taxonomy): domain Bacteria; phylum Pseudomonadota; class Gammaproteobacteria; order Burkholderiales; family Burkholderiaceae_C; genus Methylibium. The sequence continues at coordinate 5,803 of NZ_JANMWL010000013.1, read as the reverse complement.
CTGAAAATGCTCGGCACGCCTTGCGCCGTGAGGCGGTCGAAGGCGATCCAGGCCAGCGCGAGCAACAACACGCCCGCCATGCCGCTCCACACACCCTCCCAGCTCTTGCCAGGGCTGATGGCCGGCGCCAGCTTGCACTTGCCGAAGGCCCGACCGCCGAAGTAAGCCGCGATGTCGGCGGCCCAGACCAGCGCCAGCACCGACAGCAGGAAGTTGACGCCCACCGCCTTGGCCTGCGCCAAGGCCAGCCACGCCAGCGCGAGCAGCGCGATGCCGAGCAACACGCGCAGCCAGCGGGGAAGTGCCGGCCAACGCGCCACACCCAGGCGCAGCACGCCAGCACCACCGAGCACCCAGACCGGCGCCGCGAGCCACCACAGCATGACCGGGGTGGCACCCGCCTGCGTGACGCCGAGCGCCCAGGCGCCCACGCCCGCCAACGAAACCAAGACCCCCAGGCCGACTGCCGACTTGAACGACAGTCCGTTGAGCCGGCCCCACTCCCACGCGGCTGCGCCAATGAGCAACAGCGAGAGCAAGGCAAAGGGCCACGTCGGCGATGCGAACAGGGCCGGCAGTAGCACCGCCAACAACAGCGCGGCGGTGATGATGCGTTGCTTGAGCATCGAGCGGCACCGCAATCAGCTGACGGGCAATGCAGCGACTGCCATCGTCGTGGCAGCGGGCTTGACGCCGCCGAAGCGCCGGTCGCGCGCGCGGTAGGTGGCCAGCGCGGCGTCGAGCTCGGCCTCGTCGAAGTCGGGCCAGAGGCATTCGGTGAAATGCAGCTCCGAATAAGCCACCTGCCAGAGCAGGAAGTTGGAGATACGCACCTCACCGCCGGTGCGGATGAACAAATCGGGGTCAGGCGCATGACTGAGCGCCATGTATTGCGACAAGCGGGCCTCGGTCAATTGCTCGGCGGCGACGCCCTCGACGATGGCGCGGCGGCAGGCCTGCAGCACGTCCCAGCGGCCGCCGTAGTTAAAGGCCACCGACAAGGTGATGCGATCGTTGTGCGCGGTGCGTTGCTCGGCCTCACGCCATGCCTCGCGTACCTTGTCGGACACCGCCTCGCGATCGCCGACGATGCGAATGCGCACGCCCTCGTTGGCCAGCTTGCCGAGGTACTTGGACACGGCCACCAGCACCAGCCCCATCAGGCCCGACACCTCTTCCTCGGGACGCTTCCAGTTTTCGCTCGAGAACGCGAACACCGTGACGTACTCGATGCCGCGGTCGGCGCATGCCTTGACGGTCCGCACCAGCGCGTCGACGCCCCGCTTGTGGCCCACGAAACGCGGCATGAAGCGCTTGTTGGCCCAGCGGCCGTTGCCATCCATCACGATGGCCACATGGCGCGGGATCACGGCGGTGTCGAGCGCAGTCACGGTCGGCGGAGTGTGAGGCTGCTCAAACCGCCAGGATCTCGGCTTCCTTGCCGTGAACCAGACGATCGATCTCGGCGATGGTGCGGTCAATGAGCCTTTGCACGTCGTCTTGTGCGCGGCGCTCGTCGTCCTCGCCGATCTGCTTGTCCTTGAGCAGGCGCTTGACCTGCTCGTTGGCGTCGCGCCGGAGGTTGCGCACCGCCACCCTGGCATCCTCACCTTCGTTGCGCACCACCTTGGTCAGGTCCTTGCGCCGCTCTTCGGTGAGTGCGGGCATCGGCACACGCAGCAGGTCGCCCAACGACGCCGGGTTGAGCCCGAGTTCGGACTCGCGAATGGCCTTCTCGATCTTGGGCGCCATCGCCTTTTCCCACGGCTGCACGCTGATCGTGCGCGCATCCAGCAGCGATACGTTGGCCACCTGGCTGATCGACACCATTTGGCCGTAGTACTCGACGTGAACCTGGTCGAGGATGCCCGGGTGCGCACGGCCAGTGCGGATTTTCTGCAACTCGCCCTTGAAGGCCTCGATCGAGCGAGCCGTCTTTTGCTCGAGTGTTTTCTTGATGTCTGCAATGCTCATGGCGTGTTCCTGGAGCGAGTCATCAGACATGCACCAGCGTGCCTTCGTCCTGGCCCATCACCACGCGCTTGAGCGCGCCGGGCTTGAGGATAGAAAACACCCTGATCGGCAGTTTCTGGTCGCGGCACAGCGCGAAGGCGGTGGCATCGAGCACCTGCAAATTCTTGCTGATTGCCTCGTCGAAGCTGATGTTGGTGTAGCGCGTGGCCCCGGGGTCTTTCTTCGGGTCGGCGCTGTAGACGCCGTCGACCTTGGTGGCCTTGAGAACGATTTCGGCACCGATCTCGGCGCCGCGGAGTGCGGCCGCCGTGTCGGTGGTGAAGAAAGGATTGCCGGTGCCGGCGGCGAAGATGACGACCTTGCCTTCTTCGAGGTACTGCAGCGCCTTGGGCCGCACATAGGGCTCGACCACCTGCTCGATGCCGATGGCCGACATCACTCGCGCCGTCATGCCTTCCTGGCGCATGGTGTCGGCCAGCGCCAGCGCGTTCATCACCGTGGCCAGCATGCCCATGTAGTCGGCGGTCGCGCGGTCCATGCCGACCGAGCCGCCCGCCACACCGCGAAAGATGTTGCCGCCGCCGATCACCACAGCCACCTCGCAGCCTAGTTGCGTGACCTCCTGCACTTCGCGAACCATGCGAACGATCGTCGCGCGGTTGATGCCGTAAGCGTCGTCGCCCATCAGCGCCTCGCCGGAGAGCTTGAGCAGAATGCGCTTGTACGCCGGCATGCAGGGGTCTCCTCGGAGCGGGTGGGCGACAGTTTAGGGGATGCCCCGGCGGGCCTCGTGAGTCCGCCGGGGTGGGCCGACAGCCTTATTGCGCCTTGGCGGCGGCGACCTGCGCAGCCACCTCGGCCGCGAAATCGTCGGTCTTCTTCTCGATGCCCTGGCCCATCACGAACATGGTGAAGCCCTTGATCGTGGTGTTCGCGGCCTCGAGCATTTGTGCGACGGTCTGCTTGTCGTTCTTCACGAAGGTCTGGTTGTAGAGCGAGACCTCTTTCAGGAACTTCTGCACCGACCCCTCGATGCGCCGGGCCACGATCTCGGCCGACTGCGCGGGCTTGCCGGCAAGCTCGGCGGTCTTGGCGTCCTCGGCGGCCTTGCCGGCGGCGACGTTGCGCTCCTTCTCGATCAAGTCGGCCGGCACTTCGGCGGACGACAGCGACACCGGCTTCATGGCGGCCACATGCATGGCGACGTCCTTGGCCGCGACGTCGTCGCCGACGTACTCGACCATCACGCCGATGCGCGTGCCGTGCAGGTAACTCACGAGCTTGGCGTCGCCGGCAAAACGCTTGAAGCGGCGGATCGTCAAGTTCTCGCCGATCTTGCCGATGAGCGCCGAGCGCCTGGCGTCTACCGTCACGCCGTCGATCGTGAGGGCAGCGAGCGCCATCACGTCGGCCGGCGCCTGCTTGGCGACCATTTCGGCCAATGCCTTGCCGAACGCGAGGAAATCGTCGTTCTTCGAAACGAAATCGGTCTCGCAGTTGAGTTCGATCAGTGCGCCCGCTTTGCTGGCACCGCTGCCGTCGATGAAGGCGGCGACGATGCCTTCGGCCGTCACGCGCGAGGCGGCCTTGCTGGCCTTGCTGCCCAGCTTCACGCGCAGCAACTCCTCGGCCTTGTCCATATCGCCTGCCGCTTCGGTCAGGGCCTTCTTGCACTCCATCATCGGCGCGTCGGTCTTGGCGCGCAGTTCGGCGACCATGCTGGCGGTGATTGCGGGCATTGCGTTCTCCGTTCGAGAATTATCAAAATCTTGGAAAAAAGGGGCTGAATCAGCCCCTTCATGAGTGCGCGTGGTGCGCGCGAGCCGAGGCTCAGGCCGCGTCGCTCACTTCCACGAACTCGTCGCTGCTCTGGGCCGCCTGGACCACGTCGCTCACCGCATTGGCCTTGCCCTCGAGCACCGCGTCGGCGACCGCACGCGCATAGAGCGCCACCGCCTTGGCCGAGTCGTCGTTGCCCGGAATGACGTAGTCAATGCCTTCGGGCGAGTGGTTCGAATCGACCACGCCGATCAACGGAATGCCAAGCTTCTGCGCTTCGGCAATCGCGATCTTGTGATAGCCCACGTCGATGACGAACAGCGCGTCGGGCAACGCGCTCATGTCCTGGATGCCGCCGATGTCCCGCTCCAGCTTGGCGATCGCGCGCTCGAACAGCAGACCTTCCTTCTTGCTCATGGCTTCGAGCCCGGCGTCCTTTTGGGCCTGCATCTCCTTCAACTTCTTCAGCGATCCCTTGACCGTCTTGAAGTTGGTGAGCATGCCGCCGAGCCAGCGCTGGTCGACGTAGGGCATGCCGGAGCGCTTGGCTTCCTGCGCCACCACTTCGCGCGCCTGTCGTTTGGTGCCCACCATCAGGATCGTGCCCCGCTTGGCGGCCAGCGAGCGCGTGAACTTCATCGCCTCGTTGAAGAGCGGCAGCGTCTTCTCGAGGTTGATGATGTGAATTTTGTTGCGGTGGCCGAAGATGAACGGGGCCATTTTCGGGTTCCAGAAGCGGGTCTGGTGTCCAAAATGGACGCCGGCTTCCAGCATTTCACGCATCGTGAGGGTCATGAGAACTCCAAAGGTTGTGTCTAAAATCCGACCAGAATTGCAAGAACTTGCAACACCTTTTGGCGGCCGGGTTTGCGATTTGCAAATTGCTTTTGAAGACCGCCGCGTGACCCTGATTGCGAGCTCCGATTGCAAGCTGCAATTTAGAGCGGCGGCGTGCCCGGAAAAACCCACGGACTTTATCACGCCGATGACCCATGACCTGATCGGTCGCCGAGGCGCGATGCTTGCCGGCGAAACCTCCGCCGATGCCGAGATGGCGTTATCGCTCGCGCACGCGACGGGTCCAACGGGACGCCATGCGTTTCTCCGCCTCGACGCGAACCTTGGAAAAAGTACCGCCGCGGCCGTCGACGCAGCCCGATCCGCTGGCGCCCCCTTGCCGCCGCTGGCCGGACTGGCCATCAGCGTCAAGGATCTGTTCGACATTGCTGGCCAGGTGACGACCGCCGGCTCGCGCGCGTTGGCCTCGGAGCCAGCCGCTCGGCGCGACGCCTCCGCCGTCGCAAGGCGGCGGGCAGCGGGAGCCGCGCTGATCGGGCGCACCCACATGACCGAATTCGCGTTCTCGGGCGTGGGGCTCAATCCGCACCACGCCACACCGCTTAACGTGCCGATGGCCCTGCTCGACCCCGGCGTGCCGCGCATTCCCGGCGGCCCCAGTTCCGGCGCCACGGTCTCGGTGGCCGCGAGGGCGGCCTGGGCCGCGCTCGGCTCCGACACGGGCGGCTCGATCCGTATTCCCGCCGCACTGCAAGGCCTGGTCGGATTCAAGAAGAACACCGCGCGTCTGACCCCGACCGCGGGCGTCGTGCCGCTGTCGACCACGCTCGACACGGTGCGCGCCATCACGCACTCGGTGCGCGACGCGGTGTTGATGCACGAGGTGCTGGCCGACCGTTGTGTCGAATTGGCGGGGCGCCCGCTGTCAGCGACGCGCTTCGCGGTGGCCCGCACCATGATGCAGGACGAACTCGATCCCGCGGTCGCCCACGCGTTCGATCAGGCACTGGCCTGCCTGTCGCGCGCCAGCGCGCACATCGAAACCGTCGACATCGCCGCCCTCGCCGACATAGCGCCACTGCAGTTGCACGGCGGCTTCGCAGGGGCCGAGAGCTGGGCCTGGCATCGCCGCCGCCTCGCGGACCACGAGGCCGACTACGACCCCCGCTTGGCGCTGCGCATTAAGCGCGGTGCCGCCCTGAGCGGGGCCGATTACCTGGACTTTTTGCGCGAACGCGCCGCCTGGACGGCG
>NZ_JANMWL010000275.1:0-14928 GCF_031393925.1 Methylibium sp. | reverse complement strand
CATGAGCATCGCGCCCTACCTCAAGGAAATCGGCCGCGGCAAGGACGGCGCGCGCGCGCTCAGCCAGGCGCAGGCCCACGACCTGATGGCGCAGGTGCTCGACCGCCAGGTCAGCGAGGCCGAGCGCGGCGCCTTCGCGATCGCCATGCGCATCAAGGGCGAAACCACCGAGGAGCTGGCCGGCTTTACCGCCGCCGCGCTGGAGCGCAGCCTCTTGCTCGAGGGCGACGTGCTGCCGGTGCTGCTGCCCTCCTACAACGGCGCACGCAAGCTGCCCAACCTGACCGCGCTGCTTGCCCTGCTGCTGGCCCAGGAAGGCGTGCCGGTGCTGGTCCACGGCCCCGCGAGCGACCCGGCGCGCGTGACCACGCACGAACTGTTCGCGACGCTCGGCCTGGCGATCGCGCATGACGCGGCCGGCGTGCATGCGGCCTGGGCACGCCATGAGCCGGTGTTCATGCCGACCGCGGTGCTGTGTCCCGCGCTGGTGCCCTTGCTCGATCTGCGCTGGACGCTCGGCCTGCGCAACCCCGGCCACACCGTCGCCAAGCTGCTGCAACCGCGCGGCGGCGCCTGCCTGCGCGTCGTCAACTACACCCACCCCGAGTACGCCCTGGCACATGCCCGCTTCCTGCAGCACACCGCCGCCCATGCGCTGCTGATGCGCGGCACCGAAGGCGAGCCGGTGGCCGACGCGCGGCGGCTGCCCAAGCTCGAGGTGTTCATCGGCGGCGCGCTGCGCAGCGAACTCGGCCGCGCCGCCACCGAGGGCGCGCTCGCCACCTTGCCGCTGCTGCCACGCGCCAGCGATGTGGCCACCACGGCGCTCTACATCCAGGGCGTGGTGAGCGGCGAGAAGCCCGCGCCGGCACCGCTGCTCGAGCAGCTCGACGTGTTGGTGCGCACGCGCCTGGCCGCGCAGCAGCACCAGGAGAGCGTCCATGAACGATCGGCCTAGCAACGACCCCGCGCTCACCGAGGCGCCGCGACCCACGGTCTGGCTGGTCGGCGCGGGCCCCGGCGACCCCGAGTTGCTGACCCTCAAAGCGCTGCGCGCGATCCGCCGCGCCAGCGTGTTGCTGGTCGACGACCTGGTGGCAGCTGCCGTGCTGCGCTATGCGCGGCGCACGGCGCGCATCGTCCACGTCGGCAAGCGCGGCGGCTGCCGCAGCACGCCGCAGGCCTTCATTGAACAACTGATGTTGCGCGAGGCCCTGGCCGGCGAGCGCGTGGTGCGGCTCAAGGGCGGCGATCCGGGCGTCTTCGGGCGCGGCGGCGAAGAGGCCGAGTTCCTGCGTGCGCACGGCGTGCAGGTCGAAGTGGTCAATGGCATCACCGCCGGCCTCGCGGCGGCCACATCGCTGGGCGTCGCGCTCACCCACCGCGACCATGCGCATGGCGTGATCTTCGTCACCGGCCATGCGCGCGCTGGCGACGCGGCGCTGCAGTGGCGCACCTTGGCGGCGGCTGCAGCGCAGGGCCTCACCTTGGTGGTCTACATGGGCGTGTCCGAGGCGCCCCGGCTGCAGCGCGAACTGCTGCTTGCGTTGCCCGCAGGCACGCCGGTGGCGATCGTGCAGCACGCCAGCCGCGCCGACCAGCAAAGCGCCGTCACCACGCTCGCGCAGATGGTGGCAACGATCGAGTCCAAAGCGCTCGGCAGCCCGGCGATCATCATCGTCGGCGATGTGCTGAAAGGCTTGGGCGAGGTCGCGCTGACGGCGTCGCGTTCGGCACGCGCGGCCTGAGAGACGGGGGAGGCAAAGGCGCGTCCGGGCAGGCGGCAGCGCGCCTTTGCAAACACCGCGGTGCTCTGAGTTGCACACCCCCGCGCTGGTGGCTCGCGAAAGGAGCTGTCCGGCGGGGGCTCGCTCGGTGAAGGCGAAGGAGCACAGGGTTGGGGTCGGCGTGAAGCCCTTCGACAACTGATTCGCCGCGTTCGTTTGAGCGCAGTGGAGTGAACGCAGCGAGTTATGAGGCGCGACCTCAGCCCGAGCGTCGTCGGCGCTGCACTGCTTGCGTCGGGATAATCCCGCCGATGCAGCGCTTGGACATGGTCGTCATCGGTGCCGGCGCTGCCGGGCTCTTTTGCGCCGCCGTCGCCGGCCAACTCGGCCTGAAGGTGCTGCTCATCGACCATGCCGAGAAGCTCGCCGAGAAGATCCGCATCTCCGGCGGCGGGCGCTGCAACTTCACCAATCGCGACGTCGGTCCGGGCAATTTCCTCTCCGACAACCCGGCGTTCTGCCGCTCGGCGCTGGCGCGCTACACGCCGCGCGACTTCATCGCCCTGGTGCAGCGTCACCGCATCGGCTGGCATGAGAAGCACCGCGGCCAGTTGTTCTGCGACGAGCGCAGCGAGGACATCATCGCCATGCTGCTGCGCGAGTGCGAAGCCGGTGGCGTGACGCGCTGGCAGCCCTGCGAAGTCGCGGCGGTGCGCCCCACTGCCGCCGGCCTGGAGCTCGACACCGCCCGCGGACCGGTGCGCGCCCTGCGCGTGGTGGTGGCAACCGGCGGCCTGTCCATTCCCAAGCTCGGTGCCAGCGACTTCGGCCACCGGCTTGCGCGCCAGTTCGGGCACCGCGTCATCGAGCCGCGCCCGGCGCTGGTGCCGCTCACCTTCGACGCCGCGGCCTGGGCGCCGTTCGCGGCACTGGCGGGCCTGTCGCTCGAAGTCGGCGTTGCGGCAGGCTCGGGTGCAACGCGTGGTGAGTTCGTGGAAGACCTGCTGTTCACGCACCGCGGACTCAGCGGCCCGGCGGTGCTGCAAATCTCCAGCCATTGGCGGGCCGGCATGGCGATCGAACTCGACCTGGCCCCGGGGCGGCAGCTGCGCGACACGCTGCGCCACGCCAAGGCGGTTTCCAGGCGCCAGCTCGACAACGAACTCGCGACGCATTTGCCGGCGCGGTTGGCCGAGGCCTGGTGCGCAGCGCTCGGCGCGCTGGCGCAGCGACCCCTGCCGCAAATGAAGGACAGCGAGCTCGACACGCTGGCCAGCTCGCTGCAACGCTGGACGCTCACGCCCACCGGCAGCGAGGGTTGGCGCAAGGCCGAGGTCACGGCCGGCGGCGTTGATACCCGCGAACTCAGCTCGCAGACTTTCGAGAGCCGCCGCGTGCCGGGCCTGCACTTCATCGGCGAAGTGGTTGACGTGACCGGCTGGCTGGGCGGCTACAACTTCCAGTGGGCCTGGGCCAGTGCGCATGCCTGCGCCGTGGCGTGCGCGGCGGCATTGCAGCCGGCCTCGACCACGCGCGCCACGAGCTGATTGCCGAGCGCCTTGGCGTGCCTATAATCGCCGCTTTGCCGGCAAACCGCGCTCGACTGTCGGAGCTGCAATCCAAGGCCTTGGATGCACCAAAGTGCCAAGTTCACGACTTGCACCGGGTGCAAGGCTCACGACGGCAACGAGCGCTCACCCTAGGATTCACCGCTACATGACCACCATTCGCGTCAAAGAGAACGAGCCCTTCGACGTGGCGTTGCGCCGCTTCAAGCGCACCATCGAGAAAATCGGCCTGCTGACGGACTTGCGCGCCCGCGAGTTCTACGAGAAGCCCACCGCCGAGCGCAAGCGCAAGAAGGCGGCCGCGGTCAAGCGCCACTTCAAACGCGTGCGCAGCATGCAGTTGCCCAAGAAGATGTTCTGAGCGTGGTTGGAGCGGCGCCCGTCGCACCTCTCGAGCCCGCGCGGGGACGCCCAAGCGGGCTTGCCTGTTTCTGAAACACCCACCATGAGCCCGCACCGCCGCCCGCAGGCCCAATACGGCAGCGGCGTGCACAGCACGGAGGTAGCCCGATGAGCCCGCTGAAAGACCGCGTCACCGAAGACATGAAGGCCGCCATGCGCGCCCGTGACGCGCTGCGCCTGGGCACGATCCGGCTGCTGCTGGCGGCCTGCAAGCAAAAAGAGATTGACGAACGCATCGAACTCGACGACGCGATGGTGGTCGCGCTCGTCGACAAGCTCATCAAGCAGCGCAAGGACTCGATCAGCCAGTTCAGCGCCGCGGGCCGCACCGACCTGGCCGACAAGGAAAGCGCCGAGCTGCTGGTGCTCGAGGGCTACCTTCCGGCCCGCCTGAGCGCCGACCAGGTGGTCGCCGAGGTGGCACGACTCGTGGCCGAACTGGGCGCCAGCGGCCCGGGCGACATGGGCAAGGTGATGACTGCTGCCAAGCAGCGCCTGGCCGGCAACGCCGACATGGCCCAGGTGTCCGCCGCCGTGAAGCAGGCGCTGGCGAAGTAAGCTCACGGCTGCGCTGCGACCGCAAGGCCGGCCCGCCGCGCCGACTTCGATTCGCAAGGACTTCGCATGGATCTGCACACCCACCGGCTCAATCAAGACATCGCCCTCGCGGGGCAGTTGACGGCGGCCGACATGGCGCTGGCCGCCCAGGCCGGGTTTCGCAGCGTCGTCAACAACCGCCCCGACTTCGAAGCCGGGCCCGACCAGCCAACCAGCGCCGCCATCGAAGCCGCGGCGCGCACCGCCGGCCTGGAGTACGCCTACCTGCCGGTGGCGCCGGGCTTCCAGACGCCCGAGGAGGCGCAGGCGATGGCCGCGCTGATGGCGCGGCTGCCCAAGCCGGTGCTGGCCTTTTGCCGCAGCGGCAACCGCAGCGGCCGGCTTTACGCGATGGCCCGCGCGCTGGGCCTCTGACACGCCGGGCGCGCGCCAGACCGCTCGAGGGCGGATCGCCATGACGCGCCACATCGCCCATCTGGACATGGACGCGTTCTATGCGTCGGTCGAGTTGCTGCGCTACCCCGAACTGGCCGGCATGCCGGTGGTGATCGGCGGCGGGCGGCGCCACCAGCCCGAAGCCGAGGCGGGCGGTAAGGTGAGCTTCGCGACCTTGCGCCACTACGCCGGCCGCGGCGTCGCCACCACCGCCACCTACGCGGCGCGCGCCTTCGGCGTGCATTCCGGCATGGGCCTCATGAAGGCGGCGGTGCTGGCGCCCGACGCGGTGTTGCTGCCGCTGGATTTCGAGCGCTACCGCCATTACTCGCGCGCCTTCAAGGCAGCGGTCGCCGAAGTGGTGGGCAGCGAGCCGGCGGTGATCGAAGACCGCGGCATCGACGAGATCTACATCGACCTGTCGGCGCAGCACGGAGTCGAGCATGATCACGGCGTGGCGGTGGCGCGTGCCATCAAGGCGCGGGTGCTGGAGCGCACCGGCCTGACTTGCTCCATCGGCGTCACCCCCAACAAGCTGCTCGCCAAGCTGGCCTCGGAACTCGACAAGCCCGACGGCCTCACGATCCTGCGCGAGCCTGGCATCGCCACGCGCCTTTGGCCGCTGCCGGCACGGCGCATCAACGGCATCGGCCCCAAGGCGGCCGCCCGGCTCGAAAGCCTGGGCATTCGCACCATCGGCGAGCTGGCCGCTGCCGACCCCGCGTGGTTGCTGGTGCAGTTCGGACGCAGCCAGGGCGCCTGGCTGCATGACGCCGCGCAGGGCCGCGACGAGCGGCCGGTGGTCACACACAGCGAGCCCAAGAGCATCAGCCGCGAGACCACCTTCGAGCGCGACCTGCATGCCAAGGGCGATCGCGCGGCGCTCTCCGCAATCTTCACGCGGCTGTGCGAGCAACTGGCGGGCGACCTGCAGCGCAAGGGCTACGTGGGCCGAACCATCGGCCTGAAGTTGCGCTACGACGACTTCACCACCGTGACGCGCGATCTGACCCTGCCCGAAGCGACCGCCGACGCCGCCGAGATCCGCCGTGCTGCCGGCGAATGCCTCAAGCGCGTGCCGCTGCAGCGCCGGCTGCGGCTCCTGGGCGTGCGTGCGGGTGCCCTGACCCGGCCACTCGACCCGGCCCGCCCGGTGCAGGTCGGCGAGCCGGCAGCGCCCTATACGCCGAGCCTGTTCGACGCCTAGGATGAAACGTCTTGCTGGAACGACGAGGCCGCTCTTTCGGCCCGATGTGGACCTCGAGTCCGCTTTGCCGTGCGGGTGTTTGGCAAGAACAAAGCCGTCCGCCCGCATGCGACCCAGCGGCCAAGCGTCGGCCTCACACCGCGTGCCGGGCGGCCGACGCCCGGGCTATTCCGGCGTGAAGCTGTAGCCCGCTGCGGTGCGCTGCACGCGCACCGCGTGCGGCGGCGGAAAGTGGGCGGGCATCAGCAGCGCGTCGTGCTCCACGCAGTGTTCGAGCAGGCGTCGACGCGTCTTGCCCGACATCACCGTGTCGTCGCAAAAGCAGCTGCCCCAGTCAGGACGCAGGATTTGCATCGGCGAGTGCAGGACGTCGCCCGCGAACAGCGCGTGCCGGCCCTTGGACTCCACCTTCAGCACCATGCTGCCCAGCGTGTGGCCGGGGGCGGGTTCGATCAGCATGTGATCGCTCAGGGCGTGGTGGCCTTCGACCAGCTGCGCCTGCCCGGCCTCGATCACCGGCAGCACGCTGTCATTGAACACGCCGGCGTTGATCGGGTTCTTGGCGTAGCGCGTGTCCTCGGGGTTCCACTCGTCGTATTCGGCCTTGGAGAAGATGTATTTGGCGTTCTTGAAGGTGGGCACCCATTTGCCGTTTTCCAGCCGCGTGTTCCAGCCGCAGTGGTCGACGTGCAGGTGGGTACACATCACCACGTCCACCTCGGCCGGGTGAACGCCCGCAGCGGCCAGCTTCTCCAGGTAGGGCAGGTTGAGCTGGTGCGACATCGCGAAGCCCGGACGGTCTTTGTGATTGCCGTTGCAGGTGTCGATCAGGATGGTCTGCTTGCCGGCGCGCACGATCCAAGTGTGGACGCTGACCTTGAGTCCACCGGTGTTGGGATTAAAGCAAAACGGATCGCAAATTCCGAGGTTGTCCTGGAGCACCGCCGGCTCGAAAGCGGGCATCAGCACCTCGGGCGGGAAGCCGTCGTCGATCGGCATCTCGACGGCCACGTCGATGGCGATGTCACCTAGCATTCGTTGGCTCATGCGCTGCTCCTGGGTGAGTTTGGGGGTGGTCATGCGCGCCGCGTCGGACGCGACGGCATGTTACGCAAGCGGTGGCGCAGGGATCTTTCATCCGCCCGAGCGCTTGACCTTCCATCCCTGCCTGGTCAGCCACTCGATCACCCGCTCGCAGTGATCGCCCTGCACCTCGAGCACGCCGTCCTTGACCGTGCCGCCGGCTCCACAGGTCGCCCTGAGCCGCTTGCCGAGCGTCGCCAGTGACTCGGTGTCCAGGTCCACGCCACGCACCACGGTCACGGTTTTCCCGCCACGCCGCTGGGTTTCGCGGCTGACGCGCACCACGCCGTCGGCGCCCGGCACGGGCCGCGCTTTGGCGCCACAGATACACGTCGCCACCGGCAAGCGGCAGCCGGGGCACATGCGGCCGCCGTCGGTTGAATACACCAAGGCGCCAAGCGCTCGATCACGCGTGCTCATGCTCGATTTTCATACGGGGCCGCCGATGGACGCGACTGTAGTCATCGGCGGGCGGCAGCTAGGCAGCGGCCGCCTTGTGGACCCGCTCATAAACCACGATCGCGACCAGCGCCACGACCCCGAACGTGCCGCCCACCACGAAGGTGTAGGCCGCTCCAAACTGGTCCCACACCACGCCGGCCAGCACGCTGGCCAGCAGCATGGCCACGCCGCTGGCGAGGTTGAAGACGCCGAACGCGGTGCCGCGCAAGTCGGCCGGTGCCGTAGCGGCAACCATCGTGGCGAGCAGGCCCTGCGTCATCGCCATGTGCAGGCCCCACAGCGAAATGCCGGCCCAGGCCCAAGTCCAGTGGTTGCTCCAGGCCAGCATGGCATCCGCCGCGATCAGGATGACGAGCCCCCCCACCAACAACCGCGAATGCCGGGTGGTGTCGGCGAGCGCGCCGAACGGATAGGCGAACGCCGCATAGACGAGGTTCATCGCCACCAGCACCAGCGGCACATAGGCGAGCGGCAGCCCGCCTTGCTGCACGCGCAGCACCAGGAAGGCTTCGGAGAAGCGCGCCAGCATGAAGCAGGCGCCGATGCCCACCACCCACCAGTAGGCCGGGCCGAGCCGCTTCAACTGCCGCCGGCTGATCGGGTTGGCGCGGCGCGGCGCGCCGGTGCTGGCCGGCTCGCGAATGCCGATGACGAGCACGGCGACCGACAGAAAACCGGGGATCGCGGCCACCCAGAACACCGCCCGGAAGTCGTTGGCCCACAGCAGCATCAGGCCCACCGCCAGCAGCGGCCCGAGGAAGGCGCCGACGGTGTCGAGCGCCTGGCGCAGCCCGAACGATGCGCCGCGCAGCTCGGGCGGCGCCAGGTCGGCCACCAGCGCGTCACGCGGCGCACCGCGGATGCCTTTGCCGATGCGGTCGATGAGGCGCGCGCCGAACACCATGTCGGCCGTGCCGGCCAATGCAAACAGCGGCTTGGACGCGGCGCCCAGGCCGTAGCCGAACACCACGAGCGGCTTGCGTTTGCCGACGTAATCGCTGAGCGCGCCGGAAAACACCTTGACCATCAAGGCGGTCGATTCCGCGACGCCTTCGATCAAGCCGACCACCCACACGCTGGTGCCGAGCACGCTCACCAAAAACACCGGCAGCAGGCTGTGCACCATCTCCGAGGCCACGTCGGCCAGCAGGCTGACGAGGCCGAGCGCCCAGATGCCGGCGGGAATGCGGCGCCATGTGCTCGTCGGCTTATTCACGGGGGCGCTGCGCCATCGCCAAGGCGCCGCTGAGGCAGGCCCGCGCCACTGCTTTGCTCAGCGGCGCGCTTCATCACACCGCGTACTTCGCCACCGCTTGCTCGTCCCACTCGATGCCCTGCCCCGGCCGGTCGGGCACGATGAGCATGCCGTTCTCGACGCAAAACGGTTCGCGCAGGATCGGGTCGGCCCAGTCCTGCCATTCCAACCAGTGCGCGGTCTCGGTCACGCGCATCAGGTGCGCCGAAATCTCGGGGTACAGGTGGGTCGACATCGGGATGCCGGCGGCGCCCGTGATCGCGGCGGCGCGCAACCAGCCGCTGACGCCACCGATGCGCATCATGTCGGGCATCACGCAGTCGCCGGCTCCGGCGATCACCGCCTGGTAAAGCAGGCGCGGGCCGTAGAAGTTCTCGCCGAGCTGCACCGGCGTCTCGAGCTCGCGGGCGAGCTGCACATAGCCCGGCAGGTTGTCGTAGGCGATCGGCTCCTCGAACCACTCGAGCCCCTGGTCGTCGAGCGCGTGGCAGCGCCGCAGCGCGTCGCCGAGCGTGAGTCCCTGGTTGAAGTCGCACATGAGCTTGACCGAGGCACCGGCCGCCTCGCGCACGGCCGCGATCGCCGCCAGGTCTTCGTCCAGGGTCGCGCGCCCGAGCCGCAGCTTGAGCGCCTTGAAGCCGCCCTCGGCCACCAGCGCGGCGGCCTCCGCGGCCAGCCGGTCCGCGGCCGTCAACCACAGTCCGTTGCTGTTGTAGGCGGGCACCGGACCGACCGTGCCGCCGAGGTACACCGCGAGCGGCACACCGGCGGCCTGGGCCAGCGCGTCCCAGGCCGCCATGTCGAGCGCCGACACGGCGATCATCGTCACGCCTTCGCGCCCCAGCAGGTGCAGCGAGCCCGTGCTGCGGCGGTAAGCATCGAACGGCGCCACCGGCCGGCCTTTGGCGGCGGCGCCCAGCTCGTCGATCAGGGGCACCACGACGCGCGCCGCGCTGGCAAGGTAGGGCTCGAGGTAGCTGTGCCCGACGATGCCCTCCTCGGTGTAGAGGTCGATCAGGATCAGCGGCCAGTCATGGAAGAGCCCGACCTTGGAGACGATGGGCCGGCGCAGCGGCACGACGACCGGGCGCGCCCGAACACTTTGGACGGTGAGCGAAGCGCTGTTCATGGGGCAGCTCCGTAGGACGGTGAAGGGTCGCTTGGCCACGGCACCGCCATGGCAGCAGGGTGTGGGCTCGGCCGCGCGTCAGTCATCGCGCGTTCGCGTCGGCAAGCGCCACAGCCACCACGCGACCACGACGCAGACGGCCGCGGGCCACCAGCGTTGCGGCGCCGGCAACACCCACCAGGCGCCGAGCGAGCTGGTCGCCATCATCAGGGTCGCGAGTTGCTTGGCGCGCAGCGGCACCGCGCGGTGCTCGCGCCAGTCGCGCAGCGGCGGGCCCAAGCGCGGATGCTCGAGCAGCCAGCGTTCGCAGCGCTCGCAGCTGCGCGAAAAGCACATCAGCGCGAGCAGCATGAAGGGCACCGTCGGCAACAGCGGCAGGAAGATGCCGACGATGCCGGCCAGCATGGCCAGGGAGCCGGCCGCGAACCAGAGCGCGCGGCGCACGCGCTCGCTCAAGGCGATGGAAGCTGATTTGGCGGGCACGCCCTATTGTGGCAACGCGCCTTGTCCTCGGGGCTCGAGCACGCTGCGGCGGCTGGCCATCGGATGCGATCATCCAAATCCCGCAAGCGTCGTCCCGGCCACGACCGACGAGAGGCCTGCGTGTTGGACAAGCCGCTGCGGTTTTCGCAGTCTTACGATGAAGGAGCAGCAAATGGATCTCGGACTCAAGGGCTTGAAGGCGGTGGTGACCGGTGGCACCAAAGGCATCGGTCGGGCCATCGCCCGCACCTTGGCCGCCGAAGGCGCGCACGTGGCGCTGTGCGCGCGCAACGCCGACGAGGTGGCAATGACCGCGCTCGAGTTCTCGGCCCTCGGCGTCAAGGTCTTCGGTGGCGTCACCGACGTGGCCGACGGCCCGGGCCTAGCGGCCTTCGTGAGCGCGGCGGCCGAGGCGCTGGGCGGCATCGACATCGTGGTGGCCAACGTCAGCGCACTCGCGGTCGCGGGCGACGAGGCCGCCTGGCAGAGCGGCTTCGCGGTCGACCTGATGGGCACGGTGCGGCTGGTCAACGCCGCCATGCCCCACCTCGAGCGCAGCGCGCACGGCGCCATCGTCACCATCTCCAGCGTCTCGGGACGCGAGATCGACTTTGCGGCCGGGCCCTATGGCGCCTTCAAGGCCGCGATCATCCATTACACCCACGGCCTGGCCTGCCAGCTGGCGGGCAAGCGCATCCGCGCCAACTCGGTCTCGCCCGGCAACACCTACTTTCCCGGCGGCGTGTGGGAGCAGATCGAACAGGGCAACCCCGAGTTCTTCAAGCAGGCGCTCGCGTTGAACCCGACCGGCCGCATGGGCACGCCACAGGAGATGGCCAATGCCGCCGTCTTCCTCGCCAGCCCGGCGGCCAGCTTCATCACCGGCACCAACCTGCTGGTCGACGGCGCGCTCACCAAGGGCGTGCAGTTCTAGTCCACTGACCGGGCGCGGCGTGGTCAATGCAGCACCAGCAAGGGCAGCTTGGTGTGCGCCATCACGCGGTGGGTCCACGAGCCATGCAGCAACTCGCCGAATGCGCCGCGCCCATGCGTGACCATCACGATCACGTCGCAGCCTTGTTGCCGAGCGGTCTCGGCGATCGCCAGGTCGATCTGGCGCGTGGTCGCGTAGAGGCCGCGAAACGGCACCCCGGCCAGTGCGGCGCAGCGCTCGAACCTCGCCACGACGCCCTCGGCGTGTTGGGCTGACGCCCGGGCGTGTTCCTCGAGCTCGCCCAGGCAATGCAGGGCGCCGTGACCGGTGCTGGTCGCAAGTGCCGGCGGCTCGGCCACGAACGCCGTGATCGAGGCGCCCAGCTGGCGCGCCAGCTCCACGCCCACATGGATCGCCCGGCTGGCCAGCTCGCTGCCGTCGAGCGGCACCAGGAAGTGCTTGAACATGAATGATTCCTCGACCGTCGACCTGTCGATGTGGCAGCACTAATGCATCACCATTACGGGCAGCGCGCTGCGCTCGACCACCTTGCTGGTGTGCGAGCCGAGAAAGAACCGGCCGAGCGCGCCGCGGCCGTGGGTGACCATCACGATCATGTCGCAGTCGTGGTGCTGCGCAGCCCAGACGATCGCGCCGTCGATATCCTGCGTGTTCAGGTAGTGGCCCTCGAAGGCCACACCGGCGCATCGGGCCCGCTGCCCGAAGCCATCCAGCAAGCGCTGCGCATGCTCGCCGGTGCGCAGTTCGCAAACGCTGGCGGTCAGGTCACTCGCCTGCCCCGGCGTCTGCGCGCGCGCCCCGGGCGAGGGCAGCGGCACCGGCGGCTCGGCAATGAAACCGATGATCGCCGCGCCGAGTTGCTGCGCCAGCGCAATGCTGACCTCGATGGCGCGCGGCGCCAGTTCGGCACCGTCGAGCGCAACGAGCAGTCGATGAAACATCCCGGCCTCCTGGCGGACGCTGCATTGCACCCAGCATAGGAGCGTCGAGGCGGTCGCGCCTTGACATCGATCAAGCCGCGGGGTCAAACGCGGCCCTGAGCCGTGCGCTGATCTGCATCAAACCGCGCGAGCGCGCGCAGGCGTACCGTACCGACTTGTCCAACCGCCACCAGGAGCCGCCATGAAAACCAACGTGGGAACGCTCGACCGCGCACTGCGCATCGTCGGTGGCCTGGCGCTGATCGCGCTGGCGTTCGCCGGCACCATCGGGCCGTGGGGCTACATCGGCATCCTGCCGCTGGCGACCGCCCTGGTCGGCTCATGCCCCGCCTACACGCTGCTGGGCGTGGACACCTGCCCGACACCGCGGCGCTGACGACTAAGCCCATCGCTCCCGGCCGCTTCAAGACCCTGTCACCGCCGCCCCGATGGATCTCGCGCTGGCGCGCAGCTTCCTGATCGCGCTCTTGATCGGCGCGCTGGTCGGTATCGACCGCGAGCGCAAGAAGGCGGCCGAGCCAGGACATTCTTTCGGCGGTATCCGCACGCACATCCTGTTGGCGCTGGTGGGTGCGGCGTCGGCGCGCCTGGCCGTCGAACGCTCCTTGCCCTGGGCCTTTGCCGTTACGCTGGCGGTGGTCGGCGCGGCGGTGATCGCCAGCTACGTGCACCACAACCGTACACGCGACGACGCGCCCGGCCTGACCAGCGAGGTGGCGGCGATCGCGGTGTTCCTGCTCGGCGCCATGGTCGTCGTCGGCGATGCGGCGCTGGCGGTGGCGCTCGGCGTCGTCACCTCGGCGGTGCTGGCCTACAAGCAGCCGCTGCACGGCGCGGTGCAGCGGCTCGACACGCAGGACGTGTTCGCCGGACTCAAGCTGCTGATCGCCACCTTCATCGTGCTGCCGCTGCTGCCCGACGCGCCGGCCGATCCGTGGCAGGCGATCAACCCCTACCGGCTGTGGCTGCTGGTGATCCTGATCTCGGCGCTGTCGCTGGCCGGCTATGTGGCCGTGCGCTGGCTCGGCAGCACGCACGGCAGCGCGATCACCGGCCTGGCCGGCGGGCTGGTGTCGTCGACCGCGACCACGCTCAGCTTTGCGCGCAGCAGCCGCGAAGCCGGCGCGGCCACGGGCGACGGCCATGCGCTGGCCGCCGGCATCTTGCTCGCCTGGTCGGTGATGTTCGTGCGCGTGCTGGTGCTGGTCGCAGTGGTGAACCGGCCGCTGCTGCTGGCGGCCTGGTGGCCGATAGCCGCGATGGGCGCGGTGACCGGCGTGTTCGCCGTCTGGCATTACCGCGCCGGTTTGGCCGAGGGGCGCGCCGCACCTCAGCAGGAGGTCACCGTCAGCAACCCCTTCAGCCTCGTCGCGGCGGCCAAGGTCGGTGCGCTGTTCGCCGTGGTGCTGCTGTTCGTCAAGTTGGCCCAGGAGCACGCGCCCGGCCTGGGCGTGTACCTCGTTGCGGCGCTGGCCGGCAGCGTCGATGTCGACGCCATCACGCTGTCGATGGCCGACGCCGCGCGCACCGGCGAAGGCTTCACGCAGGCCGGCCGCGCCATCGCGATCGCGGCCAGCGCCAACACGGCGGTCAAGTGCGCTGTCGTGCTGTTGCTGGGCGCCGGGCGCGTGCGCGCGCGCATTGCGCTCGCCACCGCGGCGGTGCTGGCGAGTGGCTTGCTTGCGGCCGGGCTGTTGAACCTGGGGCCGTGAACGTACGGGCCCGGCCACGCGCTCGTGTTCGCGCAGGGCCGCCGTGGCCGCCAGCACAGCGCGCACCCTCTGGTGAGCGGTGCGCGCGCTGCCCTCAGGCCGCGGCGCCCCGCGATGCCTGCGCTTCGTGCAGCTGGGCGCGCCGCACTTCGCCTTGCCGCTCGAACATCCATCCCGGGTATTCCGAAGGCAGGCGGCTGGCCTCGTCGAGCTGCGCGAGTTCGCCCGCGCTCAGGGCCACGCGCGTGGCGCCGATGTTGTCGAAGAGCTGCTCGGGTCGCTTGGCGCCGACGATGATGCTGGTGACCTGCGGCTGGTGCAGCAGCCACGCGAGCGCGATCTGCGCCACCGACACGCCATGCGCCTGCGCCACCCCGCGCATGACGTCGATGCAGTCGTAGGCGCGCTCCTGGTTCACCGGCGGAAAGTCGAACAGCGTGCGCCGGCTGCCCTCTTCGCCCCCTTGCCCGCGCCCATACTTGCCGCTCAGCAGCCCACCGGCCAGCGGGCTCCACACCATCAGACCGAGGCCTTCGCTGCGCAGCATGGGGATCAGTTCGCGCTCGAGGTCGCGGCCGGCCAGCGTGTAGTAGGCCTGCAGCGACTCGAAGCGCGCCAGGCCCAGCCGCTCAGCAATGCCGAGCGCCTTGACGATCTGCCACGCCGCCCAGTTGGAGACGCCGACGTAGCGCACGTGGCCATGGCGCACCAACTGGTCGAGCGCACGCACCGTCTCCTCAATCGGCGTGGCCGGATCGAAGCCGTGGATCTGGTAGAGGTCGATGTGGTCGAGCTGCAGCCGCTTGAGGCTGGCCTTGACGCCGTCGAGGATGTGGCTGCGCGAGGCGCCCCGCCCATTGGGCCCCGGGCTCATGTCGCCGAACACCTTGGTCGCCACCACCACGCTCTCGCGCGGCACCTTCAGGTTCTTCAGCGCCTGCCCGGTGATCTGCTCCGACACCCCGCCGGCATAGACGTCGGCGGTGTCGATGAAGTTGATACCGGCGTCGA
>NZ_JANMWL010000266.1:0-5800 GCF_031393925.1 Methylibium sp. | reverse complement strand
ACGCATGAAGGCCTGCGCGTCCTCGCGCGCCTGCGGGTTGGCCGCCGGCATTGCCAGGTCTTGGCGGCCGGTGCCAGCAGCCCGTAGTGGCGCATACGCTTGAAGCCCGAGGGCAATACGTGATGCCCGAATCGATAGTTGTTCGCTGATGGCAGTCGGGCAGATTGCAGGTTCAATGCGCACCCGAGCCCGACGCCGACCCACCCAACGCTTCGGCCACCGCCATCAGCCGCTTGTCGCGCGTCCAGAGCGTCGTGCCGGGGCTCAGCGCCACGGACGCAAGCAGGTGCATGTCGACATAGCCCAGCCCCTTGCCGTGCAGCGCGTGGCGCGCGATGAAGCCGAGCACCTCGTCGTCATGGGCAACACGGGCCGACGGCAGGTCCTGAAGCAACTCGAGCGTCCGGGACCGCTTGGCGAGGTCGCCGCAAGCGATTTCGCCCACGATGAACGAATGCATGACAACCCGCCCCTGCTCGAGCAGGCCCGCGAGCCGGCGATCGCCGCGCCGAAAGTGATCAATCCAAACCGAGGTGTCGACCAGGATCAAGACTTGGTTCCTGGGCGCCTGCGCGGTGCGGCCTCGAGTGCCGGTTGCGACCCGCCAAGCCGGGCCAGGCGCCGCGCGCTCTCTCGCTCTATGAGCGCCTTGAGCCCTTCATGCACCATGGCCGATCGGTCCAGCGGACCGGCGAGCTTGGTTGCCTTCGCGAGCAGTTCATCATCGATATTGATCGTCGTACGCACTTGCATGCTCCATCTGATGTGCATCAAATCTAGCATCAAATGATGCTGTTTTGCATGCTGGCTTGCATGGCCCACAGGCAAACTCACGACAAGCCGTGTTCCCTCGCATAGCGCAGCAGCTCCACCGCACTGCCCACGCCGAGCTTCTGCCGAATCTGCGTCTGGTAGTTCGACACCGTCTTGGCGCTAAGGCGCAGCGCCGCGGCGATGTCGTCCACGCTGCGGCCGGCGAGCAGTTGCGTGAGGATGTCGAACTCGCGGCTCGACAGGCTTCGGTGCGGCGGTCCGTGGCGAGGGGTCGCTTCGGCCAGGGCCGCCATGTCGGGCGAGAGCGCGACCGCACCCCGCGCCGCGCGGCGCACGGCATCGACCAGCACTTGTGGCGCGCTGCTCTTGGTGACGAAGCCGGCGGCGCCGGCCGCAAGGCATTGCTCGAGCATGGCGCTCGTGTCGTGCATGGTGAACACGAGCACGCGCAGCGCGGGGCGGCGCAGCGCCAGGCGGCGCAGCAGGTCCAGGCCGCTGCGCCCGGGCATCGAGAGGTCGAGCACCAGCAACTCGATGGCGTCGGCATTGCCGTCATCGGCGCCCGGTGCGGTGAGCACGGCATAGGCGGCATCGGCGTCGGCGAACTCCGCCACCACGGCGATGTCGGGCTCGAGTTCGAGCAGGCGGCGGTAGCCAGCGCGGACCACGGCATGGTCGTCGGCCAACGCGACGCGCAACGGCGCGCCGGGTGACCCTTCGACGCGCAGCGGCGCGCCGGGTGACCCTTCGACGCGCAGCGGCGCACCGTGCGGCCCTTCGACGCGCAGCGACTCGGTCGGGGGATCGCCCGTGCGCAAAGGAGCTGGGATGGGCGTGCTCATCGGAGTCGGCGCGCCCGCATCCATCGCGCAGCTCACCCGGCCACGACCGCAAACGGCAAGCGTGCGTGCAGACGCAAGCCCGGCGTGGCGCGCTCTGGCCAGGCGTCGGCAGCACCCCATTCAAGGTCGCCACCGGCCGCCCAGATGCGCTCCTTCAGCCCCGCCAGGCCGTTGCCGCGCTGCCAGGCGGCGGCGTCATCGAGCCCACGGCCATCGTCCTGCACGGTCCATTGCAGCTCGCCGCCGTTGCCCGCACGGCGCACGCACACCTGCAGCCGCGCTTCACTGGCCTGGGCATGCCGCGCCACGTTGGTGAGCGCCTCCTGGCTGACGCGGTAGACGGCGAGCACCAAGGCGCGCGGCAGTGTGGCGTCGGCCTCGATGTCGTCGTCGTCGAACACCAGCGCGTAGCGCGTCGCTTGCCCCGGCGACTTCGTCCAGGCATGCACCAGCGTCTGGAGCAGCGCCTGCAGCCGCGCCACGCTCTCGCCGCCTTGATGGCCCGGCGTTGAGTGCGCTGCATCCAACGCGTCCAGCGGCCGCAGTCGCGTGAGCAAGGCGCGCACCTCGTGCTGCACGCGCTCGCACTGCGCGCCCATGCCGGCGGCCACCGTGGCCAGCTCGGCCTGGCCCGCCAGACGCCGCTGCAGCCAGGCGGCATCGACGCGCAGCGCGGTGAGGTGCTGGCCGAGTTCGTCGTGCAGTTCGCGCGCGAGTCGGCTGCGCTCGTCTTCCTGCAGCGTGAGCAGTTGGCCGCTGAGGTGGCGCCTGGCGTCCTCGGCCTCGCCGAGTGCGCCGGCCAGGTGGCGCAGCGCACGGGCGATGGCGTCCAGCTCGCCGATCGGCATGGCGGGCAGGTCGCGCAGCGGCGCGAGTTCCTGGCGCTCGATGCGCGCGATGGCCCCCAGCAGCGGGCGCAGCGGCTTGAAGGAGCGGCGCACGTTCCAGTACATCACCGCCAGCATGACCGCGCTGCCCACCGCCAGCAGGCCGAGCAGTTCGATCAGTCGCTCGAGCGCTTCGCGCTGCTCGGCCTCGGGCGAGGCCTGCAGCTGCAATTGCCACACCTCGCCATCCGGCCGAGCCAACGGCCACGACACCGCTTCGGGCGCGGGCGGCGGGAACACGCGACGGTTCAATGCCAACAGCCAGGCCAGCGCCGCATGCGGCTCGGGCTCCACCGCGCTTTGCAGCAAGGCGCGGCCCTCGGTGTCGCGCAATTGCAGGTGCAGGTGGCGCAGGCCGCCGCCGGCCTGCAGCGCCTGCAGGGCGGCGAGCAGCTCGTCGCGCGAACGCGGCGCGCCGCCGGTGCGCTCGGCCAGCAGCGCCATCGCATCGGCCAGGCGCACGGCGCCGTCCAGTTCATGGCGCATGTCATCGCGCGCGCGCCACAGGCCCAGCAAGAGCGCCAGTAGCAGCCCGCTGAGGGCAACGGCGAGTGCGCCGCGCATCACCACGCGCGGCAATTCGATGGGCGCGGCGCGGCGGCGCAGCGCCGCGCAGGGCTCGCTGCGCAGGTCGGGAAGTTTTCCCGGCGCCGGGTGGCCGGCACGCGCTAGAGAATCGGGGACGGTGCTCACGACACGATTGCAATAAATGACAAGAGACGACTCGATTGGTTTCGCGAGCAGGCCGGGCCTGCGCCCGCGACTATCGCCGCTGGCGCGGTCGCTGCGGGCGGTCGGCTGGCTAGGGCTTCCCCTGGTGGGGGCTTGCGGCATCGCCGCGGCACAAACGACACCAACGACACAAGCGGCGCCGGAGTCTGCGCCAACGCGGCTCGAGCGCGTCGAGGTGATCGGCGTCTCACCGCTGCCCGGCCAGGGCATCGACCGCAACGTCCTGCCCTACTCCACCCAGCTCATCAAGCGTGAGCGCATCGAAGAAACGCAGGCGGTGAACCTGTCGGACTTTCTCAACCGCCGCATCGCCGGCGTGCAGGTCAACGACATCCAGGGCAGCCCCTTCCAGGGCGACCTCACCTACCGGGGCTTTCGCGCTTCGCCGCTGATCGGCGCGGGCCAGGGCCTGTCGGTCTACCTCGACGGCGTGCGCATCAACGAGCCCTTCGGCGACGTCGTCAACTTCGACCTGATCCCCGAGTTCGCGGTCAACACCATTTCGCTGGTGCCCGGCGCCAACCCGGCCTTCGGGCTCAACTCGCTGGGCGGCGCCCTGGCCTACACCACGCACGACGGGCGCAGCGCCCCCGGTCTGCGCGCCGAGGTCTCCGGTGGCAGCTTCGGGCGCAAGCGCATCGACCTCAGCCACGGCGGCAACGATGAAAGCGGCTGGCACCACTACCTCTCTGCCACCCTGTTCGACGAGCGCGGCTGGCGTGACGTTTCCGCCGGCCACCTCGGCCAGCTGCTCGGCAAGCTCGGCCACGACGACGGCACCACCAGCTGGAGCGTCAGCCTGCTGGCCGGGCGCAGCAAACTGGTGGGCAACGGCCTCTTGCCGGCCTATACGATCGATGGCACCGCACTCACCGACGACCTTTACGTGCGCCGCAACGCCGCCGTCTACACCCACCCCGACCTGACGCGCAACCGGCTCGAGCAAGTCGGCTTGAACCTGCGCCACACGCTCGACGCCGACAGCTCGCTCTCGGCCCTGGTCTACGTGCGCCGCACCCAGCGCGACACCATCAACGGCGACGCGGCCGACGCGCCCGACACCGGCGGCACCAGCGCCAACCCCGAGCCGACCGGCAACAACGCCGCCTTCAACACCACCCAGACGCGCCAGACCGGCTCCGGCGCAGCCCTGAGCTATGCGCGCACGAGCGGCGCCCACCAGTGGCAAGTAGGCGGCTCGCTCGACCAGAGCCGCGTCAGCTACCGCCAGATCGAGCAGGAAGGCTTCTTCACCGTCACGCGCGGTGTGATCCCCGCCGCAGGCGAGCCGCCCGAGCTGGCCGCCAACGTGCAGGGCCGCTCCACGGCGGCCGGCGTCTACGCCACCGACACCTGGCAGCTCGCCGCACGCACCCACCTCACCGCCACCGCGCGCTACAACCGATCGGCGGTGAGCAACCAGCTCACCGTGCGCGACGACGTCACCGGCATCGTCGAGGACAAGGCGCGCGAGCGCTTCACTTACCAAAGCCTCAACCCGGCGTTGGGCATCGCGCAGCGGCTCGGCGATGCGGCCACCACGCCCACGGTGTTTGCCAACCTGGCGCGCAACACACGCGTGCCCACCGTCATTGAACTCGGCTGCGCCGACCCCAACGAGCCCTGCCGGCTGCCCGCCGGCTTGCAGGCCGACCCCTTCCTCGAGCAGGTGAAGTCGACCACCGCGGAGATCGGCCTGCGCTGGCCGCTCGCGGCGGGCACGCACCTGAACGTGGCGGTCTTTCGCACCGACAACCGCGACGACATCCTGTTTCGCAGCGTCAACTTGAGCGGCCAGCTCGGCTACTTCGCCAACTTTCCCAAGACGCGCAACCAGGGCCTGGACAGCGAACTCGCGCTGACTCTCGGCGCGGTCGACCTCGGCCTGGGCTACAGCTTTCTCGACGCCACCTACCAGGCGGACGGCGTGCTGCGCCAGGGCCGGCGCAACGTCACGATTGCCCCCGGCACACGCGTCGCCGGCCTGCCGCGCCACACCGTCAAGCTGGCCGCGGAGTGGCGTGTCGCCCAAGCTTGGAGCGTCGGAGCCGACGCGCAGCTGCTCGGCAGCCGCGGCGTCGCCGGCAACGAGGACGGCCTGCTCGAGGACACCGCCCCCGGCGCGCAGCCCCAGGCGCGACGCCTGAAGATCCCCGGCTACGCCATCGTCAACCTACGCGCCAGCTGGAAGCCCGGCAAGCAGTGGGAGCTGTACGCCAACGCCAACAACCTGTTCGACCGCCGGCATGAAAGCTTCGGCGCGCTGGCCCAAACGCAATTCAGCCCCGAAGGCGCCTTTACCGGCGTCGGGCGCGAAGCGCTGTTCGTCGCGCCAGGTACGCCCAGGGCCTTGTTCGTCGGGATGCGCATGCGCTTTTGAGCAACTTCATGCCCACCCTGCTTCGCCTCGTGAAGCTGGTCGATGCGCTGAGCGACCGCTTCGCCGCTGTCGCGCAATGGGCGGTGCTCGCCGCGTGCCTTATCAGCGCCGGCAATGCCGCCGTCCGCTACGGCCTGGACCTCAGCTCCAACGCCTGGCTCGAGATTCAGTGGTACCTGTTCGCG
>NZ_JANMWL010000260.1:0-6367 GCF_031393925.1 Methylibium sp. | reverse complement strand
GCGGTGCTCGGTCTCGTGGCCCGTCGCGCAACTCACTGCGCTCACTGCGTTCGCTTCGTTCAAACAAGCGCGACGAGTCAGAGGACTAAGCGCTGCGCGCGGCCACGAGCCCTGTGCTCCTCAGCGCCTCGAAGGCGCGCTGCCGCCTGCCCGGACGCGCCTTTGCAACCACGGCGGTGGGTTGCGTTGCAAACCGCCGCGTCGTGGGCTCGCGGCGTGCGGTGGTGTCTGCCAGGACGTGCGTTTGCAGACCCTTCGGTGCTCTGGTTGCGCACACCGCCTGCCGCGCCCCGCGAACCTTCCGAAAACCGGATGCCAGCCGCGCTGAAAACCGCGCCGCTCTGGAACGACTGGTTTCATACGATTAAAAGCGATTGCGCATCAGGCGCTGATCAGCTTCAGGTTGAACGCCCGCTCGATCAGCCAGACCAGGGCCACCGCCAGGGTGATCAGCGAGCCACCGACGAACACGCCGCGACCATAGAAGCGCGTGCTGCGCAGCGCGTAGGCGACGGGCAGGAACAGGGCCACGATCGCGAGCTGTCCGGTCTCCACCCCGAGGTTGAAGCCCAGCAGTGACATCACCAGGGTCTCCGGCGGCAGGCCCAGCTCGGCCAGCACGCTGGCGAAGCCAAAGCCGTGGATCAGTCCGAAGACGAACGCGACCACCCAGCGCCGACGCTGGACCACCGGCACCAGGTTGTTCAGGGCCGCCAGCACCACGGAGGCCGCAATCGTCGACTCCACCAGTCGCGAGGGCAGTTCGACCAGCCGCAAGGCCGCCAGGGTCAGCGTGATCGAGTGCGCGAGCGTGAAGGCCGTGACTACCCACAGCACCTCGCGCAGCGCCACGCCGAAGGTCGTGACGCCGCGCCAGCGCCGGGCCTCGTACACGAGCACCGCCGGCAACAGCAGCGCGAGCAGGAACAGGATGTGGTCGAAGCCGATCCAGATGTGCCAGATGCCCTGCACCAGGTATTGCTTGAACTGGGCCAGGCGCGATGCCCGGCCGGGCTGGAAGCGCTGGGTGCCGCTGTCGGGGGCGAGCACCGCCGTCTGCGTCTGACCGTCCAGGTTCAAGCGCAGCAGGCCCCGGTGCAGGGCGTCGACGTCGAACAACAGGCGGTAGTCCAGCGTCAGGTCCGCGCTGGCAGCGGAGCATTCGCCGGCGAGCCGCAACACCGCGTAGCCCCCATCGGTGTGGTCGTCGACGAGGTGCTCGACCACCCGGAGCAGGCAGGCCCCGCCGCGCTGCAGGGACAGGCGGCCGAGCGCCCAGGCGGCGATGTCGGTGTGGCGGGCGCGCAGTTCGCCCCAGGTGATCTCGCCGTTGCCGTCGTGGTCGAGGCCGAGCGCAAAGTCGATGTCACGCAGGGCGATGTCCCACTGGCCCGATACGGCGCGGCCCTGGACTTCCAGGACGAGGTAACTGTCACTGGCCTTGTGTGCCAGTGCCGCAAGCGACCACGTCATGAACAGGACCCATGCAGCGCAGCGCAGCAGCCGCCTCATGGCGGCACGCTCGCTGGCCCGGCCGTGCGGCCCGAGACCCGTGTCGAAGCGTGCGCCAGTTGCCGCAGGCGCGAGTCCTCGAAGCCCGTCGCGCGTAGCCAGTCTCGGGCAGCGGCCGCTGCTCCTGCGTCCTGGGCTGCAACGGCCGCTTCCAGCAGGATGCGCGCGTCGCGGGGCTCGCGCTGCACGCGGTAGTTGTCAGCCGCCAGGCGCAGCGCTGCGTCGGGGTTGCCGCGCAGCTTGAGTTGAAAGCGTGCCTCTTCGGCGCGGTGCGTGGTGTCGCCGCGCAGCCGGGCGGCGGCAAAACGGTCGTCAAGCACCTGGATGTGCCGGGCGGCCTCGGGCAGACCGAGCGCGGCCTCTGCCTCGGTCAGCCGCAGCAGCAGCGGGTCGGAGGATTCCCAGCCCGCCAACTGCTTGATCACCTCCGCGGGCCGACCGGCATCGAGCAGGAAGTCGTTCCATGCGGCGAGCAGGTAGCCGTCGTCGCGACCCAGATCCAGCGCCTCGCGGTAGCGCCGCTCTGCCAGCGCGGGCTGTCCGCGCCAGGCGGCGACCTCGCCCAGCCGGGTCAGCAGCCAGAGGCGCTGGTCCGCTTCGGTGCTGGCGCCTAGTGCCTGCAGCAGCGACGCCTGGGCTGCGTCGAGTTGGCCGCCGTAGGCCTGGGAGAGGCCGATGCAACCGCCATACAGCGTGCTGCGCCCGAGGCGCTGAAGGGCTGCGCACTCGCTCTGCGCTGCGTTGTAGCGCGCCTGGACCAGGAAGATCGCGGCGCGCCAGGCGTGAGCCGACGCCAGCGCCGGGTCCTGCGCCAGCGCACCGGCAAAGTCGTCCAGCGCCTCCTCGAAGCCGTGGCGGTACTGCCGCAACTGGCCCCTTATCACCAGCAGTTGGGCCGGCAGCGGCACCGCAAAACGGGCCACCACCGCCTCGGCATAGCCGACATAGCGCGGGTCGCCGCGGGCCGCTGCCAGGTCGAAGTAACGCTGTGCAAGTTGGGCCGCGGGCACTGGGTCGGTTGCCGTGCGGGCCGCAGCCGCCCGCAGCGCGCTCAGCTCGCGCGCCTCGCGATCACCCGCGCGCAATGGCAGGCGTTCCAGCACTTCGGTGTCAGTGGCTGGTTGGCGCGGGGCCGCATGGGCGGCGGCCCCGATCGACAAAGTCACGCACGCCAAGCAGCGCGAGAAGCACGCCAGCCATGTCAACTTGCGCAAATTTGCGTTCGTTATAGAGTCCATTGGCGTTCATTTCGAGCGCCAATTCTCAATCAACCCCTGGAAAGGCTCTTATGAACAAGCTGCTTTCGATCCTGGCCGCCGCGGCCCTCGCATCCGTCTCCGTTGGCTCGTTCGCTGCCGCCCACGGTGGTGCCATGAAGGACGGCGAGAAGGTGGATTGCAAGAAGATGGACGAAAAGAAGATGGACGACAAGATGAAGGCCGAGTGCAAGAAAATGGCAGAAAAGCCGATGGAAGAAAAGAAGACTGAGCCCAAGAAATAAGGGCCAAGCTTTTTGCGATCACAAGCGGGCCTGGCCCGCTTTTTTTATGGGGCAAGGGGCCGAGTCGCGCCGGGCATCGTCGCTAACATCCGCCATGGACACTGCAACAACGGTGCATCGCATCGCCGTCATTCCCGGCGACGGCATCGGCATGGAAGTCATGCCCGAAGGCCTGCGAGTGCTCGAGGCGGCAGCAAGGCGCTTCGGTCTCGCGCTGGAGTTCCAGCGCTTCGACTGGGCCTCGGCCGCCTACTGGCAGCGCCACGGCCAGATGCTGCCGCTCGACTGGGCGTCGACGCTCGGGCGCTTCGACGCCATCTACTTCGGCGCCGTCGGCTGGCCGGCGGTGGTGCCGGACCACGTGTCGCTGTGGGGCTCGCTGCTCAAGTTTCGGCGCGACTTCGACCAGTACGTGAACCTGCGCCCGGTACGTCTCCTGCCAGGCGTGCCATCGCCGCTGGCGAACAAGCAGCCGGGCGACATCGACATGGTGATCGTGCGCGAGAACACCGAAGGCGAGTATTCGCCCGTGGGCGGGCGCATGTTCGAAGGCACCGAGCGCGAGTTCGTGTTGCAGGAGGCGGTGTTCACGCGCGTGGGGGTCGACCGCATCCTGCGCTATGCCTTCGAATTGGCGCAGCGCCGACCGCGCAAGACGCTGACCGCGGCGACCAAGAGCAACGGTATCGCCATCAGCATGCCCTACTGGGACGAGCGCGTCGCCGCGATGGCGGCCGAGCACGCCGACGTGCGCTGGGACAAGCAGCACATCGACATCCTGTGCGCGCGCTTCGTGCTGCAGCCCGAGCGCTTCGACGTGGTGGTGGCGAGCAACCTGTTCGGCGACATCCTGTCGGACCTCGGCCCCGCCTGCACCGGCACCATCGGCCTTGCGCCCTCGGCCAACCTGAACCCGGAGCGCCGTTTTCCGTCGCTGTTCGAGCCGGTGCATGGCTCGGCGCCCGACATCTTCGGCAGGAACATCGCCAACCCGGTGGCGATGATCTGGTCGGGCGCGCTGATGCTCGACTTTCTGGGGCGTGCGCCGGGTGCCGACACCGCGCGGCATGTGCAGGCGCATGACGCGATCGTCGCGGCGATCGAGCGGGTGTTGCTGGAAGGGCCGAGGACGCCCGATCTGGGCGGCACGGCGCGCACGCAGGAGGTTGGCGCAGCGATCGCCGCCGCGCTGGGTTGACGCTTGCTCCTTGTCCCGCTGAGGGAAGGCGGGGACGGGGGGCGGTCGGGCGAGCGAGCACGACCTGGCTGGCATCCACCCCAACCCTCCCCCAGCGGGGGGGAGTTCAAATTCAGCCGCGCATCAAGGCTTCGATCTCGTCCGGCTTGACCGGCACGCCTCGGCTCAGCAGCTCGCAGCCCTCGGGTGTGATGAGCGCGTCGTCCTCGATGCGCAGGCCGAGGTTCCAGTAGCGCTCGGGCACGTCGGGGGCAGGGCGCACGTAGAGGCCCGGCTCGACGGTGACCACCATGCCGGGTCGCAGCACGCGCGAGGGCTTTCTGAGTACGCGACCGCCAAAGCCATCTGCCTGGTCAACGGGCGCTTCGTCCTGCGCCAGGTACTCGCCCGCGTCGTGGACGTCCAGGCCCAGCCAGGGGCCGGTGCCGTGCATGTAAAAGCGCCGGTAGGCGGCGCTGGCAAGCACGTCGTCGACCGTGCCGTGCGTGTCGCGTGAGAGGAGCCCGAGCGCGAGCATGCCCTGGGCGAGCACGCGGGTGGCGGCCCAGTGGCCGTCCTGCTTGCGCGCGCCGGGTCTTGTGGCGGCAATGGCGGCGTCCTGCGCGGCCAGCACCAGCTCGTAGAGCGCTCGCTGCGGTGAGGTGAAGCGGCCATCGACCGGGAAGGTGCGCGTGATGTCGCTGGCGTAGCTGCCGAACTCGCAGCCGGCGTCGATCAGGCACAGCTCGCCGGCCTTCAACTCGGTGTTGCCGGCGGCGTAATGCAGCACGCAGGCGTTGCGCCCCGCCGCCACGATGCTGCCGTAGGCCGGGCCGATTGCGCCGCTCTTGCGGAACTCGTGCAGCAACTCGGCCTCGAGTTCGTATTCGCAGAGGCCGGGGCGGCACACGCGCATCGCCCGCGCGTGCGCCGCCGCACCGATGACCCCGGCGCGGCGCATCAGGTCGAGTTCGTGCGTGTCCTTGAACAGCCGCAGCTCGTCGAGCAGCGGCGACAGGTCGCGTTGCTGAGTGGGTGCGCCGATGCCGGTGCGCGAGCGCTGGCGCACGGCCGCGAGCCAGCCTTCCACCTGAGCGGCCAGGCCCTCGTAGCCGCCGAACGGGAACCACACCGCGCCCTGGTCGGCCAGGCGTTGCGGCAGCACGGTGTCGAGCGCGTCGCATGGCAGCGCGGCGTCGATGCCGAGCGCTGCGGGCGCGGCCTCGGGGCCGAGCCGGTAGCCGTCCCAGATCTCGCGCTCCTCGTTCTTGGGCCGGCACAGCAGCAGGCTCTTGCCGCTCGCGTCGAGCACCAGCCAGGCGCCCGGTTCGCTGAAGCCGGTGAGGTAGTAGAAGGCGCTGTCGTGACGGTAGGGATGCTCGTTGTCGGCGTTGCGGGTGCGCTCCGGCGCGGTCGGCAGCACAGCCACACCGCCGCCCGCAGCGCGCAGCGCGGCGCACACGCGGGCGCGGCGGTCGGCATAGACGTGAGGCTTCATGGGGCGATGCGCTTGTGGGTAGGCTCGGGGCTTGGTGGGTCGGGCCAGTGTAGTGAGCGCCTCGGCCGGCGCTGCCCGCCCCGCCCCACCAGGAGTACAAAGCATGCAATACCGCCGTCTCGGCCGCTCCGGCCTGCAGTTGAGCGAACTCTCGCTCGGCTCGTGGGTGACTTATCACAACCAGGTCGACGTGAGCGCGGCCAAGGAGATGTTGGCCGCCGCGCTGGACGCCGGCTCAACTTCTTCGACAACGCCGAGGTCTACGCCAATGGCCAGAGCGAAACCATCATGGGCGAGGCCTTCAAGCAGCTCGGCCGCTCCTCGCTCGACTACGTGGTCTCGACCAAGTTTTGCTGGGGGCTCGAACGCGGCAAGCCGGGCCAGCGCCCGCGCATCAATGGGCAGGACACGCTTAACCGCAAGTACCTGCACCACGCCATCGATCAGTCGCTCGAGCGCATGCAGCGCGAATGCATCGACCTGGCGTTCTGCCATCGCCCTGACCCGCACACACCGATCGAGGAGACGGTGTGGGCCCCGCTGCACAACATGGCCTTCCTGCGCGAGGGTCTCACCGACCCGGCCAAGAACGCGGCGGTCGGCAAGCTCACGGCCATTGCCGATGAACTCGGTGGCAGCGTGGCGCAGCTGGCCATTGCATGGATCAACCGCAACCCTC
>NZ_JANMWL010000232.1:0-31627 GCF_031393925.1 Methylibium sp. | reverse complement strand
GGCGGTGGATCAGGCGGCGGGTTCGGCGGCGGCAACCGCGGCGGCGGGCGCAGCCGCTGATCGACCCCGGCGAGCAGATCGAGCCCCAATGGGGCTCGATTGCATTTGGACGCGCCTCGTCACACTGAAGCGTTCAAGCCGCTTCTAGAGTCGGGCCATGAACGCTTCTCTCGATCGCTTCGACCTCCACACCCGATGGAACACCGCCTGGTCGGGCGGCGACATCGTGGTGTTGCGCAACGACGCTGAGGTGGACCGCATCCATGCACAGGACATCCTGCGCATCGTCTTCGTGCAATCGAGCGAAAACGCCAGCGCAGGTGACCTGGTGTTTGCGCTCGTCGAACTGACCGACGAATTCATCGTGTTTCCCGCCGAAACCGGCCTGGCCGGCCGGGTGCATTTCGAGCGCCAGGCATTTTGGGCCGCCAAGGCTTGCGTCTACTGGAGCGACCTGCTGACGGCACAGCTGCCGGCGCACTACCTTGCTCGACGCGGATTTGGTTTGGCTCGGCGCGCGCCTTGCTATCGGCGCATTGCGCATGCAGAGTTCACGCCTTGGCTCGACCACTGGCTGATCGAGGGCCCTCAAAGCTGGGACGAGCGACGTTGGCAGCGCATCGAGCATTCACGACCCTTCGCGCGCATCGACACACACGCCGACACAAGACCCGGGTCGTTTTCACCGTAGTCGGGCGATCCTTCGCGAGAGGTCAAATGGTGTTCGAGACGCCGGACGGTGCTGCGCAAGCCACACCCAAATGAAACGACCCGGCCGAAGCCGGGTCGTCATTGCGCTCGGTGCGATCAGGCAGCGGGCTTGGCTGCAGCCTTCTTGGCCTTCGCCTTGGCGGTCCTCTTATGCATCGGCTTCTTCTCGACCTTCGCCGTCGCGGCAACGTCCACATTCGCCGCAGCCGGAGCCTCGACCTTCACCGGCACCGTTGCGACGGATTTGGTCGCCGGCATGGCCTGCGATTTTGCCGGCATTGCCGGTGTGGCGGGCACGGCGGGCGCTGCGGTCTGGGCTTGAACGGCCAGCACGAACGTGGAAGCGACGAGTGCAGCGATCAGTTTCTTCATTCGGAACTCCTGATTGAGGGTTGGTGAGCAACAGGCTCGCCGGTACAACGTCGAGGTCGATGCCGGAGTTGACGTCGCACGGAGCCGTCAGCGGACCGTCAACGCGTTCAAAGTGCGCCGCACGGTTCAACCTGGTTTCAATCAAATCGACCCACGCGCAGCCACTTGGTTGCGACCCATTTCTCGCCTTCGAGCACCGGTGCACCGCCATGCAGGGTGCGCGTGGTCGGGTGCGGCCGGTCATAGCTGAAGAACACCGCGTGGCCCTTGAGCGGCGCGATCTCGAGGCCAACATCCGGGAACGTCGTGGCGCCACCGCGCGTCGGTGTGTTCAGGTAAGTCACGATGGTTGCCACCCGTTGGCCACCGCGTTTGAGGATCGACGGCGTGCCCGGCTGGACCGGGTCGAAGTAATCGTAATGCGGCTTGTACTCGGCGCCGGGCCGGTAGCGCAGAACCTGCAAGCCTTCGCCGTTCTCGAGGGGCCACTGCACCAATGCCGCGAGACGGGCCTCGAGTCGTTCGCAAACGAGATGCTCGCCGCGCGAGAAGAACATGCCGTCGCTGGTGCGCGCCGCGTTGACTTCGCTGTCGCCGGTGCTCGTATCCACCGTGTGCGACCGCGCCAGGCGCTGATCCGCCAGTTCGACCATCTCATCGCACTCCTCGTCCGCGAGGAGGTTGCCGAACACCACCACGCGCGGCTCGCGCATCGACATGAGGATGCTCACCTCGCGGTCATGCGCCCACACCCGCGGCGAGGAGCCAGCCAACAAAAGCTCGGGCACGCGGTTGGGCGGGGACAAGCCTGGCCCCTGCGCGTGCTCCTCGACCATGCCGCTGAGCACGGTTTCAAGGGCTTCGAGCGCGATGTCTTCGCGCCAGCCGCTGGACTTCATCGCTTCGAGCACGGCTTCGGGGCGGTGCCCAGCGCGCGCCTGCTCGACGATCCAGTCACGCAAGGCCGGGGTGATTTGCTGGTTGCTCATGGAGGACTCACTGGGGCGCGTCGCCGAAACACCAGGCGGTCGGGTTCGCTGGCAGCGCCGTCAAAAGCATAACCCTCCACCGCAAAGTCTTGCAGCGCCTTCGGGCTGAGCGCGCGCTGCTGCACTGCGTAGCGCACCATGAGGCCGCGCGCCCGCTTGGCGTGGAAGCTGATGATTCGGAAGCGCCCGCGGTTCCAGTCTTCGAACACACACTCGACCACGCGCATGCCCAGGTGCTTGCGGTCGACGGCGCGGAAGTACTCCTGCGAAGCCAG
This sequence comes from Methylibium sp., assembly GCF_031393925.1. Classification (GTDB taxonomy): domain Bacteria; phylum Pseudomonadota; class Gammaproteobacteria; order Burkholderiales; family Burkholderiaceae_C; genus Methylibium. Next base: position 29,280 of record NZ_JANMWL010000232.1, on the reverse strand, counting down.
GTTGACGACCACCGGCGCCGCATCGGCACCCAGGCGCGAGCGAAGGTAGCCGCTGAGCGTTTGCCCCCAGAACGCGTAAAGATCCCGGCCACGGGCGGTGGGCAAGCGGGTGCCCATTTCCAGGCGATAGGCTTGCAGCCGGTCGAGCGGTCGAAGCGCACCGTACAGGCCGCTCAGGATGACGACGTGTTGCTGTGCCCATTCGAGCGCGTCTGCATCAAGGCTGTTGGCGTCGAGTCCTTCGTAGACATCGCCGTTGAAGGCGAACAGCGCGGGTTTGCTGTTGCGGGCCGTGAAGCGCGGTCGCCAGGCGGCGTAGCGCTCGACGTTGAGCGAGGCGAGCGTGTCGCTCAGGTTCATCAGCGCGGCGATGTCGTCGCGGCCGTAGCGGCGCAATACGACGATCAGCGTCGTCGCCTCTGCGACGAAGTGCGGACGGGTGGCGGCCACGTCCGGCGCTGGCGTTTCGTAATCCAGGGTCTTGGCGGGCGAGAGCAGGAACAGCATGTCAGTGGGTGGTTTTGCCCGTGTTGCAGGAGACGCGGAGATGGCAGCGAGAGAGGTGGCTCCGGTTGTCTGAACACCGAACTGACTTCGATAAATGGAGCCTGCGGGTCTGACATCGGTGCAGAGTTGTCCACGGCGGCGGGCGGGCGTCGCTTGCGACGAACGCACGACCGACGCGGTGGGCAACTCGTGTTCACCGCTCATGCTGCCTGTTTGATCGCCGGCAGCGTCGCGAAGTAGAACTCGTCCGGGGTCTGCTTGTCGAGCGAGGAATGCGGTCGCGCGGTGTTGTAGAAATCGATATACCGCGCGATCCCGGTCTGGCTCATGAAGGCGCTGTCGTTGTCCGAGTCGACTCCGAGCATGGCGAACGGCAAGAAGGTCACTACCTTGTCGAATGCTTCGACAATCAGCATCTGCTCGCGCACACGCATGGCCACGCATTCAGTCCAGCCGCTGGCAATGTCGGTCATCGTGAGGGCGTGGACGAAGTCACCGTCGGTCTTCACGCCGCCGCAGTGTTCGACCATGTCGATCTCGAAGAAGCCCGGCGGCGGATCGCGCCAGTCGGCGAAGGTTCGCACCGGGATGCTGCGTCGGATCGCCGCGCCCACGCCCTTGCGGCGTTTGCGCTGCCCGTCGATGTGCAAACGCGCAGTAGCCAGTACGCGGTCGATGGTCGCCGCGCTGACCTGCAAGACCTTGGTCTTGATGACCGGGTCCAGATCGAGATGCCCGTGCCGTTCCATGGCATCGACCAACATCGGGATCAACGCCTTCAGGCGCTTGCCGCAAACCCGATCGGCCGCTTCCCACAACACGGTCAGCGCCTGGCGCACCGCCTCGTCGTAGAGACTGTTGCGGGTGCGCGCCGCCTTCGCAGTGGCGACCTCCTCGCGCAGCACCCGGATCGCGTGCTTGCGGTGATAGCCGGTCACGGCCACGAATTCATCGAGGATCTTGATCCGGTCACCGAACGCCGCGCTGCGATACCGCTGCCGCAGCGCCGCGACCAACTCCTTGCGTGTCGTCATGCTGATTTGCCTCGTCACGTTGTGCCGCTCCCGCCGGACAATCCGACGGGTAGCAAACTACGTGAGGCAACAGGTCAGCTCGGGTAACAGTTCCGATGAGTCAATGCGATAGTTGACGCCGGCCACGGCGATTGGCCTGGGACTTACCCGCAAAAGCGTCCTTCAGCTTCTGCTCGGTCTTGGAACCTTTGAGCTGCATTTCGATCTCCTGGTCATGGACAAAAGGGGTTGCGGCACCGACGCAGCGCTTCAACGCACGGGAATCTGTAATCGAATGGTTTGAGCACATCCAATAGACGGGCCTTAACTGCAGCATTGTCAGTGTTTACCCTAGGTAAAGTCGCCACCGCAAGAGACGACGGTTCTTGCTCAAAGGTCAATGTCGCCTCGCTAAACTGGTCCACCTTGGGCGCTGACCAAGCCGTTGCACCACTCAAGGAGCTAACGAATGGAAAATGCGCCGCCCCAAGCGATGCGCGGTGCGCGGGTCGCACGTGAAGCTGCACCGGTACGCGGCTTACATCACTTTGCTTATCGCTGTCGCGACGCCGAAGAAACTCGGCAGTTTTACGAAGGTCTGCTTGGCCTGCCCTTGTTTCACATCATCCAGAGCGACCACGTGCCGAGCACTGGTGAATATTGCCCGTACACGCACCTGTTCTTTCGCATGACCGATGGTTCCTGCGTGGCGTTTTTCGATCTTGGCGACGATCTCGCGAGCGCGCCTTCGCCCAACACGCCGGCTTGGGTCAATCATCTGGCGCTTCGTGTCGACAGTGAGGTGGAACTCGAGCAAACAAAAGCACGGCTGCAAGCCGCCGGCGTGGAGGTATTGGGCGTGATAGACCACGATATCTTCAAGAGCATCTACTTCTTCGATCCCAACGGCATTCGACTCGAGCTGTGCGCTCAACTGGCCAGCGAGACGCAGATGATCGAAGCGTCGAAGACGGCGCATGCCCGACTGGCCGAGTGGACGCAGCGCAAGAAGCAATGGCGCGTTCAGCGGGCAGCCAGCAGTGCGGCGCCCAGGGCGCAGCGCGATGACCGATCCGAGATCGCCGCCGCAGACGACGACTGAGCAAGCCATCCAGCGCACCGCCGACGCCTTAATGACTGCGATCTCATCCGCTGATGACAGCCTTGGCTTGTACGAGCAAGGCACCTCGCTAAGCGACAATCCATCCGATGAAACGCACCGAGGTCCAAACCCCGACCATCCAGGTGATGGAGCGCATGTTCTCGCTCCTCGACGTTCTCGCTGCCCACTCGGATCCGGTTTCGCTAAAACACATCAGCGAGCTGACCGGCCTGCATCCATCAACCGCCCACCGCATCCTTAACGACTTGGCCATCGGCCGCTACGTTGAGCGCCCCGAAGCCGGTAGCTACCGCCTTGGCATGCGTTTGCTGGAATTGGGCAACCTGGTCAAGGTGCGGCTGGACGTGCGCGATGCAGCGCTCGGTCCCATGCGCGAGCTGCACAAGCTCACGCACCAGCCGGTCAATCTGTCGATGCGCCAAGGCGACGAGATCGTCTACATCGAGCGCACTTACAGCGAACGCTCGGGCATGCAAGTCGTGCGCGCCGTCGGTGGTCGTGCGCCGCTGCACTTGACGTCGGTGGGCAAGCTGTTCCTGGCGCACGACGACGCGCAGCGCGTACGCGCGTATGCCACGCGCACCGGGCTAGCGGGGCATACCCGCAACAGCATCACCGAGCTACCAGTGCTCGAGCGCGAGCTGTCGAAGGTGCTGCAGTGCGGCGCCGCGCACGACAACGAAGAGCTCGAGCTCGGTGTGCGCTGCATGGCAGCCGGCATCTTTGACGACCAGGGAAAGCTGGTGGCTGGCCTGTCGATCTCGGCGCCCGCCGATCGACTGGAGGAAAGCTGGATGGAGCGCTTGCAGGCAACCGCCACGCAAATCTCCTCAGCGCTCGGTCATCAAGCCTGTCGTGCCTGATTTCCAATAAAAAGCCCGGCCAAGCCGGGCTTTTCCCTTGAAGAACCTGGTGACCGCTGTCGGCAGTTTCAGGAGGTGATCTTCGGCACCGCGCCGACGGGAATCCGCAGATCACCGGACTCGACAATCGCCGGGCCGGCTTCGATCCAGCGGCGCACCCGCTCGGCATCGCCGATGCGCGAATACTTTCCGGCAGAGTCCAGAAACACCATGATCAGCTTGCGACCGGCAAGCTGGGCTTGCATGACGAGGCAGCGTCCGGCTTCAGCGATGTAGCCGGTCTTTTGCAACCCGATATCCCACGCCGGGTTGCGTACCAAGCCATTGGTATTGCGGTATTGCAAGGTCCGCTGCCCAACGGCAACGCTGTATTCCTGGGACGTTGACAGCTGCCGAATCAAAGGGTGACGGTAGGCGGCGCTGACCAAGCCGGCCAGATCACGGGCGCTCGACTGGTTGCGGCTCGACAGGCCGGTCGGATCGACATAGCGTGTGTCCGACATGCCCAGCAGGCCGGCTCTGGCGTTCATCGCCGATACGAAAGCGACCAGCCCGCCCGGATAGTGCCGGCCCAGCGCGTGAGCGGCACGATTTTCGGACGACATCAGCGCCAGGTGCAGCATCTCGCCACGCGTGAGCTGGGTACCGACGGCGAGCCGCGAGCCGCTGCCTTTTTCGGTATCAATATCCTCTTGAGAGATCGTCAATATCTCGTCGAGTGACTGGTCAGCCTCCACGACGACAACCGAAGTCATCAGCTTCGTGAGCGACGCAATCGGCAAAACGACGTTGGCATTTTTGTCGAACAGGACTTCCTGTGTTTCCTGATCTATCACCAGCGCGACACTGGAGCGCAGCGCCAAGGCGTCGTCGGTGGCGCGCAAGCCGCTCAGCTCGCCGAACGATGGCCGCACGATCACAGCGTGCGTGGGTTGGCGTTTGGTGGTGCGAATGACCTCGTTTTTAAGCTTGCTCTTGGCACCGGCGACGCTGGCGTGGGTGCTGCCCGACTCGCGGCGCTTGGCCGCGTCGGCCGGCGCACTCAGGGACAAACCCAGCACGGCGACGAGACTGAGCCCTGCCATCGCGCGCCACTTGACACGATCCAACGAATTCAACACTGGCACCCCTCGCAGACATCTGTCGCGGAGTCTAGGGTATCGAAAAAAACCGCGCAAGATCAAAAACTTGCGGGCTCTTTCTCCGTAGCGCGTGAAGTATTGCGGCGATCAACCCTGAGCTGCGACGCGTTCCGTCTTGTTGTGCAATTTGTTCAGTCCGGACAGATAGGCCTTGGCCGATGCCACGACAATATCAGGGTCAGCACCAACGCCATTGACGACGCGGCCCCCATGCTGCAACCGCACGGTCACCTCGCCCTGCGATTCCGTGCTGCCGGACGTGATCGCATTGACGGAATACAGCAGCAGTTCCGCACCGCTCTTGACCTGCGACTCGATCGCTTTGAGGCTGGCGTCGACCGGGCCGTTGCCATCGCTCTCGGTGTGGTATTCGACGTCACCGACAGCGAATGTCACCTTGGCGTGCGGGCGCTCGCCGGTGCCCGACTGCTGCTCGAGCGACAACAGCCGGTAGGTCTCATGCTCGTGCGTGACGCTCTCATCGCCGACCAGGGCGATGATGTCCTCATCGAAAATGTCGCTCTTGCGGTCGGCCAAGTCCTTGAAGCGTGCAAAGGCCGCATTGACGTCCGCCTCGGATTCAAGCGCGATCCCGAGTTCATGCAGACGCTGCTTGAAGGCGTTGCGGCCGGAGAGTTTGCCCAGGACTATCTTGTTGGCACTCCAGCCCACGTCTTCGGCGCGCATGATCTCGTAGGTGTCGCGCGCCTTGAGCACTCCGTCCTGGTGGATGCCCGAGGCATGCGCAAAGGCGTTGGCACCGACCACGGCCTTGTTCGGCTGGACAATAAAACCGGTGGTCTGCGAAACCAGGCGCGAAGCCGGCACGATCTGGGTCGTGTCAATGCCAACGTCAAGGTCGAAATAGTCGCGTCGGGTGCGCACGGCCATCACCACCTCCTCGAGCGAACAATTGCCGGCGCGCTCGCCCAGACCGTTGATCGTGCATTCGACCTGGCGGGCACCGCCAATCTTCACGCCGGCCAGCGAGTTCGCCACCGCCATGCCGAGATCGTTGTGGCAATGCACCGACCAAATCGCCTTGTCGGAATTCGGCACGCGCTCGCGCAGCAACTTGATGAAGTTGCCGTACAGCTCGGGAATGGCATAGCCGACGGTGTCGGGAATGTTGAGCGTGGTGGCGCCCTCCTTGATCACCGCCTCGAGCACGCGACACAGAAAGTCGGGGTCCGAGCGATAGCCGTCCTCAGGTGAAAACTCGATGTCGTCGCAGAGGTTGCGCGCAAAACGGATCGACAGGCGCGCCTGCTCCAGCACCTGCTCGCGCGTCATGCGCAGCTTTTTGTCCATGTGCAATTCGCTGGTCGCGATGAAGGTGTGGATACGCGCGCGGGAGGCTCCCGCGAGCGCCTCGGCTGCGCGGGCGATGTCTCGGTCGTTGGCACGCGCCAGCGAGCAGATGGTCGACTCCTTGATCGCATCGGCTATGGCCTTCACCGCCGCGAAGTCGCCATTGCTGGAGGCGGCGAAACCCGCCTCGATCACGTCGACCCGAAGCCGCTCGAGCTGCCTGGCGATGCGCAGCTTCTCGTCCTTGGTCATCGATGCGCCCGGCGACTGCTCGCCGTCACGCAACGTGGTGTCGAAGATGATGAGCTTGTCGGCCATGAATTTCTCCTTCGAGAGACAAAAACAAAACGGCCCGCGTGAAGGATGCGCGCGGGCCGTGAGTGCAAATCTAGGTGACGTGTGCAGTCAGCGCGCGCGCAGCACTCCTGGCAGTAGTAGCTGTGCGGCGGGGCGAAACATCATGGAAATGAATATAGCACGCGGCTGGCAATCAATTAACGCGGCCGCGCAAACGCTCAGCGGTGCAGACCTTCTTCGTCGGGCTCGTGCGTCGACGTTGAGAACACAGTGACCGGCTTGCCTTTGGTCTTTCTCCACGCGTAGACCACGTAACCCGACAGGCCATAACAGACGAAAAGGCTGAACAAAACAAGCGGTGGATGCAAGTTGACCACCGCAATGAACAGCGCGATCGCCACGATCACGATGAACGGCACGGTGCGTTTAAAGCTCACGTCCTTGAAGCTATAGAAGGGCACATTGGTCACCATCGTGAGGCCCGCATACAGCGTGAAGCCAAACGCCGTCCACGACAACCACTCGATGGCGCCGGCCTCCTTGAACCCCGAGTCGTCCATCAGCCAAATGAAGCCGGTGACCAGCGCCGCCGCCGCTGGGCTGGGCAGCCCCTGAAAGAAACGCTTGTCGACCACGCCGATGTTGGTGTTGAAGCGTGCCAGCCGCAACGCCGCGCCCGAGCAATAGACGAACGCAGCGATCCAGCCGAGCTTGCCCAACCCGCGCAGTGCCCATTCATAGACGATCAACGCCGGCGCGGCACCAAAGCTCACCATGTCCGACAAACTGTCCATCTGCTCGCCGAACGCGCTTTGCGTGTTGGTCATGCGGGCGACGCGGCCATCGAGGCTGTCGAGCACCATGGCGCAGAAGACGCCGATCGCCGCCTGGTCGTAGCGACCGTTCATGGCCATCACGATCGCGTAAAAACCGCCGAACAGGCCAGCGAGCGTGAACAGGTTGGGCAGGATGTAGATCCCCTTGCGACGCGGCCGACGCGGCGGCTCATCGCTCTCCTCGTCCCTCTCATCGAGATCGAGTTCGTCGTGGCTGCCGTCGTGCATGTTCGCGCTCACCGCGCCAGCGTTGCCAGGATCGTCGACGTGGCCGAGACTTTGTCGCCGGGGGCGACGCGCGCAATGGCGTCGACCGGCAAATAGACATCCACCCGAGAGCCGAACCGAATGAACCCGTAGCGCTGGCCGCGCGCCAGCGTATCGCCCACCTGCACGTAGCAAAGAATGCGCCGTGCGATCAAGCCGGCCACCTGCACAAGCGTGACGGTCTGCCCCCAGGCATCGATCACCACCGCGTTGCGCTCGTTCTCGGTGGACGCCTTGTCAATATCGGCGTTGATGAACTGCCCCGGGAAATATTGGACCTTGGTGACGGTGCCATCGACGCTGGAGCGGTTGCTGTGCACGTTGAATACGTTCATGAACACGCTGATGAGCAGCGCGTCGCGGTCCGCATAAGGATCGCGCACCTTGTCAATCTTGACGATCCGACCATCGGCCGGCGACAAGATCACATTCGGCTCAGTCGGGATCGGTCGCGGCGGATCACGAAAGAACTGCACCACGAAAACCAGCACGAGCCAGAACAGCAGTGCAATAAGCCCGCCCATGAAGAACGACGCGAACACCGCAACGAAGAAGGCGACCGCGATGTGGAACCAGCCTTCTTTGGCCAAGAGCGGATGCGGGTAGTTCATGGAGAGAAGGATACCGCAGCGCCTTAAGCGAGAAGGCCGCGAACCTTGCAGTTTCGCGGCCTGAAGCAGCATGGAAAAACACCCAACCCGGGTCTCTGGCGGGACCGGCATGCCTGCCGGTCGAGCCGGCCGCGCATCGCCGCCGCGGTGCTCGCGAAGGCGGCTCTAGTTGCGACTCTTGTCCACCAACTTATTTGCCTTGATCCACGGCATCATGGCGCGCAGCTTTTCGCCCACCACCTCGATGTCGTGCTCGGCGGTGAGCCGACGGCGCGACTGCAGGGTCGGTGCGCCGGCACGGTTTTCGAGGATGAAATTCTTGGCGTATTCGCCGGTCTGGATGTCCCTGAGCGCCTTGCGCATGGCGGCCCGCGTTTCATCGGTCACGATCTTCGGCCCCGTCACGTACTCGCCGTATTCGGCGTTGTTCGAGATCGAGTAGTTCATGTTGGCGATGCCGCCCTCGTAGATCAGGTCGACGATGAGCTTCAGCTCGTGCAGGCACTCGAAGTAAGCCATCTCCGGCGCGTACCCGGCTTCGACCAGGGTCTCGAATCCGGCCTTGATCAGCTCGACCGTGCCGCCGCATAGCACGGCCTGCTCGCCGAACAAGTCGGTTTCGGTTTCCTCGCGGAAATTGGTCTCGATGATGCCGGCCTTGCCGCCGCCGTTGGCCGCGGCGTAACTCAGCGCCAGGTCGCGCGCGCGGCCGCTCTTGTCGGCATGCACCGCAATCAGGTGGGGCACACCGCCGCCTTGCGTATAGGTGTTGCGCACCGTGTGGCCCGGCGCCTTGGGCGCGACCATCCACACGTCGAGATCGGCGCGCGGCACGACTTGCCCGTAATGCACGTTGAAGCCGTGCGCAAAAGCGAGCGAGGCGCCCTGTTTGATGTTGGGCTCGACATCGTTCGCGTAAACCGCGGCGATCTGCTCGTCGGGCAACAAGATCATCACGACATCAGCGCTCTTGACGGCTTCGGCCACCTCGGCCACCTTGAGCCCGGCCTTCTCGACCTTGTTCCAACTGGCGCCGCCGCGGCGCAGGCCGACCGTGACCTTGACGCCACTGTCGTTGAGGTTTTGCGCATGCGCATGACCCTGCGAGCCGTAGCCGATGATTGCCACGCTCTTGCCCTTGATCAGGCTCAGGTCGGCGTCCTTGTCGTAATAGACCTTCATAAGGTTCTCCTGTCGAAATTCAAAATCAAAAAATGCGGGTTACACGCGCAGGATGCGCTCGCCACGGCCAATGCCGCTGGTACCGGTGCGCACCGTCTCCAAAATGGCGGTGCGGTCCACTGCGTCGATGAAAGCATCGAGCTTGCTGGCGTCGCCAGTCAACTCGACGGTGTAAGTCTTTTCCGTCACATCGACGATGCGCCCCCGGAAGATGTCGGCCATGCGCTTCATTTCGTCGCGCTCCTTGCCGACCGCTCGAACCTTGATGAGCATCAGCTCGCGCTCGGTGTAGTGCCCTTCGGTGAGGTCGACCACTTTCACGACTTCGATCAAACGGTTCAAGTGCTTGGTGATCTGCTCGATCACGTCTTCGGAGCCGGAGGTCACGATGGTCATGCGCGAGAGCGAAGGGTCTTCCGTGGGCGCGACCGTCAGACTCTCGATGTTGTAGCCGCGCGCGGAAAAAAGCGCCACGACGCGCGACAGCGCACCCGGTTCGTTCTCGAGCAACAAGGCAATGATGTGCTTCATGATGAATCGTCCTTCGCGCTCTTCAGACCGGCGGCGGTAACCGCAGGCCCTTGGCCACGCGCTTCGATGTTTGATGACAAACGAACGTCCGGTCGACCGAACCGCCGTGTTTAACGCGCTCCTGACGGAAGGCCGGAAAGCCTCTCGCCCTCGCGCGGCGCACATGGCGGCCGCTACAGGTCTTCCGAACCCAACAGCATCTCGGTGATGCCCTGCCCCGCCTTGACCATCGGCCAGACGTTTTCGGTCGGGTCGGTGCGAATGTCGAGGAACACGGTGCGATCCTTGAGCTTGATCGCCTCCTTGAGCGCCGGCTCTACGTCAGCGGGCTTTTCCACCAGCAGGCCGACATGGCCGTAGGCCTCGGCCAGCTTGACGAAGTCGGGCAGCGCATCCATGTAGCTGTGCGAATAGCGACCGCCGTAGTCGAGCTGCTGCCACTGGCGCACCATGCCGAGATAGCGATTGTTGAGCGACACGATCTTGACCGCCGTGTTGTATTGCAGACAGGTCGAAAGCTCCTGGATGCACATCTGGATCGAACCTTCGCCGGTGACGCAAAACACGTCCGACTCGGGCTTGGCCAACTTGATGCCCATGGCGTATGGCAGCCCGACACCCATCGTGCCCAGGCCGCCGGAATTGATCCAGCGACGCGGCTCGTCGAAGCGGTAGTACTGCGCTGCCCACATCTGGTGCTGGCCGACATCCGAGGTGATGTAGGTGTCGCGATCGCGAGTGAGATCCCAGAGTTTCTCAATCACGAATTGCGGCTTGATCAAATCCGGGGAGTCCTTGTACTTCAGACACTCGCGCCCCCGCCAATCGGCGATCTGCTTCCACCAAACCGACAGCGCCTGCGCGTCGGGGCGCACCTGTGCCTCCTTGATCTGCACGATCAACTCCTGCAGCACGTCCTTCACGTCGCCGACGATCGGGATGTCGACCTTGACGCGCTTGGAGATCGATGACGGGTCGATGTCGATGTGGACGATCTTGCGCTCGACCGAAGCAAAGTGCTTGGGGTTGCCGATGACGCGATCGTCGAAACGCGCACCGACGGCCAGCAGCACATCGCAGTGCTGCATGGTCATGTTGGCCTCGTAAGTGCCATGCATTCCGAGCATGCCGAGAAAGCGTGGATCGGTGGCAGGGAAGGCGCCCAGGCCCATCAACGTGTTGGTGCAGGGGTAGCCCAGCAAGTCGATCAGTTGGCGCAGCTCCGCCGAGGCATTGCCCAGGATCACGCCGCCGCCGGTGTAGACGTAAGGCCGCTTGGCCGCTAGCAGCAGCTGCACCGCCTTGCGAATCTGGCCGCTGTGGCCCTTCTTCGCGGGGTTGTACGAGCGCATCTCGATCTGCGCCGGGTAGTGGAAAGGCGCCGTCTTGAGCGACACGTCCTTGGGCACGTCGACCACCACCGGGCCCGGACGGCCGGTACGGGCGATGTGAAAGGCTTTCTTGAGCGTGATCGCGAGGTCGCGCACGTCCTTGACGAGGAAATTGTGCTTGACGATCGGACGGGTGATACCGACCGTGTCGCATTCTTGGAAGGCGTCCAGGCCGATGGCCGGTGTTGGCACCTGCCCGGTGATGATCACCATCGGGATGGAGTCCATGTATGCGGTGGCGATGCCGGTGATGGCATTCGTCACGCCGGGACCCGACGTCACAAGCGCGACGCCGACGTCGCCGGTTGCCCGCGCATAACCGTCGGCGGCGTGAATGGCGGCCTGCTCGTGGCGCACTAGCACGTGCTTGATCGAGTCCTGCTTGTACAGCGCGTCGTAGATGTACAGCACGGCGCCACCGGGGTAGCCCCAGAGGTATTTGACCCCTTCGGCTTGCAGGCAGCGGACCAGAATCTCAGAGCCGTTGGGCTCCGCAGAGGATGTGGTGGAGTGCGGCGGAGCCCGGCCATCAGCGATCTGGGCCCGCTTGATTTCCGCGGCAGACATGTCCATGTGTGAACCTCTTGGAATTTCTCTGACGAAACACCTTCGGCGCCCCTCTTCGCACCCTTCTGAGGTGGATGTGGAGCCTGCGCGGTCTGTGCAAACGCTGCCCGGGTCGGGCAGCGTTTGAAGACCAAAAGAGCGTTGTGCGGGGCAACATTATGGCATCGGCCGCGCACCGCTTTTGAGCGTCGATGCCGCACGGAAGTGCAATGACATAATCGCGCGCCTCTCAATGCCATGGCCCCGGTGGCCGAGCCCCTTGGCATCCGACAAAGAACTCAGCGATTTCCTAAAGAGCGTCGAACGACGCGCCTTCAAACGCGCCGTCTATGCGGTCCGCGACGACGACGCAGCCCTCGACATCGTGCAGGATTCGATGATCCGGCTCGCCGAGAAATACGCCGACCGCCCGCCCGCCGAACTCACGCTGCTGTTCCAGCGCATTCTTTCGAATGCGACCATGGACTGGTTTCGCCGACAGAAGGTGCGCAGGGCAGTCATGCGCAATTTCTCCGATTTCGAATCGCCCGGAGAAGACGGCGACTTCGATTTGCTAGAAACCCTGGCGGCGGCAGGTGGTTCTCTCAGCGTGGAAAGCCCCGCCGACAGCGTCTCGCGGGCCCAGACCTTGCAAGCCATCGAAGCCGAGGTCGCGCGGTTGCCAGGGCGTCAACGGGAGGCCTTCATCCTGCGTTACTGGGAGGAACTCGATGTCGCCGAGACCGCCTTGTGCATGGGTTGCTCGGAAGGCAGCGTCAAGACCCACTGCTCGCGGGCGGTTCACAGTCTGGCGCAGGCCTTGAAGGCAAAGGGAGTGCAAGCATGAACAACTCGACGAACTTCACCGCCACCGAGGGTCGGCTCGATGTCCAAGCCATCGAGACCCGCTACGCGCTGCGCGTGGCGGCACGCCTGACGGAGCAAACGCACTCCCTGCCGCACGACGTGATCGAGCGCCTGCGTTTTGCGCGCGAACGTGCGCGGGAGCGCGCCCGCCAGGTTGCGCTCCGCTCAGCGGCGTCGGTCACGGGCTCTGCCGGCGGCACGTTGACGCTCGGAGGCGCGGGCGGCGAGACCGGCTGGTGGTGGCGCGTGGCATCGTTGGCGCCGGTGCTGGCATTGGTGGCGGGGCTGGTGCTGATCCAGCAACAAAACGACAGCGAACAGACCCGGCTCGCCGCGGACATCGACGCCGCGCTGCTAGCCGACGACCTGCCGCCTGTCGCCTACACCGATGCCGGGTTTGCTGAATTTCTGCGCCAAGCGCACGACTGAGCCGGCCGTGTCGTACCGGATCACGGCCTGCTCCGCGCCGCTGCTCGCGCTGGCGATGATGCTGGCGAGCGCCGCTCACCAGCGTGCCGAAGCCCAACCGCAAGGCGTGGCGCGTCCCACTGTGAACTCAGGCGCCTCATGGGCTGCCCTGAGCCCGGCGCAGCGACTTGCTCTCCAGCCACTGGAGCGCCACTGGAACACGATCGAGGTATCTCGCCAGCAAAAGTGGCTTGAGATCGCAGCGCGCTTCGACCGCATGTCGCCGGACGAGCGAACTCGCGTGCAGCAGCGCATGAGCGACTGGGTAGGCCTGAGCGCCAAGCAGCGCAATGAAGCACGCCAGAACTTCCAGGGCGCGCAGGAACTCAGCGCCGGGGAGCGGCAGGCGCGCTGGCAGACCTACAACGAGCTGCCAGAGGACCAGCGTCGCGGACTGGCGGCGCGCGCCAAGTCCGGCTCAGCAACGGCGCCCAAACCGTCGCCGCCAAGCGGTACCGCCAAGGTCAACACCGTACCCAACCCGCTGATCGAGTCGCGCAGGACGCCGGGCAGCACGCCCAGCGTGGTGCAGGCACGCCCCGGCGCCACCACCAACCTGATTTCCACCAAGCCGGCCCCGCCCCTGCACCAGCAGACAGGTCTGCCGAAGGTGGCCGCCACGCCGGAGTTCGTGGACTCCACCACGCTGCTGCCGCAACGTGGGCCGCAGGGTGCCGCGACCGATCCGCGTCGTCGGCCCTGAAGTGGTCTTGCCACCGACGCCGGGCGTGGGCCGGCGGCTTGCCTGCTTCGTCTACGAGGGTGTGCTGCTGTTCGGCGTGGTGATGCTCGCCGACTACCTGTTCGCCACCCTCAGCCAGCAGCGCCACGCGCTGCAGCAACGCGAAGTCGGCATGGCCTTCCTGTTTGTGGTGCTCGGTATCTACTTCAACTGGTTCTGGTCGCACGGCGGTCAGACGCTGGCGATGAAGACGTGGCACATCCGCCTTGTTGCGCACAACGGTGGCGCCGTCTCGCAGCGGCGCGCCGTCGCACGCTACCTGTCGAGCTGGGCCTGGTTCCTCCCGCCGTTGGCGCTCGTGCAGTGGATCGGCGTCGCAGCCCTCGGTGTGGGCGGCACCGCCGCGATGGTAGGTGCATACGTGCTGGTCTACGCCATGCTGTCGTTGGCGAACTCGCAGCGCCAGTTCTGGCACGACGTCTGGTGTGCGACGCGGCTCGTCGACGTGCGGCCTGCGGCGCGGCATTGAGCCGCCACCCGCGCGCCTGCGCGTCGAGTCATGGTCGGGCCACCGACTCGTCTTACCATCGTCCGCCATGACCAACCCACACAAAGGGCGCACCGGCCTGGACCGCGTAATTCGCGCCACCGGCTATTCGGTGCATGGCCTGCTATTGGCCTACCGGGGCGAAAGTGCGTTCCGCCAAGAAGTCTGGGTGGCCGCCGTGCTCCTGCCGGGGGCGTTCTGGGTCGGTCGCAGCTGGATCGAGATCTCGCTGCTAGTGGGCGCGGTTCTGCTGGTGCTGATCGTGGAGCTGCTCAATTCCAGTATCGAAGCGGCCATCGACCGCGTCGGCTACGAACTGCACGACCTGTCCAAGCGTGCCAAGGACCTGGCGAGCGCCGCAGTGATGCTCTCGGTCCTGCTATGCGTCGGCGTCTGGGCCGCCGCGCTGTGGCAGCGCCTTGCCACGTGAATACGCGATCAATGGCGCCGACCTTCACCGTATGCATCTACTGCGGCGCGCGCGATGGCAGATCGCCGCTCTACCGCAAAGCCGCGCAACACGTCGACCGCGTCATTGGCGAGCGGGGTTGGCGCATGGTCTACGGCGGCGGCAAGGCCGGTCTGATGGGCGCCGTGGCCGACGCGGCGCTGGCCGCCGGGGCGTCGGTCGTCGGCGTGACCGCGCTCGCTCATGGAGCGCGAGGTCGGGCACCGCGGCCTGAGCGAGCTCCATGTGGTCGAGACGACGCACCAGCGCAAACAAATGATGGCCGAGCGCGCCGGCGCCTTTTTGACCTTGCCCGGCGGCATCGGCAGCATGGAAGAACTGTTCGAGGTCTGGAGCTGGCGGCAGCTCGGCTACCACGACCAGCCGATCGGCCTGCTTGATGTGGACGGCTACTACCAGTCACTGCACGCCTTGATGCAGCGCATGCTCGCCGAAGACTTCGTCTCGGCGTCGACGCACGCCATGCTCGCAATCGGCGACGACCCGGTGGAACTGCTGGAGCGCTTGGCCGGGCAAGCGCGGCACTCGCACGGCCGTGACGACTACGGCTGCATATGAACGCGCCGGCTCTTAAACAGCCGCCTCGTCCGTCTCGCCGGTGCGGATGCGCACCACTTGCTCCACCGTCGTCACGAAGATCTTGCCGTCGCCGATCTTGCCTGTCTTGGCGGCCTTGACGATCGCCTCGATGCAGCGCTCGACGTCGGCGTCCTTGACGACGACCTCGACCTTCACCTTCGGCAGGAAATCGACCACGTATTCGGCGCCGCGGTACAGCTCGGTGTGGCCCTTCTGACGGCCAAAGCCCTTGACCTCGGTGACGGTCAGTCCCGACACGCCGACCTCGGCCAACGCCTCACGCACTTCTTCGAGCTTGAAGGGCTTGATGACGGCGGTGATCTGCTTCATGACGGGCTCCGGCAAAGGTATTCAATTGAGCCGGATTTAAGCACGGAACTTCGACGTG
Source organism: Methylibium sp. (assembly GCF_031393925.1). GTDB lineage: Bacteria > Pseudomonadota > Gammaproteobacteria > Burkholderiales > Burkholderiaceae_C > Methylibium. The sequence continues at coordinate 13,660 of NZ_JANMWL010000232.1, read as the reverse complement.
ATCGGGTAGCGCCAGTCGCGGCCGAAGGCCCGGTGCGTGATGCGAATTCCGACCGGCGACTGCCTGCGCTTGTACTCGTTGACCCTGATCAGCCGCGTGACGCGCTCGACGTCCGCGGGTGCGAACCCGGCCGCGACGATCTCCTCGGCGCCCTGGTCCTGCTCCATGTAGCGCGCCAGGATCGCATCGAGCACTTCGTAGGGCGGAAGACTCTCCTGGTCGGTCTGGTCGGGTCGCAGTTCGGCCGATGGCGCGCGGGTGATGATGCGCTCGGGAATCACCGGCGCCGCCCCCTGCGCGTTGCGCCATGCGGCCAGTTCGTACACCAGCGTCTTGGCCACGTCCTTGATGACCGCGAAGCCGCCCGCCATGTCGCCGTACAGCGTGCAGTAGCCGGTGGCCATCTCGCTCTTGTTGCCGGTGGTGAGCACGATGCGCCCGGACTTGTTGGACAGGGCCATGAGCAAGGTACCGCGCACGCGTGCCTGGATGTTCTCTTCGGTCGCATCCTCGGGCAGACCGGCAAAATCTGCGGCCAAGCCGGCCTTGAAGGCCTCGAACATCGGCGTGATCGTGATCTCGTCGTACTGCACGCCCAGGCGAGCGGCCATGTCGCGCGCATCGATCCAGGAGATGTCGGCGGTGTAGGGCGAGGGCATCATCACGGCCCTGACCTTGTCGGCCCCGAGCGCGTCGACCGCGATCGCCAACACCAGGGCCGAATCGATACCACCCGACAGTCCGATGATGGCGCCCGGAAAACCGTTCTTGCCGAGGTAGTCGCGCACGCCGGTGACGAGCGCTCCCCATGCCTGCGCTTGGCGCGTGGGCGCCGGTGCCAAGGGCCCCTCGATGCTGCCGTCGGCCTTCACGTCGACCAGCAGCAACTCTTCCGTGAAGCTCGCGGCCCGCGCGCGCACCGCGCCGCTTGCATCGAGCGCGAACGAGCCTCCATCGAACACGACCTCGTCCTGCCCGCCCACCAAGTGGGCATACAACAAGGGCAAGCCGGTGGCCCGCGCCCGCTCGGCCATGCGTTGCTCGCGCTCCTCGGCCTTGCCCAAATGAAACGGAGACGCGTTGATGACCGCCAGCACCTGCGCACCCGCCGCCTTGGTCGCCGCGGCCGGCTCTTCAAACCAGGCGTCCTCGCAGATCAGGATGCCCACGCGCAAGCCCTGCGCCTCGATCACCACCGGCCCGAAACCAACGTCGCGGCCGGAGACGAAATACCGGCGCTCATCGAACACCTGGTAGTTGGGCAGTTCGCGCTTCGCATACGTCGCCATCACGCGGCCACCCGAAAGCACCGAAGCGGCATTGACCCGCCGCTGCACTTCGAGCGAGCGCGTGCGAACATCCCCCAGCGGGTCGAGCGAGCGCGGATGGCCCACCACGAGTTGCAGCCCGGGCAAGTCGACCAAGGCAGCCGCGCACGCCGCTAGCTGCTCCTCGCAGGCGCGCATGAAGGCCGGGCGCAGCAGCAGGTCTTCGGGCGGATAACCGGTGAGCGAAAGCTCGGGCGCGATGACCAGCGCCGCGCCGCGCGCATGCGCCTGGCGGGCCAGTTCGACGATGCGCAATGCATTGCCGGCGAGGTCTCCGACCGCGGCATTGAACTGGATCAGCGCAACGGTGAGCGAAGCAGCAGTGACAGGCATGAAGCGGACGAGAGAAACGAAGGCGATCGATGGTAACGCCGGGTCCGAAGCGTGGACGGTCGAGGTACGTGAGGACCCCGCGCGCGTCGACGCTGCGCAATGGGACGCGCTGGCCGAGAACAGCGCCTCGGCCACGCCCTTCATGCGCCATGCCTACCTCGCGGCCCTGCACGAGTCGGCAAGCGCCGTGCCGGCGACCGGCTGGTCACCGCAGTTCCTGACCATCGAGCGCAGCGGCCGCCTCGTGGCCGCCTGCCCGCTCTACCTCAAGAGCCACTCCTACGGCGAGTACGTGTTCGATTGGGCCTGGGCCGACGCCTATGAGCGCAACGGCCTGCGCTACTACCCCAAGCTGCTGGCCGCCGTTCCGTTCACGCCGGTGCCCGGCGCGCGCTTGCTCGCCGCCGACGGCCGGGCGCGCGGTATTTTGCTGCGTGCCATGCGCCAGCTTGCCGAACAGAACGATCTTTCATCGGCGCACGTGCTTTTCCTGGACGACGACGACCGCGCCACGGCCGAATCGGCCGGCTGGATGCTGCGCAGCACGGTGCAGTTCCACTGGACCAATCGCGCGCCGCAGCCGTACGCCGATTTCGCGGAATTCCTCGCCACCCTGCAGCGCGACAAGCGCAAGAAGATCCAGCAGGAGCGGCGCTACGTTCGCGAGGCCGGCGTCGAGTTCCAGGTCCGACTCGGCACGCAGATCGCGCCCGCGGACTGGGATTTTTTCTACCGCTGCTACACCGCCACCTACCGCGCCCACCGCTCCACGCCCTACCTCACTCGAAACTTCTTCGAGCGCATGGCCCGCTCGATGCCCGAGCACTGGCTGCTGTTCACCGCGCGGCGCGCCGGCGTTGCGATCGCCACCTCGCTGATCGCGCTCGACCCCCGCCGCGGCCATGCTTATGGTCGCTATTGGGGTGCGCTCGAAGCGGTCAACTGCCTGCATTTCGAGGCCTGCTATTACCAGCCGCTGGCCTGGTGCATCGAGCATGGCTACGCGCGCTTTGAAGGCGGCGCCCAGGGCGAACACAAGATGGCGCGCGGCCTGTTGCCGGTGCGCACGTATTCGGCCCATTGGCTGGGCGATGCGCGCTTTGCCGACGCGGTGCAGCACTTTCTCGAGCGCGAAGGCGCGGGCGTCGAGTCCTACGTGAGTGAACTCGACGAGCGCAATCCGTTCAAGCCAGCGCCCTGATCACGCGGTCGAGTGCCGCGACGGCCTCGTCGATCTCGCGCGCACCGATCACCAGCGGCGGCGCGAGCCGCACCACCGTCCCGTGCGTGTCTTTGGTGAGCACGCCCTCGCGCATGAGGCCTTCGCACACGCGCCGCGCGGTCGCGAAGGCCGGGTCGATCTCCACGCCGACCAATAAGCCCTTGCCGCGAATGGCGACGATTGCCGGGTGAGCCAGCGCGTGCAGGCGCTCCATCAGCAACTCACCGCGCGACGCCGCGCGTTCGGCGAGCCGTTCGTCAACCAGCACCTGCAGCGCCGCATCGCCGACCGCGGCGGCGAGCGGATTGCCGCCGAAGGTCGAACCATGGTCACCGGGCTTGAACACCGCCATCACGTCCTCGCGCGCCAGGAAGGCGCTCACCGGCAGCAGCCCGCCGCCGAGCGCCTTGCCCAGGGTGAGGCCATCCGGGCGCACGCCTTCGTGGTCGCACGCCAGCAGCTTGCCGGTGCGGCCCAGGCCGGTCTGGATCTCGTCGCAGATCATCAGGACGTTGTGGCGCGTGCAGATTTCGCGCACCGCCCGCAAGTAGCCGGCCGGCGGCACGACGATGCCGGCCTCGCCTTGGATCGGCTCGACGAGAAAGGCGCAGGTGTCGGGTGTGATCGCTGCCTCCAGCGCCGCCGCGTCGCCGAACGGCACGATCAAGAAGCCCGGCGTGAACGGGCCGAAGCCGCTGCGGTACTGCGCCTCGCTCGAAAAACCGACCAAGGTGGTGGTGCGCCCGGCGAAGTTATTGCCCGCGACGATCACTTGCGCGCGCTCCTCGGCGATGCCCTTGACGGTGTAACCCCACTTGCGCGCCGCCTTCAGCGCGGTCTCCACCGCTTCGGCGCCCGAGTTCATCGGCAGCGCCCGGTCCATGCCGGTCAGCATGCAAAGCCGCTGCAGAAAAGGGCCGAGCCGGTCGGAATGAAAGGCACGCGAGGTCATGGCCAACTGCCGTGCCTGAGCAATGAGCGCTTCAACCAGCCGAGGGTGGCCGTGGCCGAAGCTCACCGCCGAATAGGCCGACATCATGTCCAGGTAGCGCTTGCCGTCATCGCCCCACAGGTAGACGCCCTCGCCGCGCGTAAGCACGACGGGCAGCGGCAAATAGTTGGCGGCACCGAAGCGTTCTTCCAGGGCAATCGGGCTGGCGGACAAGGTCGAACCAGGGCGGGCGGTCATGGACAAATTTTCCGATGTTCGTGCGCTCGCCCAGCGCACAAAAGGCGCAACGGCCCTTGCCTTCGCCTACGGCGCCTTGAAGTCGCCACCGAGCGCATAGACGAATCGGTCGGGCTGCAGATACTTGCGCAGCGCGGCATTCACCTGCTCCAGCGAGGCGGCAGCGATGGCCTCGTCGACCCGCTGCGAAAGCGCGAAGTCGCGACCCAGGTGCAGGTTGCTCGCCAGCCCGGCGGCAAGGCGAGCGTCCTGCGCGCGCGACAGGCGCCGCGCGCTGACGAGACCGTTCTTCGCTTCGTCCAGTTCGGTGGCGGTGTAGCCATCCTTCAGCGCACGCGCAACTTCTTCCTTGAACGCCGTCTCCACCTTGGTGCGATTTTGCGGCGCGAAGATGGCTGATGCCTGCCAGGTCGAGTTGGGCTCCTGCTGGGCCCAGCCGACGCTGCTGTGGACGCCGTAGCTCAGACCCTCCTGCTCACGGATGCGCTTCCACAAGCGCGAACTGCCGCCGCTTCCGAGGATGTGGTTGGCGATGGTGAGCGCGGGGTAATCGGGGTCGGTGTCCATCAGCGGCACCTGCAGCTGCACCGCCATGGTGGCGTTTTGCTTGTCGGGCGTCGGCAGCACCAGGCGCGCGGGCGACACCGGCATCAGCGGCTTCGGCACGCGCGCATACGGCACGCTGCTCTTCCAGTCGCCGAACGCTGCCTCGAGTGCGCGCTTCGTAGTCGCGACATCAATGTCGCCGCTGGCACCGAACTCGGCATGGCTTGCGCCGTAGAACTGGCGATGAAAGTCGCGCAGTTGCTCGGGCTTCACCGCTTTCAGGTCGGCCACCAGCTCGTCAAAACTGCGCGCGTGGCGCACATCGCCGCGCGGATAAGGGTCACCATGGCGCTCGATGGCGTTGGCGACCACGGCCTCCGGTTCCTTGCGCTGCTGCTCGACGGCAGTGAGCGCCTGGCTACGCTGCTCTTCCAGCACGGCCACCGGAAAGCTCGGCTCGCGCAGCAACTCGCCCACCAGCGCGATCACCGCCGGCAGGTTCTCGCGCCGAGCCGTGATGTTGAGCGCGACCGCTCCGGTGCCGGGTGAAACCGACAGCTCCGATTGCAGTTGATCGAGCCGGTCGCGGATCTGTTGGCGCGTCAACTTGGCGGTGCCTTCGTCGAGCATGGAGGCGACCATCGCGGGCACCTCCCCCTGGTTGGCGAGGCTTTTTTCGTCGCCGAAGTGCAGCACCAGACTGGCGCGCACCGCGCCGCCACGCGTCGGCTTGGGCAGCAACGCCGCCTTCATGCCGCTGGCCAGGGTGAAGCGCTGCGTGTTGGCGTCGATGTTGGCCGGCGAAGTGTCGAACGAGGCCACCGCCGCGGCGGCAGCCTGCGGCTTGAAGCCCTTGAACTGCGCGGCAATGTCGGGCTGCTGCGGCGCCGGCGCGCGTTGTGGTTGCTCGGTCGGGATGTAGGTTGCCAGCGTGCGGTTGGAAGCCAGCAACCGCTCGGTCGCGACGCGCTGCACATCGGCCAAAGTGAGCGCCTTGATGCGGTCGCGCGTCAAAAAGAACAAGCGCCAGTCGCCCTGTGCGACCGACTCCGACAGCGCGACGCCGATCGTTTCGGGATTGGTGAACGACAGCTCCCAGCTCTTCAACCAATTTGTCTGGGCGCGCTGCAGTTCCTCGGCCGTGATCGGCTCGGTTGCCACCGACTCCAGCACCGACAGGAACTCGGCGCTGCTCTTGGCCACGTCTTGCCCCGGCGCAAGCTGCGCAATGAAGAGTGCTGCGCCCGGGTCGTACAAACCGAAGGCGTCCGCACCGACGCTGGCCGCTAGTTGCTTTTCGACCAGGCGCTTGTGCAGGCGACCCGAGGGCGCATCGCCCAGCACCAAGGCCAGCACCTCCATCGCCGCGAAATCGAGGTGCGACGCTGCCGGGATGTGATAGCCCGCATAGAGCAGCGGCGTGCCGCCCACGCGGCGCAGCGTGATCGCACGCTCACCGTCCTGCACCGCGTCGAGTGTGTAGAGCTCGGGCAGTACGCGCTTTGGCTTGGGTATCGGCCCGAAGAATTGCGTTACCCAGCGCAGCACCTGCGCGTTGTCAAACTTGCCCGAGACGACCAAGGTCGCGTTGTCGGGTTGGTAGTGGCGGCGGTAGAACGCCTGCAGGTTCGCGATGTCGACGTTCTCGACATCGGTGCGTGCGCCTATCGTGTCCTTGCCGTAGTTGTGCCAGTGAAACATCGACGCCAAGGTCTTCTGGTAGAGGATGCGCCCCGGGCTGTTCTCGCTGCGCTCCATCTCGTTGCGCACCACCGTCATTTCGGTGTCGAGATCCTTCCTGGCGATGAAGCTGTGCACCATCGCGTCGGCATGCCAGGACAGGAACCACTTCAGGTTGTCGTCGTTGGTGGCGAAGCTCGCGAAGTAGTTGGTGCGGTCAAACCAGGTGCTGCCGTTGGCACGCAGGCCGCGCTTGTTGAACTCGGCCCAGACGTTGTGATTGGTCGGCGTGCCCTTAAAGATCAGGTGTTCGAGCAAATGCGCCATACCCGTCTCGCCGTAGTTTTCGTGGCGCGATCCGACGTGGTAGGTGAGGTTCACCGTCGTCGTGGGCTTGGAATCGTCGGGCACCAGCAGCAACTGCAGGCCGTTGCCGAGGCGGTACTCGGTGATGCCCTCGACCGCGGTCACGGTCTTCACGCCCTGGGGCAGGACGGGCACCGCCGGAGGCGGCGCGGCAAGCGCGGTTTGCGTGATTTGCGTCAGGGCGAGTGCGGTCATGCAGGCAAGAAGTAGCTTCGTGAACATGGGGGCGGGCCTCGCCGAGCGAGGCATGCGAGAGGTGCCGATGAGTGTAGCCAGCGCCCCATGTCCGGCGCGGCGCACGGGCATGGGGCGCCGCAGGGTGCGCTCAGTCGCCTTCGTGCACCTTGTAGCTGGCGATGCCGGCGCTGATTTCGGCCCGGGCTGCCTCCGGGCCCTCCCAGCCGTGAATCTTGACCCACTTGCCGGCCTCGAGGTCTTTGTAATGCTCGAAGAAATGCTGGATCGCCTTCAGGCGCATCTGGTTGATGTCCTGCGGCTTCTTCCAGTGGTCGTAGATCGGCAGGATCTTGCTGGTGGGCACCGCCAGCACCTTGGCGTCGCCGCCGGCCTCGTCTTCCATCTTGAGCACGCCGATGGCGCGGCAAGTGACCACCACGCCGGGCGACAAGGCGAACGGCGTGATCACCAGCACGTCGACCGGGTCGCCATCGTCCGACAAGGTCTGCGGCACGTAGCCGTAGTTGCACGGGTAGTGCATGGCTGTCGTCATGAAGCGGTCGACGAACAGGGCGCCGCTGGCCTTGTCGACCTCGTACTTGATCGGGTCGGCGTTCATCGGGATCTCGATGATCACGTTGAACTCATCGGGGGCGTTGGCGCCGGGGGTCACGTTATGCAGGCTCATGATGCTGGTGTGATCGCGGGGAAGCCCGAATTCTATGCAGCCGGCTGTCTTTTGCCCGACTCCATGGATCAGGAGTGCATCACAACGCCTTGTCACCGCTGGAAAATATCATGCGGACTTGATTGCGACTTGCAAGGGCTTCCCTTAGCATCCGCCGGCAACGCGCCAGGCGCGCCCTTCAAGCGGCGCGGCCGGCAAGAGCGCGTGCGGCCCTACCACCCTAGGACCTCTCAAGAAGAGGAAGGAGACTCCGCTCATGTCCAGTTCTTTGGCGCTCGTATTCGCGCTCGTTTGTGGCCTCGCGGCCGTGATCTATGGCTTCGTCCAGCGCGGCTGGATCCTGCGGCAGGACGCCGGCAACGCGCGCATGCAGGAGATTGCCGCAGCCATTCAGCAAGGTGCTGCCGCTTACCTGGCACGCCAGTACAAGACGATCGCCATCGTCGGCGTGATCCTGGCGGTGCTGATCGGCTTCTTCATCGACCCCACCACCGCCATCGCCTTCGTCTTTGGTGCCGTGCTCTCGGGCGCCTGCGGCTTCATCGGCATGAACGTTTCGGTGCGTGCCAATGTGCGCACCGCACAGGCCGCCACGCGCGGCATGAAGGACGCGCTCGACGTCGCCTTCAAGGGTGGCGCGATCACCGGCATGCTGGTGGTTGGCCTGGGCCTGCTCGGCGTGGGCATCCTGTTCTGGTTTCTCACCGGCAACGGGCAAGTGACACCCACGAGCGGCCTGTCGGTGGCGCTCAAGCCACTGCTCGGCTTTGCGTTCGGCGCCTCGCTGATCTCGATCTTCGCGCGGCTGGGCGGCGGTATCTTCACCAAGGGCGCCGACGTCGGCGCCGACCTGGTGGGCAAGGTCGAAGTCGGTATCCCCGAGGATGACCCGCGCAACCCGGCGGTGATCGCCGACAACGTGGGCGACAACGTCGGCGACTGCGCCGGCATGGCCGCCGACCTGTTCGAGACCTATGCGGTCACCTTGATCGCTACCATGGTGCTGGGTTCGTTGCTGATCCTGTCGGCGCCGATGGCCGCGGCGCTCTATCCGCTCGCGCTCGGCGGCTTTTCGATCATCGCCTCGATCATTGGCTGCAGCGTGGTCAAGGCCACGCCCGGCATGAAGAACGTGATGCCCGCGCTCTACAAAGGCTTGATCGTGGCGGGCGTGATCTCGCTGATCGGCTTCTACTTCATCACGCTGTGGGTGATGCCCGACAACGCCATCTACGCGAGCGGCACGCAGCTGCGCCTGTTCGGTGCGGCGGTCGTGGGCTTGGTGCTGACCGCGGGGCTGGTCTGGATCACCGAGTACTACACCGGCACGCAGTACCCGCCGGTCAAGCACGTGGCGCAGGCCTCGACCACCGGCCACGGCACCAACGTGATCGCCGGCCTGGGCGTCTCGATGCGCTCCACCGCTTGGCCGGTGATGTTCGTCTGTGGCGCGATCCTCGCGTCCTACCAGTTGGGCGGTCTCTACGGCATCGCCATCGCGGCGACCTCGATGCTGAGCCTGGCCGGCATCGTGGTGGCCCTCGACGCCTACGGCCCGATCACCGACAACGCCGGTGGCATTGCCGAGATGGCCGACATGCCTCCCAGCGTGCGCGCCATCACCGACCCGCTCGACGCGGTGGGCAACACCACCAAGGCGGTCACCAAGGGCTATGCCATCGGCTCGGCCGGCCTGGCCGCACTGGTGCTGTTTGCTGACTACACACACACGCTCGAGGCGGCCGGCAAGCTGGTGAGTTTTGACCTCAGCAACCCCTCGGTGATCGTCGGTCTCTTCATCGGCGGCCTGATCCCCTACCTGTTCGGCGCCATGGCAATGGAAGCCGTTGGCCGCGCTGCGGGTGCGGTGGTGGTGGAAGTGCGGCGCCAGTTCCAGGACGGCGCCATCATGGCCGGCAAGCGCAAACCCGATTACAGCGCCGCCGTCGACATGCTGACCACGGCGGCGATCAAGGAAATGATCATCCCGAGCCTGCTGCCGGTGGCCGTGCCGATTGCCGTGGGCATGCTGCTTGGTCCGGCCGCGCTTGGCGGCTTGCTGATGGGCACCATCGTCACCGGCCTGTTCGTCGCCATCTCCATGTGTACCGGCGGTGGCGCCTGGGACAACGCCAAGAAGTACATCGAGGAAGGCAACTTCGGCGGCAAGGGCTCCGACGCGCACAAGGCGGCGGTGACCGGCGACACGGTGGGTGATCCCTACAAGGACACCGCCGGCCCGGCGGTCAACCCGCTCATCAAGATCATCAACATCGTGGCGCTGTTGATCGTGCCGCTGCTGCCCGCTGCCGGCGGCAAGCCGCACGCGGAGGCGCCAACGGCCAAGCCGGTGGCGGCCGTGGTTGCCATTGCGACCGCGTCGGTGGCCATCGCGCCGACGGTGCTCAACGCGCGCTGACGCTCATTCCTTTGCTTTGCTTTGCAAGGCCCGCTTCGGCGGGCCTTTTTGATTTCAGCGTCACGTCGCTGATCGACATGAGCCCTCACCGAGAACGCGCGGCGCATTTTCGTACTTGGTCAAGTTGGCTAAAATGGCACGTCACGACCCAGGGAGCGCGCCATGCAAGTGAACATGCTCGAAGCCAAGACCCAGTTGTCCAAGCTGGTCGAAGCCGTCTTGCGTGGCGAAGAAGTCGTGATCGCCAACCGGGGCAAGCCGGTGGTCAAGCTCGTGCGAGCCGACCCGCCGGTGAAGCGGCAATGGGGCGCATGGGCCGGCCTGATGACGGACGCGGAGATCGAACATGCGTTCTCACCCGAGGTCGACGCCGAGATCGCCCGCGAGTGGCTCGAAGCCATCGACCGTCCGTTGAAAGCCGGCGTGAAGCCTCGGCCTCGCAAGCCGACCGCCAGGCTTCGACGCGCGGGCAAGTGAAGCGCTTCCTGCTCGACACCCACGTGGTCGTGTGGGCGTTGACGGACCCGCGCAGGCTCGCACCCCGCACTCGCGACATCCTGGAATACGAGCCCGTCTTCGTCAGCGCGCTCAGCATTTGGGAGATGCTGCTCAAGCACGGCCAGGGCCGGATGAAGCTGCCCCACGGCCCGCTGATCGGCGTGATCGAGCGCGCCGGAGCCCGGCTGCTGCCCTTGAAACCAGAGCATGCCGAAGCCGGCGCGATGTTGGGTGCCATGCATGGTGACCCGGTCGATCGGATGCTCGTCGGCACGGCGCGTGTCGAGGGCATGGTGCTGCTGACGCGGGACGCGCAGATCCTCGAGCGTGCCGCGCCTTTGCTCGGCACATTGCTGATGCAAGCCTGAGCGACATGGCGAGCGCCAAGGTCGACCCGAGTCTGCTGCAGCGGGCCAAGCGAAGTGCCAAAAGGAGGGCCCTTAGCCGGCCGCCCTCGAAATCAGCCCAACTGCTCGAGCGCCTCGCCAAGGCCGGCCGCGAAGAGGATGTCAAGGCGGCATGGGCCAAGTGCTTCGAGCTTGAGATCAACACGTCTGATGACCACGATCTCTACACCGAGCAGGTGTTGTTCGAGTTCAAGTTCCAGCGCAACTTCGACCAGCCGGCGCAGCGCGCCGCCGTGCTGGCGCAGCTGCTCTACTACGTGCGCCGGCTCAAACTGGGCGGCTCGACCAAGGGCATTCCACTGGGCTTCTGCTTGGCCGACCGCACCACCGCGGTGCTGGGCGACATTGCGGACTGGCGCGACCTCTACACCGACGCCCACGAGCGCTACGACTGGGACCTGCGCCCTTCCAGCCCCGACCTACTGCTGGTCGCCGCCGTGCAGGCGCATGCGCGCTTCGACTCGCTGCACGTCTATCACCTCGACCAGGCTGAAGAGGCCGCCTTCCTGATCGATCGGCTGGCGCAGCGCTTCACGCCTCAGGTGCGGCTCGACTTTGCCGACAAGAAGCTGATCACCGAAGACAATTTCGAGGACGTTTACGCCTACTGGAACGCGGTGTTCGGCGAGTCGGTGAAGAACGGCTACAAGTCCTCGCGTTACTTCGTGGCCGACATCCACGAGGGCCGCTCGCGGCTCATCGCCGACGAAGGCAAAGTGTTCTTCCAGGTCGGCGCAGCGAAGAGGTGCGAATCAAGCGCATCCTGGCACAGGACTACGAGCACTTCTGGAGCCTGTACGAGAAGCTGCGCGACCCCGCGGTCGTTCGCGGCATCGTCGCCAAGATCGACCGCCTCACTGAAAACGTCGATCGCCGCAAGCAGGGCGAGTTCTTCACGCCCCTGCCGTTCGCGCGCAAGGCGGTGGAGTACATCGAGCGCGAGGTCGGCCGCCACTGGTGGCGCGACGACCGCACGCGCCTGTGGGACATGGCGGCCGGCACCGGCAACCTGCAGTACCACCTGCCGGCCGAGGCCCTACCCTCTTGTTACTTGTCCACGCTGTATCCCGAAGACGTCGAGCACTGCGGCCGTCTGCTCCCGGGCGCGACGGTGTTCCAGTACGACTACCTGAACGACGATGTCGGCAACGTGTTCGACGACGAGGCCGATGGCCCTCAAGGCCCGCTCGACTTTGGCGGCGAGCGCACCTGGAAGTTGCCGCAGCGCCTGCGCGACGAGCTCTCCAACCCCGCTCTGCGCTGGATCGTGCTGATCAATCCGCCCTTCGCCACGGCTCAGCAGGGCGGCGCGAGCGGTGCCAACAAGACCGACGTGTCGATGACCCGGGTGCGCGAGCGCATGCATGCACGCGACCTCGGTGAGACGAGCCGCGAACTGTTCGCTCAGTTCCTGTTTCGGATCCGACGCGAATTCGCGGGGCGCACCGCATGGCTGGGCCTGTTCTCCAAGCTCAAGTACGTCAACGCCACCAACGACCAGCGCCTGCGCGACGCGGTATTCCGCTACGGCTATCGGCGCGGCTTCATCTTCTCGTCGGTCAACTTCGACGGCACCTCGCGCACGAGCCAGTTCCCGGTCGGCTTTCTGCTTTGGGATCTGACGCACGACCAGGTACTCGAGTCCCAGTCCATCGAGGTCGATGTGTTTGACACGAAGGTGCAGAAGACCGGCAGCAAGCGGCTCACCAGCGCCCACCGTGACGGCTTCCTGTCGCGCTGGATCGCGCGGCCCGACGGCGTGGCTCGGTTCCCGCCGTTCTCCTCGGCGATCACGATCAAGGAAGCCGGCCCCGACATCCGCGACCGCATCGGGCACGACTTCCTCGGTTCGCTGATGTGCGCAGGCAACGACGTGCAGCACCAGAACATGACCGCCCTGTTCTCCGGCCCCTACGCGAGCGCCGGGGGCCACAGCATCACGCCGACGGTCTTCGTGCGCTCAATGGTCGTGCATGCGGTGCGTCGCCTGCCCAAGGCCGAGTGGCACAACGACCGCGACCAGTACATGAAACCGGCGGTGGATCCACTGCCCGAGGCCTTCGAGAACGACTGCGTGGTCTGGAGCCTCTACTCCAACAGCAACAACACCGTCGCGATGCGCGACGTGGCCTATGCCGGCCAGACCTGGCAGGTGCCCAACCAATTCTTCCCCGTGCTGCTGGCTGCGCTGCGCAGCTGGGGCGTGAGCGACAGCGAGATTGCGCTGCAACTGCCCGGAGCGCAGGACCGCTTCGTGGCGCGGTGGTTGGTGGGCCGTCCGCTATCGGCCGAGGCCGGCGCGGTGTTGGCGGCCGGGCTCGCCGTGTGGCGGCTTTACTTCGCTCAGCTGCACCAGCTGTGCACCGCTCGCTTCAAGATCGCCACCTGGGACGCGGGCTGGTGGCAGGCGCGAAGCGCCTTGCTCGACCGCGGCATGGCAGCGCCGGAACTGGCGGCACTCAAGGCCGCGCACGACACGCTGAAGGCCAAGCTGCTGCCGCAGGTCGCAGACCTGGGCTTTTTCGGCTGAAGGCGATCTACGTCCGCCGCGGCGGCGGCAGATCGGTACAGGAACCGTGCGCCACCTCGGCCGCGAGGCCGATGCTTTCGCCCAGCGTCGGATGCGGATGGATCGTCTTGCCGATGTCCACCGCGTCGCAGCCCATCTCGATGGCCAGCGCCACTTCGCCGATCAGGTCGCCCGCATGGGTGCCGACGATGCCACCGCCGACGATGCGGTGCGTCGCTTCGTCGAACAACAGCTTGGTAAAGCCCTCGTCGCGGCCGTTGGCGATGGCGCGGCCCGA
>NZ_JANMWL010000208.1:0-8945 GCF_031393925.1 Methylibium sp. | reverse complement strand
GATGCCTTGCGACATGGTGCCGACGAGGGTAGAGGGCCGGCTCAAATTTGAAGTGCGACACCTCGCATCATGTACGGTGTCGCTCAAATGCAAACCCACTACTCGCACATCACGCAGGCGAATCGCATGTCGATCCAGGCTTTGCTTCAGGCCAAGTTCAGTTGCCGGGCAATTGCCCGGCAACTGAACTTTCACCACTCGTCGGTGTGCCGCGAGGTCATTCGCGGTAAGGCTTGCCCGACGGTATCGCCGGCAAACTATCGCGCCGGCCGGGCGCAAGCCCGATCCGGTGCTCGGCGCAGGGCCGCCGGTGCGAGCCGGCGCAAGCTCGGCGCTGACGTGAAGACGCCGCTTTGGCGCACGGTGCTGAGCGGCTTGCGGTGTCGCTGGTCGCCCGAACAAACTGCATGCAAGCTGCCTCACATGAACAAGGCGGTGATGCTCGTGAACCCGGTCTTGCCTGACAAGACCCTCAGCGTCTCGCACGAGACGATCTACTGCGCCATCTACGCCATGCCACGCGACACGCTGCGCAGCGAGTTGGTCGCCCTGCTGCGCAAGAGCCACAAGACGCGCCTGCCACGCACCCGAGGCAGCGAGCAGCCTGGAGATCTCGCTAATCGACTTCCCGTCGCGCATTCTCATGCCGCGAATCTTGCCCATCAAAGCCATGGTGATCACCTCTTCTCCCCTGCCACAAAAGTAGGCAGGGTAGGTCGTTCACCCTGGTCAATGTTCGGTCGGCTTCACCCTCGCTGGTTGGTCAATATTCGGCCGACGCCAACAACCTTGGTGCTTGGCCGCGCCAACGCAGGTGCTCTTCAACCGTTGGTGTCCATTCTCCGACCCTGTACCGTCAACGAGCCGGATCGGCCTGGCAGGTGACCGAACTCGATCCGATGCTTTGGCAGTGCGTTCAAAAGCTGACTCTCGTGCAGTGAGGCCAGCGACACCAGCTCGTGGCCTTGCGCGCGCCAGCCTACGAGCAACCTCTCGAACACGGGCCGTAGCTTCATGCCCTCCAACTCGGCATGCAGGGTGTAGACCTGGTCCTGTTCGATGTGCTCGGTCAGTGCGAGCACATGCAGATGTACGTTGTCGACCGTGACGTGGTCGATTCCGATGAGTTCATCGAGCGTTGGCAATGTCGTGGGGAACTGGGGAGGGCCGATCACGGTGCCGTTGGCAGAGACCGGCAGGAACGGGTGAGTGCCTCGCGTGTCGGAGGCGAACTCGAAGCCCAGCGCCTGTTCGGCGCTAGCCGCGGCGTTGGTGAACTGCCAGCCCGCGGCGCCATGCAACCGCGGCATCACACCGAACACCTCGGCAAATCGCTGCGTCGCGCGCTGCATCTCGCACTGTGCCCAAGTGGCATCCTTGGAAAGTAGCTGGTCTTGCCAGCGCACGTGGTCCCAACAGTGCACACCGACCTCGAAGCCGGCGTCACGCACCGACCGCAGCGTGCGTGCCTCACGCTTGCCGATATCAGGGCCCGGAAGGAGGCTGCCGTAGAGCAGAGTGCGCAGTCCGTAGTGCTCGAGGACCGACGTGCGCGACACCTTGCTCAAGAAGCCGGGGCGCAGAACACGCATGACGGCGCGCCCGGTGTGATCCGGACCCAGGCTGAAAAGGAAGCTCGCATCGGCGCGGGCAGCACTCAGCGCCCTGACCAGATTTGGAACGCCTTCCCGTGTGCCGCGCCAGGTGTCGACATCGACCTTCAGTGCGATGCGCGCCATGGCGATCAGAGCACGAGCTCGGCGGCTTCGACCTGGTCCCGGTAGTAGGCGAACAACGCGGCCAGCGCTTCGTCCATGCGCACCAACGGCCGCCAAGCCAGATCGGCCATCGTCTGGCTGATATTGGGCACGCGGTGCAGGACATCCTGGTACCCGCCGCCATAGTAGTCATGCGACGCCACCGGGATCAGTCGCACGAGTGCCGCCCTCTCCCGGTACTCGGGCAACGTCTTGGCCAGCGCCAGCATCATGTCGGCCAGGGCACGGACCGAACAATTGTTGTCAGGGTTGCCAATGTTGTAGATCTTGGCATCGGCAATGCCACCGGCGTTGGCGATGATCTTCACCAAGGCGGAAATGCCGTCGTCGATGTACGTGAAGGTCCGCTTCTGGCTGCCGCCATCGACCAGCCGGATCGGCTCGCCGCGAACGATGTGGCCGAGAAACTGGGTGATGACTCGGCTCGATCCCTCCTTGGGCGTGTGCAGGCTGTCAAGTCCGGGGCCGATCCAGTTGAAGGGCCGGAACAGCGTATAGCGAAGGCCTTCCTGCATGCCGTAGGCGTGGATGACGCGGTCCATCAACTGCTTTGAGCAGGCGTAGATCCAGCGCGGCTTGTTGATCGGGCCGTAGACCAGATTCGATTCCTCCGGGTCGAAGGACTCGTCGGAGCACATGCCGTAGACCTCGCTGGTGGAGGGGAAGACGACTCGTTTGCCGTACTTGACGCAGTGGCGCACGATCGGCAGGTTGGCCTCGAAGTCGAGCTCGAACACGCGCAGCGGCTCGCGCACATAGGTTGCCGGCGTGGCGATGGCCACCAGCGGAAGTACCACATCGCACTTGCGGATGTGGTACTCGATCCATTCCTTGTTGATCGTGATGTCGCCCTCGAAGAAGTGAAAGCGGGGATGGTCCATCCACGGCGTCACGCGGTCCGACTGCATGTCCATGCCGTAGACCTGCCAGTCGGTTTTTTCGATGATGTGGCGCGTGAGGTGGTGGCCGATGAAGCCGTTGACACCGAGGATCAGAACTTTGAGCATGTGAGCAGCCAATCGATGAAGGGATGATTCAATCAGGCGTCGGCATGGATGCACGCGCTGGCAAAGCGGCTCTCGAAGCCCGCAGCGTTGAGCGGCATGGTGTCACCTTCGCAGCGTGCGGCGAGGACTCGCAGCGCGTCGCCGTCGGCAGCAAGCAGCCACAGCGTCGCACCGTCGCTCCACATACGAAGCCCCTGGCCCGGCGCGCCGGGGGGTGTCGGGGCGTGCCGGGTGCGCTCGACGAAAACGCGCTGCCCACCCACGAACGCGAACGCGCCCGGATAGGGTGGCGCGAGTGCTCGAACCAGATCGTGGATCTGCCGGGCGTTCGCATCGCTTGGAATGCGGCCGTCGTCGGGGCGCCGGGCACCGAAGTAGCGCCCCTGCGACAAATCCTGGGGTGTGAATCGGGCGCTGCCGTCGATGAGTCGCGGGAGGCTGCGCGCAAGCACGATCTCAGCCGCCACGACGACCTTGTCGAACACCTCGCGGGCGGTGTCGTCACCGAGGATCGGCACGGCGCATTGATCGACGATGGCGCCGTTGTCGGGCTTCTCGTTCATCACGTGAAGGGACGCGCCGGTCTCGCGTTCGCCGTGAATCACGGCCCAGTTCACCGGCGCGCGGCCTCGGTACTTGGGCAGCAGCGAGCCGTGCAGGTTGAAAGCGCCGAACCCGGGCAAGGTCAACCACGGGCCGGCGAGCATCCGCCGGTAGTAGAACGAGAACAGGAAGTCGGGGTGACCGGCTTTCTCGCGTGCGAACGCCAGGAACTCCGGCGTGTTCGGGTCGTCAGGCGCCACGCAGGGCAGGCCGTGTTCGGCGGCCAGCTCCGCAACACTTGCGAACCAGCGGGTCTCGGCCGGATCATCGCGATGGGTTACGACGAGCGGCACGTGCACGCCAGCATCCAGCAGCACACGCAGGCAGCGCACCCCGACGTCGCTGTAAGCAAACACGATCGCGCTGGTTTTGGCCTGGGTTTCGATCACGGCTTGCGCTCCAGGATCGCGTTGATCACGTAGCGGGGCCGCGCCCGAACTTCCTGATAGATCCGGCCCACATACTCGCCGAGCAGACCGATGCCGAACAGCGCCAGGCCGACCATCAGGAAGAGCAGCGCGAACAGCGTGAACAGGCCACCCTCCTCCGGGCCGAGGACGATGCGGCGGCCCGCCAGCACCAGGAACAGCAAGCCCGAAAGCAGCGAGACGACGATGCCAAGCATCGAGAACGCCTGCAGCGGCACCACCGAGAAACCGGTCACGAGATCGAAATTGAGCCGGATGAGGCTGTACAGCGAATACTTCGATTCGCCGGCGTAGCGTTCCTCGTGGCCGACCATGACCTCGGTCGGATGCTTTGCGAACTGATAGGCCAGCGCCGGGATGAAGGTGTTCATCTCGTTGCACTGGTTGATGAGCTGCACCACGCCGCGGCTGTAGGCGCGCAACATGCAGCCCTGGTCTGTCATCACGATGCCGGTGAGGCGGCGGCGCAGTCGGTTCATCGCGCGCGAGGCCCAGCGCCGCCAGATCGAGTCCTGTCGGTCGCGGCGAATCGAACCGACGCAATCGTGCCCCTGGTCCATCGCATCTAGCAACAGCCGGATGTCTTCCGGCGGGTTCTGCAGGTCGGCGTCGAGCGTGACGATGCGTTCGCCACGGCAATGCTCGAAGCCGGCCAGGATGGCACGATGCTGGCCGAAGTTGCCGTCGAACAGGATCACGCGCGTGACGTCGGGCCGGCGCTCGAACTGCTCGGCCAGCAGCGCCGCGGAGCGGTCGTAGCTGCCGTCGTTGATGAACACGACTTCGTAGGCGAGCTTCAGCGCGTCGAGGGCGGGGTATAGCCGGGCGTAGAGCGCCGGCAGCCCGGCTTCCTCGTTGTAGACCGGGATCACGACGCTCACGACCGGTGCGCTTGCCGCGATGACGGGCTGCGGGTGGGGCAGATCGATTGCTTCTCGCATCGTCACCTGTGGCTCCTGGAGTCAGCTCAGTGCGGCGACCGCGGACGTGACGGCAGCGCACACGCGGTCCACGTCGGCGTCGGTCATCGCCGGGAACAGTGGCAGCGTCACGGTGCGTGCGCCGATGTCCTCGGCCACCGGAAAGTCGCCGAGCGCGTGCCCTCGCGCGCGAAACAGCGCGAACAGGTGCATCGCCGGGTAGTGAACACCGACGCCGATGCCCCGGGCCTTCATCGCTTCGATGAAGGCGCCTCGCCTGTGCGCGAGCCCGCGCGCAAGCAGCGGCTGGAACATGTGCCAGTTGCCCGTGTTCTCGAGGTCGGCGGGTGGCAGGTCGAAACCCAGCGAAGGATCCCATCGCTCGAAGTAGCGCCGCGCGAGTGCCCGGCGACGCGCATTGAAGCTGTCGATGTGCCGCAACTGTCCCAGTCCTATCGTGGCCGCCACATCGGTGAGGTTGGCCTTGCCGCCCCAGGCTTCGACCTCCATGCCGCCGTCAGGCAGGCGCGTCACTCCCTGGAGGCGGAGCTTCTCGAAGCTGCGCGCCTGCTCGTGAGTGTTCAGAACGAGGCACCCGCCTTCCGCCGTGGTGAGGTTCTTGTTCGCGTGAAAGCTGAACGACACGAGGTCGCCGAGGCTGCCGATCTCCCGGCCGTGCCAGCGGGCTCCGAATGACTGCGCGGCGTCTTCGACCACGCGCAGGCCATGCCGCCGGGCAATCGCGTAGAGACGATCGCGATCGACCGGCAGGCCGGCCAGGTCGACCGGAAGGAGCGCACGGGTGCGTGGCGTGATGGCCGCCTCGACGAGATCGAGATTGATGTTGCGGGTGCGTGGATCCACATCCACGAACACCGGTGTCGCACCGACCGCGAGCACCACATTCGCAGTGGCTACCCAGCTTAGGGGAGTCGTGATGACCTCATCGCCGGGGCCGACGCCGCATAGCCGCAGCGCGAACTCCAGCGACGCCGTGCCGGAGTTGACCAGCCGCACAGGCCTGCCGCCAAAGCGCTTCGACAGGGCCGCTTCGAACTCCTGGCACCGCGGGCCGGTCGTGATCCACCCGGAGCGCAGCACCGAAGCGATCTCGCCGATCGTGTTCTCGTCGATCGAAGGTCGCGTCAAGGGAAGGAAGGGCGGCGAACTCACGTGTTGCTCCCACTGTGTGCAACCAGCACGACGCCGACGACGATGACCCCGATGCCCAACCAGCGTTGCGCGTTGACGTCTTCGCCAAACAGCCACCACGCAAGCAGGGCGTTGACCACGTAGCCGATCGACAGCATCGGGTACGCGATGCTGACCTCCACGCGTGACAGCGCAACGATCCACACCACCACGCTGATCGCGTAACACGCCAGCCCGCCCAGGATGGCAGGGTGCTGCGCCAGCCCGGTGGCCGTTCGCCACAGGGCCGGCGAGGTGGCTGCGAGTGAGATTTGTCCAGCGCTCGACGCGCCGGCCTTCAGCAGCAGTTGCGCGACCGCATTGAGCAGCACGCCGCTCAGGACCCAGGCAAAGTCGGCGCCTCTCATGGCTTGATCACCATGAGTCGACGCGGGTCTTCGAACACAACGCGCATGGGTACGCCGCGATCGCGCAGCTCGAGCCAGGTATCGCGGCTCATGTAGGCTGCCCCCCGTTGCAGAGATTGCCAGCGAACGATGAATTCCTCGACCGTCGCGAGCGATTTGCCGGGCTCTTGCAACTGGCCGAAAGCGAACTCGTCGACGTAGTCCACCAGCACCACGTTGCGCTGCAGATAGAAAGGCAGCGTCTGGTCATAGCTGCGCACCGCAAACACGGGCGTGTCCTTGTCGAGCAGCGGCAGCAGGACCTTGGACAGGGGCGCGGCACTCTTGAGTTGACCGTAGGCGTCGTGCGCCTGCATCGCGGTCGTCGTCGCAGCGAAGTGACCCAGCGCCACGCTCAGCACTGCCGCAGTGATGTGGCGCCGGCCAAGGCACCACCACGCGATCGACGCACCCGTCAAGAACAGCAATGCGCCAATGCGCAAGGCGGAACCGAGCGCCACCATCACTTCCGGCGGCGTGTTGGCCGAGCCAAGGCGAAAGCTCTGTGTCGACGCCAGCAGCACGACGACCCATACCAGGGTCGGTACCAGCAGGTGCCACCGCAGGACGGCCGCTCTGACGTCGCGTAACTGCAGGGTGAGCAGCAGGGCCAGTGCCGGGAACATTGGAAGGATGTAGGACTGCAGCTTGGAGCCCGACACGCTGAAGAACACGAGCACGAAACCGCACCATATGGCGAGCATGCTGCGCGCCATGTTCTCGGCAGGCCCGGTGACTGACGTGTCGCCCTTCAGCAACCAGGGCAGGCTGCTGGTCCAGGGCAGCAGGCCTGCGAGCAGCAGCGGGAGGTAGTACCACCACGCCCCCTCGCGGCGGTGCACGTTGGTCAGGTAGCGCGCGAAGTGCTCGTGGATGAAGAAGAACTCCGTGAACCCAGGGTTGCGCGATGACACCAGCACGAACCAAGGGGCCGCGAGAGCCAGGAAGAGCAGGCCGCCCGACACAAGGTGCATGCGGCGCCACAACCCGAAGTCGCGCCGCCACAGGCTCACCAGCAGCAGGACGCAGCCCGGGATCACGACGCCCACCAAACCCTTGCTCATCACGGCGCCGGCCATGGCAGCCCAAGCGACCCAGATCCAGCGACGATGCGCGGACGCACTGGCATGTGCGCATTCGGCCAGCAAGACGGCGCACAGCGTCAAGGTCAGGAACAACGTCAGCCCGGCATCGAGCGTGAGGAAGTGGCTGTTCCCGATGATCCAGGTGGTCGAGCCGGCAATCGCCAGGGCCCTCACGCCGGCCTCTCGCCCCCACAGGCGCGCCGCGGTGAGGCCGACCATCAGCACGGTCAGGAATCCCGCGAGACCCGGCCACAACCGCGCAGAGAATTCCGTGACACCAAACCATTTAAAGCCCAGCGCACCGATCCAGTACTGGAGCGCGGGCTTCTCGAAGTACAGCAGGCCGTTCAGGCGTGGCGTGATCCAGTCGCCGCTGCGCGCCATCTCCAGCGCCAAAGCGGCGTATCGCCCTTCGTCCGAGTGAATCAGGGAGCGGGCCCCGAGGCTCGCGAACCAGATCAGCGTGAAGAGCGCGAACAGTATTGCGAGCCACGGCCAAGATAACTGGGCGCTCGCATGCCGCACCGCGGTCGGCGACTCTATCGCTGCGGAATGCAGGGTTCGTTCAGACATCACTCGCTGGCTTAACAAACTTCAGCAAAAAGGGAACAGCAAGTCCGGCAAGTGTATTAGAGGATCGTTGACCCAGTTTCGTGGACACCTCATCCTCACGGAAGAAGGAGTCCGACATGCCCACCCGAAGCCCCCGTATCCGGCAGAGTTCCGCCGACAGATGGTCGAGCTGGTGCGAGCCGGGCGCAAGCCCACGCAGCTTGCGCGTGAGTTCGGGGTCACCGCGAAAAGCATCTCGACTTGGGTCGCGCAAGCCGCCGCCGACAGCGGCAAACCCGCGTGCAACAAGGACGTGCTGAGCAGCGCTGAGCGCGAAGAACTCGCCCGCTTGCGCCGCGAGAACCGCCAGCTCAAAGTGGAGCGTGACATCCTTGCAAACAGTTCCCGCGACGCGACGCGCCCCTTGGCGACAAGACGTCCATCGGGTCTTCGAACTCGTGAACGCGAACCAGGCCGGCGTCTCGGTGCGCACCATGTGCCGCGTGTTCCAGCTCTCTGCCAGCGGCTACTACGCGTGGCGCGATCGAGCGCCATCGCGGCGGGCGATCGACAACGCCGTGCTCGTCGAGCGCATCCGCGCGGTCCATGCCCAGTCGGATGCGACCTACGGCATGCCGCGCGTGCGCGCCGAGCTGATCGATCAAGGTGTGGCCCTCAGCCGCCAGCGCGTGGCCCGGCTGATGCGTGAGACGCCATCTGCGGCATCAGCCGGCGCCGCGCCTTCATCGTGACCACGCGCCGTGGCGAAGGCAAGCAGCCTGAGCCCGATCTGGTCCAGCGTGAGTTCAAGGCCGACAGCCCGAACCGGTTGGTGGGTGGCCGACATGACCTACGTGCCCACCTGGGCTGGCTTCATCTACCTGGCCGTCGTACTCGACGTGTGGAGCCGGCGCATCGTGGGCTGGGCCATCGGTGAGCAGATGACCGCCGAGCTGGTGCTCGCGGCGCTGAAC
>NZ_JANMWL010000205.1:0-3576 GCF_031393925.1 Methylibium sp. | reverse complement strand
CACCACCCCCGTGTGCGGCGCCAGGATGCTCACCAGCTGCGCATAGATCTTCGGGTTGCCGGCCACGATCTCGCGCTGATAGAGGAAGTCGGCTTCGCCGGTGAAGTTGCCGATCAAGCCGCCGGCCTCGGTGACCATCAGCGAGCCGGCGGCGATGTCCCAGGGGCTCAGGCCCGTCTCGAAGAAGCCGTCATACCAGCCCGCGGCCACGTAGCACAGGTCGAGTGCGGCAGCACCCGGGCGGCGCAGGCCGGCGCAGCTTTGCATGACTTCCTCGAACATCGTCACGTAGCGCTTGAAGTTGTCGCCCTTGCGGAACGGGAACCCGGTGCCGATGAGCGCTTCAAGCAGCCGGATGCGCTTGCTCACGCGCAGGCGCTTGTCGTTCAAGAACGCGCCGCGGCCCTTGGAGGCGAAGAACAGGTCGTTGCGCGTGGGGTCGTAGACGACGGCCTGCTGCACCTGGCCGCGCAAGGCCAGCGCGATCGAGGTCGCGTAGACCGGCAAGCCGTGGATGAAGTTGGTGGTGCCGTCCAGCGGATCGATGATCCAGAGGTAGTCGCTGTCCTTGGCGCCGTGCGTGCGGCCCGACTCCTCGGCCAGGATGCCGTGGCCGGGGTAGGCGGCCAGCAGGATCTTGATGATGGCTTCTTCAGCCGCGTGGTCCACCTCGGTGACAAAGTCGTTGTGCGACTTGCTCGTGACCGCCACGCGGTCCAGGTCCTGGGCGGCCCGGGTGATGATCGCGCCCGCCGCGCGCGCGGCCTTGACGGCGGTGTTGAGCATCGGGTGCAGGACTTGAGACATGGCGGGCAGGCGCGCGAGGCGTGAAGGTGGACCGGCGGGTAAAAAGAGCGGGCGGCGGTGAGGCCGCGAAGCGCAGCGACTGGGCTGCGGGCGACGAGCACCGCCGCCGATAATTGAATTTTAGCTGCCGTCCCATGAGCCTTGCTGATCCGGCCCGCTTCATCCTCGTCGGCGTGAGCCACCCCGGCAACGTCGGCGCGGCGGCGCGGGCCATGAAGGTGATGGGCTTTGCCGACCTGGTGTTGGTGGCGCCGCGCTTTGCCGACGTGTTGAGCCAGGAGAACACGGTGGCGATGGCCAGCGGCGCGGCCGACATCCTGGTGCGCGCGCGCATCGTCGCGACCTTGGCCGAGGCGCTCGACGGCGTGAGCTTCGCCTGCGCCACGGCGATGACGCCGCGCGACTTTGGCCCGCCCACGCATGCGCCGCGCGCGCTGCTGCCGACCCTGGTGGCGAGTGGGCAGCGGCTGGGCTTCGTGTTCGGCTCCGAGCGCTACGGCATGGCCAATGAAGACGTGTACCGCTGCCACGCCTGCCTGAGCATTCCCGCGCACCCGGACTACGGCTCGCTCAATCTCGCGCAAGCGGTGCAGTTGATCGCCTATGAATGGCGCCAGGCACTCGGCGGCTATGCGGTCGCGCCGCGCACCGTGGATGCGAGCCTGGCCGACGGCGCCGCGGTGCAGGGTTTGATCGAGCATTGGCAGCGGGCGCTGGTCCACATCGGCCATCTGGACCCGGCCGCGCCGAAGAAGCTGCTGCCGCGCCTGAACCAGTTGCTCAACCGCGCCGCGCTGGGCGAAGAAGAGGTCCATTTGCTGCGCGGCATCGCCACCTCGATGCTCAAGCGCTGAGTTAATCTCGGCAGAGCGAGCGCCGTGCCTGACCCAGCAGCTCGCCATTCATCACTCCACCGACGCCCCATGTTCGACCGCCTTCGCGAAGACATTGCCTGCATCCTCGAGCGTGACCCCGCCGCGCGCACGCCCTTCGAGGTGCTGACCTGCTACCCCGGCCTGCACGCACTCTTGCTGCACCGCTGGGCGCATGCCTGCTGGAGGGGTGGCTTCAAGTGGATGGGGCGGATGATTTCGCACGGGACGCGTTGGCTCACGGGCATCGAGATTCACCCCGGCGCGCAGATCGGTCGGCGCGTTTTCATCGATCACGGCATGGGCGTCGTGATCGGCGAAATGGCCGAAATCCACGACGACTGCACCATCTACCAGGGCGTGACGCTCGGCGGTACGGCGCTCGTGAAGGGCGCCAAGCGCCACCCGACCTTGGAGCGCGGCGTGATCGTCGGCGCCAACGCCTGCGTACTGGGCGGCTTTACCGTCGGTGCGGGCGCGCGCATCGGCTCCGGCGCGGTGCTCACCAAGGCGCTGCCGCCCGGTGCCACCGCGGTAGGCAACCCGGCGCGCATCCTGGCCGCGCCCGACGACCTGCAGCGCGAGGCGGTGGCCAACAAAATGGGCTTCTCCGCCTACGGCGTGACGCAGGGCGACGACCCGGTCGCGCAGGCCATGAAGGGCCTGATCGACCACGCCTCGGGCCACGAACACCAGATCGCCATGCTGTGGGCGGCGGTCGAAAAACTCTCGCAACGTGCCGCGGCCGGCGACTGCGTGCCGAGCGACGCGCAGACGAGCGAAGACTTCGACGCGGCGGCGCTCAATCAGTTGGTGAAGTGAGCCGCGAGAGGGCGGGGCGCGGCGAGGGCGTCGTGCGAGCCAGGCGCCCTAACGCACCCGCACCGCGCTCTTCGGCCGAAACGCCTTGCACACCGCTTCGTCGGTTTCCAGGTAGGGCCCGCCGATCAGGTCGATGCAGTACGGCACCGCCGCGAAGATGCCGTGGGCCGGCGGGTTCGCGCTCGGCAAGCCTTCGAGCGTTTCTGCGATCGACTTCGGCTGCCCGGGAAGATTGATCACCAAGGCCTTGCCGCGGATCACCGCCACTTGCCGCGACAAGATGGCGGTGGGCACGAAGCGCAGCGAGATCTGGCGCATTTGCTCGCCAAAGCCGGGCATCTCCTTGTGCGCCACGGCCAAGGTCGCCTCGGGGGTCACGTCGCGTGGCGCCGGGCCGGTGCCGCCGGTGGTGAGCACGAGGTCGCAGTGCTCGGCGTCGACCAGCTCGATCAAGGTGGCGCTGATGCCGGGCGCGTCGTCGGGGATCAGCCGCGTGGCCCAGGTGATGGGGTTTTTGATCGCGCGGACCAGCCACGCCTGCAGTGCCGGTATGCCCTGGTCTTGGTAGACGCCGCTGGAGGCGCGGTCGCTCACCGACACGAGGCCGATCTTCACCGCGTCGAAGTCACTCATGCGCTGCCTTTGCGTCGTGGAGCGTCTCGCGCAGCAACTGGAACAGATCGCGGTAGGCGCGGCCGTGGCGCGCGAGCCCGCCGGGCAGCGCGGGCACCGCGTCCTTGCGGGCGCTGCGTGTCAAGTTGCGCAGTTGCTGCACGTCGCTTGTCGGGTGCTCGGCCAGCCAGCGGCCGAGCGCGGCGTCGTCGGCCAGCAGCTCGGCGCGCCAGCGCTCGGCCTCGTGCAGCGCCAGCGCGTCCTTGGCATGACCGAGCTGGAAGGAAGCGACGGCCTCGCGGATCGGCTCGATGCCGCCTGCGTCTTGCGCCCGGCGCATGAGCTTGCCCAGGTACTGGATCTGGCGCCGCCGGCCCTCGTGCGACTTGGTGCGCTGCGCGGTGCGCACCGCGTCGCGCAGCAATTCGCTCATGCCGATGGCGTCGATGCGCGAGTCGGGCAG
>NZ_JANMWL010000181.1:0-25592 GCF_031393925.1 Methylibium sp. | reverse complement strand
GCCCTACCTGGACGTGCCTTTCCAGCATTCGCATCCCGACGTGTTGAAGCGCATGAAGCGCCCCGCCAGCGGAGAAAAGAACCTCGAGCGCCTGGCACGCTGGCGCGAGGCCTGCCCGCAAATCGTGGTGCGCTCGACCTTCATCGCCGGCTTTCCCGGCGAGACGGAAGGCGAGTTCGAGCACCTGCTCGACTTCATGCGCGAGGCGCGCATCGACCGCGCCGGCTGCTTTGCCTACTCGCCCGTGGCCGGCGCCAGTGCCAACGAATTGCCCGGTGCGCTGCCCCGGGACGTGCGCGAGGCGCGCCGCGCGCGCTTCATGGCGGTGGCCGAGCAGGTGTCGGCCGCCAAGCTCGCCGAGCGCGTGGGTGCGGACATGCAGGTGCTGGTCGACTCGGCCCCGGCGTTGGGCAAAAAAGGTGGCGTGGGCCGCAGCTATGCCGACGCGCCGGAGATCGACGGCGTGGTGCATCTGCTGGCGCCGCTGAAGGCGTCCAAGACCCTGAAGGTGGGCGAGTTCACGCGGGCGCGCATCGTCGGCACGCAAGGCCACGACCTGGTCGGGCAGCCGGTGTGAGGCGGGCATGACAAAGGCCTCGGACCGCGACGATCCGCTGACCACCGGCCTCATCCATCATGCCTACCGCCCGCCGGCAGGCTTTGGCGCGGTGCCGCCGGCCGTCCACAAGGCCTCGACCGTCATCTTCGCCACCGCCGCGGCCCTGCGCGCACGCGACTGGAAGTCCAAGAGCGGCTACACCTACGGCCTGCACGGCACGCCGACCACCTTCACGCTCGAAGCGCGCATCGCCGCGCTGGAGGGCGGGCGCCACACCGTGCTGGCGCCGAGCGGGCTGGCGGCGATCGCGCTGGTGAACCTGGCGTTGCTGAAGTCGGGCGACGAGCTGCTGCTGCCGGCCAATGTGTACGGGCCGAGCAAGGAGCTGGCGCGCCAGGAGCTGGCGCACTGGGGCATCACGCACCGCCTCTACGACCCGATGGATGCCGCGGCGCTCGCCACGATGATCGGCCCGCAGACACGGCTGGTCTGGATCGAGGCGGCCGGTTCGGTGACGATGGAGTTCCCCGACATGGCGGCCCTGGTGGCGGCCTGCCGGGCGCGCGGTGTGACCAGTGCGCTCGACAACACCTGGGGTGCGGGCGTCGCATTTGCGCCCTTCGACTGCGGCATCGACATCTCGATGCAGGCGCTCACCAAATACCCGTCGGGTGGCGCCGACGTGTTGATGGGCGCGGTGACCACGCTTGATGAGGCGCTGCACCTGCGGCTGAGTGCGACGCACATGCGCCTGGGCCTGGGCATCGGCGCCAACGATGCCGAGTTCGTGCTGCGCTCGCTGCCCACCCTGGCGCTGCGCTACGCCGCGCAGGACGCCGCCGCGCGACGTCTCGCCGCTTGGTGGCAGCAGCGCAAGGAGATCGCGCAGCTGCTGCACCCGGCCTTCGTCGGTTCGCCCGGCCATGCGCATTGGGCGGCGACCTGCCGCGCCGCGGCGGGGCTGTTCTCGGTGGTGTTCGACGCGCGTTACACGACGGCGCAGGTCGACGCCTTCGTCGACGCGCTGCGCCTGTTCAAGATCGGTTATTCGTGGGCCGGGCCGGTGAGCCTGGTGGTTCCCTATGACCTGGCGTTGCTGCGCGGCCCGCAGGCCGCGCTGGGGAAGGGCACGTTGGTGCGCTTTTCGCTCGGCCTCGAGTCGGCGGACGACCTGATCGCCGACTGCGAGCAGGCACTGCGCTCGCTCGGTTGAGATGACAACCCCCACGCACCTGCGGTGCTGCCCCCGAGGGGGCGCTCAGCCCTGTTGGGGCGGCCCGGCGAGGGCAATGATGACAACCCCCACGCACCTGCGGTGCTGCCCCCCGAGGGGGCGCTCAGCCCTGTTGGGGCGGCCCGGCGAGGGCTGAGATGACAACCCCCACGCACACCTGCGGTGCTGTCCCCCGAGGGGACGCTCAGCCCTGTTGGGGCGGCCCGGCGAGGGCTGAAGCCGTGCGGCCCGCGCCTAAGCCTGCTGTTATGCAGCGCCTGCCGCTGATCGACCTGCTGAAGGCCGTGGCGTCGCAGCTCATCGTGTTGCACCACCTCGCCTTCTACGGGCCGATGTCCGATGTGGTGGCGCAGGCGGCGCCGCAGTTGATCGAGTGGCTTGCGCGACACGGGCGGCTCGCGGTGCAGGTGTTCCTGGTGGTCGGCGGCTTTCTCGCGGCGCGTCAACTCGCCCCCGAGGGCAGGCTCGTCCTCGTCGGATCCAAGCTCGCGGCCCTGCGCGAGCGCTACCTGCGCCTGGCGCTGCCTTATGCGGCCACGTTGCTGGTGGTGCTGGTGTGCGCGGCGTTGGCACGCCGCCTGATGACGCACCCCTCGATCCCCGAGCCGGCAGGGTGGTGGCCGTTGTTGGCGCACTTGCTGCTGCTGCAAGACCTGCTCGGCGTGGACGCGCTGTCGGCCGGTGTCTGGTACGTCGCGATCGACTTCCAGCTCTTCGCGCTGCTCGTCGGGCTGCTGTGGCTCGCGGTGCCGCTGGAGCGCCGGCTCGGGCTGCGGCAGCCGCTCGCGCCCTGGTTGGTGACGGCGCTGTGGCTGGCGTCCTTGCTTCACTTCAACCGCCAGGGCGCATGGGACGTGGCGGCGCCGTATTTCTTTGGCGCCTACGGGCTTGGCGTGATGGCGGCGTGGTGGGCGTCGGCGCCGATGCGACCACGCTGGCGGGTGGCCAGCGCGGCCGGAGCGGGTGCCGTCGTGGCGTCGGCCCTGCTGCTCGATTGGCGCCCGCGCATTGCCCTGGCCGCCGTGGTGGCGCTCGCGATCATGGCTGCGGCACGGTGGCGCTTCGATCTGCCCGGATGGGCGAAGGGCGTCGTCGGGCGCCTCAGCCGCATCAGCTACTGCCTGTTTCTCGTCCACTTCGGCGTGTGCCTGGTCATCAACGCCGCGTTCGTCCGCTTCCTGCCGGCGACGGCCGCGGTGCAGGGCCTGGGCATGCTGCTTGCCTGGGGCGCCAGCCTCGGCGCTGCAGCGCTGATGCACCGCTGGGTCGAGGTGCCGGCGGTGCACTGGGTTGCGGCGCGCGGCACTCGCGCCGTCGCATCGGCGCGCGCAGCCGTGGTGCTTTGACGCCAACCGTCAAAAACGACCGGGCCGCTAGGTTCACTGGCCGTTCGGGCCAACCACCTTCGTTCCCATCAAGCACCCTTTCTGACGAAGGGCTCGACCCGGTCGCTACGCGCCCTGGCCCTTGGGGCCGCTCACTTTGGTTCGCATGAGTCTTCCCTTTTCGCGCTCCCAGTCGCGCTTTTTCTCGGTGTCGCGCTTGTCGTGCAGGTCCTTGCCCTTGGCCAGCGCGATGTCGGCCTTTACGCGGCCGCCCTTGTAGTGCAGGTTGAGCGGCACCAGCGTGTAGCCCTTTTGCTCGACCTTGCCGACCAGACGACGGATCTCGTCCTTCTTCATCAACAGCTTCTTGGTGCGGTCGGCCTCGGGGTGGACGTGCGTGGAGGCGGTGTTGAGCGGGTTGATGCGGCAGCCGATCAGGAACAGCTCGCCGTTCTTGATGACCACATAGCCGTCGGTGAGTTGCACCTGGCCGGCGCGGATCGCTTTGACTTCCCAGCCTTCGAGCACCACGCCAGCTTCGAACTGCTCTTCGAGCAGGTAGTTGTAGCGAGCTTTCTTGTTGTCTGCGATCGCCATCGAGGGCCTCAATAGAATTGGCTGATTCTATGAAGCATGTCAAGAAGTCGGTCCTGCTCTGGTACTCGGCGCACGAGATGTACGAGCTGGTCACGGCCGTGCCCGACTACCCGAAATTCCTGCCCTGGTGCGAACGCGCCGAGGTGCTGCAAGCCAACCCGGGCGAGGTGACGGCCCGCCTATACATGGCCTTTCACGGCGTGCGCCACGCCTTCGCCACGCGCAACACGCAGGTGCAGGACGAGTCGGTGCGCGTGTCCCTGGTCGATGGCCCGTTCTCCGAGTTGCAGGGCAGCTGGCAATTCGTGCCGCTCGGCTCCGCCGCCGCAGACGCGCCGCGGGCGTGTCGGATCGAATTCGAGCTGCGCTACGCCTTCAGCAGCCGGGCGCTCGAAGTCGTGGTGAGCCCCGTGTTTGATCGCATTGCCAACACCCTGGTCGATGCTTTCGTCAAACGCGCCGAGCAGGTGCATGGCCCGCGGTGAGCACGGCGTGATGCGCATCGAGGTGGTCTACAGCCCGTCGGCGCGCATCGTCGACGCGGTCGAACTTCGCCTGGAGGAGGGCAGCACCGTGGCGCAGGCCCTACGGGCGAGCGGCCTCGAGCAGCGTCATCCGAACATCGACCTGGTGGCATCCCCCGTGGGCGTTTGGGGGCGGCTCTGTGCAGGGTCCGAGCCGTTGCGTGACGGCGACCGCGTGGAGCTTTACCGTCCGCTGCAGGTCGACCCGAAAGAGGCGCGTCGCCTGCGCTTTCGCAGCCAGGCAGGCCGCGGCATCAAGACCGCGCGCTGCGCCGAGCCCCCACCCTCAACTGCGTTCACTGCCCCAAGGACCACGAAGAGTCCCCTTCGTGGTCCTAGGGGCAGCCCGGCGGGCACTGAGCCGAGCCTCCACGCTCTTTGTCTTTGCGTTCACTGCCCCCCGAGGGCGCGCTTGGCGCCCTTGGGACGGCCCGGCGGGCACTGAACCTTCGCGTCAGCGGCAGTCGCTCGCGACGATGCCACGGGCGACTTGCGTTTCCTGCTCGCGCCCGCCGTCGTCGAGGAACTCGCGCTCGCCCTTGACGTTGGTGCGCGCGATGCGCACGCCGCTTTCGAGCGTGCGCAGGGCCGCGCGTGCCCGCTCGCAGCTCTGGGCGCGCGCCTGGGCGATGCGCGTTTCCTCGGCCTTGCGCTTGGCCGTCTCTTCCTGCTCGGCCTGCTTGCGCTTGGCCTCGAGCGCGGGGTCGACGTCGCTGACCGCCGGTGCGACCTCCGACGCTGCGGCGGACGCGGCCAGTGCCGAAGCGGCGCTCGCCGCCGGCACGAGCGACGGCGGCGCTGGCATAGGGCGGATCAAGATGTCCTTGGGCGCAACCGTCTTGGGCGGCGGCAGGTCGCTGTACTGGATGTGGCCGTTGGCGTCACGCCATTTCCAATGCGCCTGCTCACCCGCAGTTGCCATGAGTGCGCAAGTGCTCGCCAGTGCGGCCAGCCAGCAGAGCTTGTTCTTGTTCATACCGGTCAGTTTAGCGACCTGCCTGCCCGGCATCGCGGCGCCGCAGAGGCGCGGCGCGAGCGCCCGTGGGCCGCGTGCAACTTCTCACGCTGGATCGTGGCGCAGGACCCCCGTCCGTATAATTTCGTTTTGAGACTGGAGCCTGCCCCATGCGCCTTCTCGGCAAAGCGCTCACCTTCGACGATGTGTTGCTGGTGCCCGCCTTCTCCCAGGTTCTGCCGCGCGACACCTCGCTCGCGACGCGCCTGTCGCGCAACATCACGCTGAACCTGCCGCTGGTGTCCGCGGCCATGGACACCGTGACCGAAGCGCGGCTGGCCATCGCCCTGGCGCAGGAAGGCGGCATCGGCATCATCCACAAGAACCTGAGCCCCAAGCAGCAGGCCGCAGAGGTCTCGCGCGTGAAGCGCTACGAGTCGGGGCTGCTGCGCGACCCGATCACCATCTCTTCGGGCGTGCGCGTTCGCGACGTGATCGACCTGTCGCGCGCGCACGGCATCTCGGGCTTTCCGGTGGTCGACGAAGGCAAGGTGGTGGGCATCATCACCGGCCGCGACCTGCGCTTCGAAACCCGCCTCGACGCGCCGGTGCGCGAGATCATGACGCCGCGCGAGCGGGTCGTTTCGGTCAACGAAGGCGCCACCTTGCAGGAGGCCAAGGCGCTCATGCACAAGCACAAGCTCGAGCGCGTGGTGGTGGTCAACGCCGCCAACGAGTTGCGGGGCCTCTTCACCGTCAAGGACATCACCAAGCAGACCAACTTTCCGAACGCCGCTCGCGACGCGCATGGCAAGCTGCGCGTGGGTGCCGCGGTCGGCGTCGGTGAAGGCACCGAGGAGCGCGTCGAGGCGCTGGTCAAGGCCGGCGTCGACGCCATCGTGGTCGACACCGCGCACGGCCACAGCAAGAGCGTGATCGAGCGGGTGCGCTGGATCAAGCGCAACTACCCGCAGGTCGACGTGATCGGCGGCAACATCGCCACCGGCGAGGCGGCGCTGGCGCTGGCCGAGGCCGGCGCCGACGGCGTGAAGGTGGGCATCGGCCCCGGCTCGATCTGCACCACGCGCATCGTGGCCGGCGTGGGCGTGCCGCAGATCATGGCGATCGACAGCGTCGCCACGGCGCTTAAGGGCTCCGGCGTGCCGCTCATCGCCGACGGCGGCATCCGTTACTCCGGCGACATCGCCAAGGCGCTGGCCGCGGGTGCCTGCACCGTCATGATGGGCGGCATGTTCGCCGGCACCGAAGAGGCGCCGGGCGAGATCGTGTTGTTCCAGGGACGCAGCTACAAGAGCTACCGGGGCATGGGCTCCATCGCCGCCATGCAGCAGGGCAGCGCCGACCGCTATTTCCAGGACAACACCGGCGCCAACCCGAACGCCGACAAGCTGGTGCCCGAAGGCATCGAAGGCCGCGTGCCCTACAAGGGCTCGGTCATCGCGATCCTGTTCCAGATGGCCGGCGGACTGCGCGCCGCAATGGGGTACTGCGGTTGCTCGAGCGTCGACGAGTTGCACGACAAGGCGCGGTTCGTGGAGATCACTTCAGCGGGCATCCGTGAGAGCCACGTGCATGACGTGCAGATCACCAAGGAAGCGCCGAACTACCGGGCTGACTGAGCCCGCGGTGCTACAGTCTGGCCAGTTGTATTTTATTGGCCAGATTTATGCGCACCACCGGCATCTTCGAGGCGAAGCAGAGTTTTTCGGAGCTGATCGCGGCCGTCGAAGCGGGCGAGGAAGTGCGTATCACGCGCCATGGCAAGGAAGTGGTGCGGATGCTGCCGGTGCGCCCGAGCGTGCCGCAGGTGAGCGCGGCGCAGATCGAACGCGAACTGAAGGAACTCCGCCAGCTGCGCGCACGGGTGCGGCCCGGGCCGGGGTGGCGCGAGCTGCGCGACGAAGGTCGCAGGTTCTGAAAGCGCGGCGATGCCCATCACTCTCGACGCCTCGGCCACGGCCGCTTGGTTGTTGCCGGACGAAGCGAACGATGCGGCCGATCTCCTCTACCAGCGCGCACTGGGCGAGGACGAGCTGTTCCAGGCGCCCGCCGTATGGGCCTGGGAATCGGGCAACCTCTTGAGGACGGCGCGGCGTCGCGGCCGCCTGACGCCCCAACAGCTCACGCAGGCGGTGCGTTTGCTGCATCGCGCACGGGTCAGGCTCGAGGCGGCACCAGACCAGGAACGCATGTTGTCGACGCTGGCGCACGCCGAACGGGAAGGTCTGAGTTTTTACGACGCCAGTTACCTCGAGCAAGCCTTCCGCACCGGCGCCCAGCTCGCCACCAAAGACGACGCCTTGCGGCGCGCTGCATTGCGCATCGGTGTCGTGTGCATCGACGTTTGAAGCGCCAGTGAACTTGCCTTTCTCCGCCGCGCCGCCGCGCCGCGCCGCGGCGATGCGCTTCATCTTGATCGCCGTGCTGATCGACATGGTCTCGATCGGCTTGATCATCCCGGTGCTGCCGCCGCTGGTGGGCACCTTCACCGGCTCGCAAGCCCACCAGGCGTACTGGTTCGGCGCGGTCGCCTTCGCCTTCGGCATCGCCAACTTCTTCGGCTCGCCGATCCTCGGTGCTTTGTCGGACCGCTACGGCCGGCGGCCGGTGCTGCTGATCGGCTTTTGCGGGCTGGCGCTCAACTTCTTTGCCACCGCACTCGCGACTGCGCTGTGGATGCTGATCGCGGTGCGCCTGGTGGGCGGCGCCATGCAGGCCAATGCGGCCGTCGCCCACGCCTATGTCGCCGACATCACGCCGCCGGAGCAGCGTGCCAGGCGCTTCGGCATGCTGGGCGCCATGTTCGGCCTGGGCTTCATCCTCGGCCCGGTGGCCGGTGGGCTGATGGGGGCCATCGATCTGCACCTGCCGTTCTATGCAGCCGGCACCTTGGCCCTGCTCAACTGGCTGTACGGCTACTTCGTGCTGCCGGAGTCGCTGCCCAAGGAGCAACGCCGCGCCATCGACTGGAAGCGCGCCAACCCGGTGAGTGCGCTCAGGGGCCTGGCCGAACTCAAGGGCGTCGGCTCGCTGGTGGCGGTGCTGGCGCTGTCGGGCCTGGCGCAGTTCACGCTGCACACCACCTGGGTGCTCTACACCAGCTTCAAGTTCGGTTGGGGTCCGCTGGAAAACGGCTGGTCGCTGTTCGCGGTGGGCGCCATGTCGGCGTTGGTGCAGGGCGTGCTGCTCGGCCGGCTGCTGCGGCGTTTTTCGGCGCAGCGCCTGGCAGTGCTCGGGCTGATGTCGTCGAGCCTGTGCTACCTGCTGTGGGGCGCGGCCACCGAAGGCTGGATGATGTACGCGGTGATCGTTGCCAACGTGCTGGGCTTTGCCGCGTCGTCGTCGCTGCAAAGCATCGTCTCCAACGCGGCCGACGCCAGCACGCAGGGCCAGACGCTGGGGGCGGTGTCCTCGCTTAACAGCCTGATGGCCGTTGCCGCACCGGTCATCGGCGCGGCGCTGCTTGGCCTGGTGTCGGACCTGCCGCAGGGCGACTGGCGCATCGGTGCGCCCTACTATTTTTGCGCGGCGCTGCAGGCCCTGGCGATGCTGCTGGCGTTGCGGCACTTTCGCCGCCAGCGTGCGACACGCCACGCGGCCGCGGCGGCGCCTCTTTGAGTCCTTTAGCAAGCTTGCCCACCATGCACGACAAGATCCTCATCCTCGACTTCGGCTCCCAGGTCACGCAACTGATCGCACGACGTGTGCGCGAGGCGCATGTCTTTTGCGAAATTCACCCGAGCGACGTGTCCGACGCCTTCGTGCGCGAATTCGCGCCCAAGGCCGTCATCCTGAGCGGCAGCCATGCCAGCACCTACGAAGAACACGACCTGCGCGCGCCGCAAGCCGTGTGGGACTTGGGCGTGCCGGTGCTCGGCATCTGCTACGGCATGTTCACGATGGCAGTGCAGTTGGGTGGCCAGGTGGAGGCCAGCACGCACCGTGAGTTCGGCTATGCCGAGGTGCGTGCGCACGGCCACACGCGGCTCTTGCAAGGCATTCAGGATTTCAGCACCGCCGAAGGCTTCGGCATGCTCGAGGTCTGGATGAGCCACGGCGACAAGGTCACGCTGCTGCCGCCCGGCTTCAAGCTCATGGCCAGCACGCCGAGCTGCGAGGTCGCCGGCATGGCCGACGAGTCACGTGGCTACTACGCCGTGCAGTTCCATCCCGAGGTCACGCACACGCTGCAGGGCAGGGCGCTGCTCGACCGCTTCGTGCTCGACATCGCCGGCGCCCGGCCCGACTGGGTGATGGGCAACTATGTCGAAGAAGCAGTGGCGCGCATTCGCGAGCAAGTGGGCAGCGAGGAAGTGATCCTGGGCTTGTCGGGCGGCGTGGATTCGAGCGTCGCCGCCGCGCTGATCCACCGCGCCATCGGCGACCAGCTCACCTGCGTGTTCGTCGACCACGGCCTGCTGCGCCTGGACGAGGGGCGCATGGTGATGGAGATGTTTGCCGGCCAGTTGCACGCCAAGGTCGTGCATGTGGATGCGAGCGAGCAATTCCTTGGTGCGCTGGCGGGCGTGAGCGAACCGGAGCAAAAGCGCAAGATCATCGGCCGAGAATTTGTCGAAGTGTTCCAGGCCGAGGCCGGCAAGCTCCGGCAGGCCAAGTGGCTGGCGCAGGGGACCATCTACCCCGACGTGATCGAGTCGGGCGGTGCCAGCAAGAAGGCCACCACCATCAAGAGCCACCACAACGTCGGCGGCCTGCCCGCGACCTTGGGCCTGAAGCTGCTCGAGCCCTTGCGCGAACTCTTCAAGGACGAGGTCCGCGAACTCGGCGTCGCGCTCGGCCTGCCGCCTGCCATGGTCTATCGCCACCCCTTCCCTGGGCCGGGCCTGGGCGTGCGCATCCTCGGCGAGGTGAGGCGCGACTTCGCCGACCTGCTGCGACGAGCCGACGCCATCTTCATCGAGGAGTTGCGGGGCACCGTCGACGCCGCCAGCGGCAAGAACTGGTACGAGCTGACGAGCCAGGCCTTTGCCGTGTTCCTGCCCGTCAAGAGCGTGGGCGTGATGGGCGACGGGCGCACCTACGACTACGTGGTTGCATTGCGCGCGGTGCAGACCAGCGACTTCATGACGGCCGACTGGGCCGAGCTGCCGTATGCGCTGCTGAAAAAAGTCTCGAGTCGCATCATCAACGAAGTGCGCGGTATCAACCGCGTGACCTACGACATCTCGAGCAAGCCGCCGGCAACCATCGAATGGGAGTAGGAGGTGCTGGCGCTTGCCCGGCCAAGCTCCTTACATTAAAGTAAGGCGCCGGATCAGTGACCCAGCCAATGACCACCGCCACCCTCACCAGCAAAGGCCAGATCACCATCCCTGCCGCGGTGCGTGAGGCGCTGGGCGTGGACGCTGGTGACCGAGTCGAGTTCGTCGAAATCGCGCCCGGACGCTACGAGTTCATCGCCGCCACGCGGTCTGTTACTGCTTTGAAAGGCATGTTCGGCAAGCCACTCAAATCGGTTTCGATCGAGGCAATGAACGCGGCCATCGCTCGGCGTGGGGCGTCAGCCAAATGATCGGGCTTGATACCAACGTGCTGGCGCGCTACATCATGCAGGACGATTCCAGGCAGTCGCCCATGGCGACCCGTCTCGTCGAGTCGCTGTCAGCCCAGGCGCCGGGCTTCGTGCCGCTGGTGGTAGTGGTGGAACTCGCCTGGGTGCTTTCTTCAGCCTATGACCTCGACCGAGCCCAGCTCGTCAAAGCTTTCGATGCCCTGCTGCGGACAAAGGAGATCGTCGTTGATCGGGCCGAAACGGTGTGGAAGGCGCTGCGTGTCTTTCAGAGTGCCAATGCTGACTTTGCCGATTGCCTGATCGAGCGCTCGGCGTCAGTGGCCGGGTGCGATCAAACGATGACATTTGATCGAGGCGCCGTGAAGGGATGCGGCATGACGCTGGTGAGCTGATCTCGATTCGGCCCGGCATGAACGGGCGGGGCGCAGCGTCATGTAACGGGCAGCGCCGCAGAGCGTGTCGTCCCAACGCTCCGAGAGGCAGAATACAAACCATCAAGCAGGAGCAAGCCATGCGCATCGTCTTCAGTGTCCTGGGTCTGCTGATCGTGCTGGCCATCATCGGCTCGGTTGCCAAGAAACAGTTGCAGGCGATCCGCACGCTGCCGAGTCCGGCGGCGGTGTCGGCGGCGCAGGGCGACACCGCCACACCTCAGCTCGGCGAACGTGGCGGCCGGCTCGACGCCTTTCCGGGCGCGGTGGCGGCCGACCCGTCACTGACGGTGCCGCAGCAGTCGCAGAACATGCAGCAGCAAGTCCGCGACCAAGTGCAGCAACAGCTGCAGCAGGGCGCGGCCCGCTCGGCCGGCGCGGCGCAATGAGGCACCGAGCAACTGCTGCGGCTGTGGCTGCCGCTGCGGCTTCGTGCGCGCAGCATGAGTGAGGCCTCTGAGCAGCAAAACCGCGACGAGGCCGGCATGCGCATGGCGCTCGACCAGGCGCAGAACGCCTGGCTGGTGGGCGAGGTGCCGGTCGGCGCGGTGATCCTGCGCGAGGTGGACGGCGCGCGCCAGCTCGTGGCGACCGGCTACAACCGGCCGATCACCACCAACGACCCGACCGCGCATGCCGAGATCGTGGCCTTGCGGCATGCGGCGCAACTGCTCGGCAACTATCGCCTGCCCGACTGCGAAATCTACGTCACCCTCGAGCCCTGCGCCATGTGTGCCATGGCGCTGATGCACGCACGCTTCAAGCGCGTGGTGTTCGGTGCCGTCGACCCCAAGACCGGCGCGGCCGGCTCGGTGCTGGACTTGTTTGGCTACTCTCGGCTCAACCACCACACCAGCGTCGAGCGCGGCGTACTCGGCGACGCCTGCGGTGCGCTGTTGCGCGAGTTTTTTGCTGCCCGTCGCGCCGAAGCTCGCGGTACACGCGAGGCGCCCGCCGCGGCGGCGGCCAGCGACCCGACGCAGTCCGACTTTCAGAACGCCGTGGACTTCGACATCGTCGAGGTGATCGAGATGCAGGACACCATTCCCGGCGACCTGACGGACCTTTGATGCGCGCCACATCCGTCGATGAACACGACGCTTCGCCGCACGCTTGCGAACCAGCGCGTTTGACGCTGAGCGTGTTTGCGCCCTCGGGCGTGCTCGCCGAGCCCGCCGCCGCCCGCCGTGCGCTCAGGCGCCTGTTGTCGATCGGCTTCGATGCGTCGCTCGATGCCACCGCGCTGGCCCGCAGCCAGCGCTTCGCCGGCGACGATGACACGCGCCTGGCGGCCCTGCACCGGGTGGCCGATGCCGCGCCCTCGGTGGCAATGGCGCTGCGCGGCGGCTACGGCCTGACGCGCTTGCTCGACCGCATCGAATGGCCCCGCATCGCTCGCAGCATCGAGCGTGGCACGCGCTGGGTCGGGTACAGCGACTTCACCGCGCTGCACCTGGGCGCGCTGGCGCACGGCGCGCTTGCAACGCGCAGTCCCGGTGGCTTGTGGGCCGGGCCTTTGGCGCATGACGACTTCAGCCGCACGGCCGAGCAGGGCGGTGTCGAAGAGGTCACCGAGGCGTGCTTTCTCGAGGCCATGCACGGCGAGCTGGAGGCGGTCGGTTTTCGCACCGAGCCCGGCTTCGATGGCCTCGAGGCGCGCGGCACGCTGTGGGGCGGCAACCTGACGGTGCTGCTGTCCTTGCTTGGAACGAAGCACTGGCCGCGCATCAAGGGCGGCATCCTGTTCCTGGAAGACGTCAACGAGCATCCCTACCGCGTCGAGCGCGGGCTGCTGCAGCTGCACCAGGCCGGTGTGCTGCAAGCACAGAAGGCCGTCGTGCTCGGTGCCTTCAGCGACTGGCGCAAGTCGCCGTTGGACCGGGGTTATGGCCTGAAGACGGTCGTGACGCAGCTTCGCGCCGCAACGCGCACCCCCATCCTGAGCGGCCTGCCTTTCGGGCATGTGGCCACGAAGGTTTGCCTGCCGGTCGGGCGTCGCGTGAACCTGGTGGTCGAGGGGCGGGACGTGTTGTTGGCCTGGGGTTGACGCGGCACGGCGCAACGCTGTTCGCAGCCTTGTCGGCCGGGCCCATCTGTCCCCCGCGGTCCCCCGCGAATGACTGGACATCAAGCGGATTCCGTGTCGCGCGCGACAAACTGGCAAGCGCCTGACGCTAGGACCACGGCCCAAAGCAGCCTTCATGCGGCCATGAGAAGGCCAGCGTACGCGCACCGGATTCGCCTGCAACCCGCATGGATTCTCGCTTTCTGCGGCGCAAGCGATCGTCTCGTCGACGGCCAAGCGGCGCGTGGCCGCAACGATCAAGGAAAGCTCGGGGCCGATGCCATTGCACTGAACGTGACAATTCGTTTGCACAGCAGCGGGGTCGCGCGCGGCCGGTTAACAAAATCGGCATGACCAGGGACTCGGTAATTGGGTTTTATCGTCAACCTATCCTTTCAGGAGTCTTCCAATGTTCAAAAGAACAAAACTCTCCGCTGCGTTGTTGATGGCCTGCGGGGGCGTGTTGCTCTCGTCTGGCGGGCTGGCGCAGGCTCAAGACAACACCCAAAAACTCGAGCGCGTGACCATCACGGGCTCGAACATCAAGCGCACCGACACGGAGACCGCCTCTCCTGTGCAAGTCATCTCCCGCGAGGAGATCGAGCGCTCCGGCAAGCAGTCGATCCAGGAGGTCCTACGGGGAGTCACAGCCGATGGCCTGGGCTCGATCCCGTCGTCGTTCAGCGATGGCTTCGCGTCCGGTTCCGCCGCCGTCTCGTTGCGGGGTCTGGGTGTCAACTCGACCTTGGTGCTGGTCAACGGCCGCCGCATGACGACGTATGGGCTCGCGGACGACGGAACGCGCAACTTCGTGGACCTCAACTCGCTCCCGCTCGAGGCGGTGGACCGAATCGAAGTCCTGAAGGACGGCGCCTCGGCCATCTACGGTGCGGATGCCGTGGGCGGCGTCGTCAACGTGATTCTGCGCAAGAACTACACCGGCGCCTCGATCGGTGGCTCGTACGGCCAGGCCAGCCGCGGCGACGGCAAGACGACGCGTGCCTTCGGCTCGCTCGGCT
Organism: Methylibium sp.; assembly: GCF_031393925.1. GTDB lineage: Bacteria > Pseudomonadota > Gammaproteobacteria > Burkholderiales > Burkholderiaceae_C > Methylibium. The sequence goes on along the minus strand of NZ_JANMWL010000181.1, from coordinate 11,329 downwards.
TCGGCGATATCGATGCCGACAAGTACAACGTCTTCTTGAGTCTCGAAGCGTCCCAGCAGAAGAACATCTGGTCCGTGGACCGCGGGTTCATCGGGCAGAGCGACCACACCTCGCGCGGGTACTACGACACCACCAACGGCGCTCGCCGCCCTTATTTCAGTGCCGGGCCGACGTCCAACTCGCCGTACGGTGTGACTCGAAGTGCTACTGGCGGCGGTGCTCGGGTGAACGTGATTCCTTGCGCGCCCAGCGCCATCGTGCCGTCGACTGGTTTGTGCGGCTACAACCCACTGGTCGAACAAGAGGTGCAGCCTGCACTCGACCGGCTTAACTTCTTCGGCCGGGGCACATTGCAGTTCTCGCCCTCCCTCACGGCCTATCTGGAGGTGGGGTACTTCAGTACCAAGTCGAAGGCCAATGTCACCCTGGGCGCGAACAACGACGGCGGTGTCTTCGTGCCGGGGGATCCCTTCAATCCGCTTCTCGTGCACAGCTTCATGAATCTTCCCGCCGGGCATCCCGACAATACCTTCGGCGTTGATCGGTCGTTGTTTATTCGTCCCTTCGAACTCGGCGGACGAGACCAGACGACCGACAACGAAGTGTTGCGGCTCGTCCAGGGTTTGCAGGGAACAGGGTTCGGTTGGGACTTTGACGTCGGCGCTTCCTACATCAAGAGCCGACTGAAAAACCAGAACTTCGGCTACATCCGCTACGACGTCATGCAGGCGGCCCTGAACAATGGGACCTATCGCATCACCAGCCCCAGTCTGACGGCCCCCAGCGTCCTGGCCGCCATCTCGCCGACGCTCGAGAACACCCCGACCAGTTCGATCAAGTCGATCGATTTCAAGGCGTCACGCGAACTGATGAACCTGCCTGGCGGGGCTCTCGGATTGGCGGTGGGTGGGGAATTGCGCTGGGAAGCCGCTAACACGCCGCCCGTGCCGTTCACGGAAACGGCTGAGATTGTTGGCCTCGGTTACTCGGCGTTCAACGCCAGCCGCCGGGTCCAGGCGGTGTTCGGTGAATTGAACGCGCCGGTGACCAAGTGGCTCGAACTCAACGGCGCGCTCCGGTACGACCGCTACTCGGACTTCGGCAGCTCGACGACGCCGAAGGTCGGCTTCAAGATCAAGCCGATCGATCAGTTCGCCGTGCGCGGTACGTACTCCGAGGCGTTTCGTGCGCCTGGCCCGGCCGAAACCGGCGGTTCCAGCTTCGGCTTCACGACCTTCGGCATCCTGTCGCAAGGAAATCCGAACATCCAGCCCGAGACGGCCAAGAGCTACACCTTGGGCCTGATTGCAGAGCCGCTGCCCGGCACCAGCGCGACGTTGGACTACTGGAAGGTCGATCGCAAGAACGAAATCGTGCAGGCCGATCCGAACTCGATCATCGGTAGCTTGCCGACAACCGGCACTCCGCTATCGAGGATCTCCGGAGCGCAGCCAAATACCTTCATCTATTACGACGCGAATGGCGACATCGGGACCGTCACCGGGTTTTACCGGAACGCGGCGAAGACGAAGACCGACGGCGTCGACCTCGAGCTGCGGCACCGGATGAGCCTTGGCGAGGCCGGCAAACTGTCGACCCAGCTGAACTGGACGCACGTCAACAAGTTCCAGCGCACCGACCCGGACGGCAACACGTTCGAGTACGCCGGGACGCACGGCCCGCTCGTGCAGAGCGCGGGTGGCGGCTCGCCGAAGGACAGGATGAGCCTCACGCTGACCTTGGACCGCGGCCCGTGGGCGGTGACCGGTGGGATCAACTACGTGGGTCCGATCAAGATGATCGACCACAAGGGCGAAACGACAGACCCGGACGGCAGTGGCACGATTCACAACAGCAATACCGGCGTGGATTATCCCGACGCCGGGCAGTACAACTGCGGCGTCTTCGATACCAGCGGCAATGTCTACGGCGGATGCAAGCTGCCGTCGTTTACGACGTTCGACCTGTTCGCCAGGTGGACGCCGATGAAGAATCTGGACGTCAACTTCTCCATCCAGAACCTGTTCGATCGCAAGGCGCCGTTCGATCCGTACCTCGTGATTCCCTACGCCATCAACTACAACCAGACGTGGCATCAGTCTGGCGCTGTCGGCCGGTTCCTCACGGTGGGCGCGAAGTACTCGTTCTGAACGGGGCCTGACCTGAGGTGCCACTGGCCGGCAAGCCGCGAGCTTGCCGGCTGTTGGTTCACAGATCGTCGGTATGCATCCCATCCGCCGGCTCGCGCCGGCGGTTTTTTGTTGAGTTCGCTGCCAATCGCGCCATGGCTGCGCAGCGTTCTGTATTTCAGGCGTAGCCCATCATTCCCGCTCCCTCCAAACCTTAAGGTCGAGCGACCACAATGCGCGACCTAGCCGCCAACCTATTGCCACTCCCATAGATTGACCCCCCTGCCTTGCAGAACCTCGGAAGCCTCACGAGGGTTGACGTCGCAGTCTGCAGTGGTCCCGATGGGCCCCCGGCGTTGACCCGTCACGTGTCAGGGATCGACCGCGATCGTTTCAATTCAAGCTAGCCGCTTACACGGAGATCTCATGTTCCGCATTGCCCGTTCTTCCCTTGCTGCCTCACTGGCTGCTGTGTCGTTGGTGGCGACGACCTTGATGATGGTCGTGCCACCGTCGGCGCATGCGCAGGCTGCCGATGCAGCTTCGGCTCAGCCCGCCGTTGCGCAGGCTCCCGCCGTGTCGCCGCCGGCCACCGCTGAGGCCAAACCCGCGCCCGAGACGATCGAGAACCCTTACGGCCTCGAGGCCCTCTGGAAGACCTCGGACGGCGTTGCCAAGACGGTGCTGCTGCTCCTGCTCATCATGTCGATGGGCAGCTGGTACATCATCGTCGTCAAGTTCATCGAGCAAGCCAAGATCACCCGCCAGGCGCGCTTGGCGGGCAAGAGCTTCTGGACCTCGGGCAGCGTGCGTCAAGGGGCCGATACGCTCGAGAAAGAGAGCCCGTTTCGCTTCATCGCCGAAGCCGGCATCGAGGCAAACAAGAAGCACAGCGGCCTGCTAGAGCATGTGGACCTCAACAGCTGGGTGACGATGGGGATTCAGCGTTCCATGGAACGCGTGCAAAGCCGTTTGCAGGATGGGCTGGCTTTCCTGGCCACGGTCGGATCGACGGCTCCTTTCGTCGGCCTGTTCGGCACGGTCTGGGGCATCTACCACGCCCTCACGGCGATTGGCGTGGCCGGCCAGGCCTCCATCGACAAGGTGGCCGGTCCGGTGGGCGAGGCGCTGATCATGACGGCCATCGGCCTGGCCGTCGCCGTGCCGGCGGTGCTGGGCTACAACTGGCTGGTGCGTCGCAACAAGTCGGCCATGGAAGACGTGCGCGCCTTTGGCAACGACCTGCACTCGGTGCTGCTGTCCTCGCCCCGGGGCAAGGTGTAGGCCATGTCGATGAACGTCGCAAGCTCCGACGAGGACGAAGACGAGGTCGTGTCGAGCATCAACACCACGCCGCTGGTCGACGTGATGCTGGTGCTGCTGATCATCTTCCTCATCACCATTCCCGTCGTCACCACCTCCATCCCGGTCCAGCTTCCCAAAGAGTCGATCCAGGTCCGCGAGAGCAAACCCGAGAACGTGATCATCTCGGTCGATCGCAAGGGCGGCATGTTCTGGTACGACACGCGCGTGCCCAACACGCAGGCGCTGGTCGACAAGCTCAAGAAGGTGGCGGTCATGAGGCCGCAGCCCGAGGTGCAGATCCGCGGCGACCTGGCGGCGCAATACGACTCGGTCGGCAAGGTGGTCTATGCCTGCCAGCGCGCCGGCATCGGCAAGGTGTCTTTCATCACCGAGCCGCCGCCGCGCGGGAGTTGAACATGGCTGTGCTCGGCGGATCGCGTTGCCGTTTTGAAGGAGTTTTCAAATGAGCATGAGCGTAGGCAACACCAGCAGCAGCGGCGAGCCCGAAGTCATGATGGACATCAACACCACGCCCTTGATCGACGTGATGCTGGTGCTCCTGATCATGCTGATCATCACCATTCCGATCCAGTTGCACGCCGTCAACCTGGACTTGCCCGTGGGCACGCCGCCGCAGCAGAACGTGCTGCCCAACATCGTCAAGATCGACATCGACGAGCGCAACAAGGTGTTCTTCAATGGCGAGCTGATGCCCGACACGGTGGAGGTAGACCGTCGCCTGCGCGACATGTCGCTGCTGCCGCTGGCGGCCCAGCCCGAGCTGCATCTGCGGCCCAACAAGCGGTCGCGCTACGAGACCGTCGTTGCCGTGATGTCGGCGGTGCAGCGCTTCGGCCTCACCAAGTTCGGCATCGTCGGCGCCGAGCAATTCATCGAATGAACGCCGCATTGGCCGCACCGCTCACAAGGCGCAGCGGGCCGGCATGGAGCCTGTCGGCATGGATTTGACTTACCAGCAGCAGCCATCGTCGCGGCGGCTCATCGGCTTTATCGCCGTCGTGGTGCTGCACATCTTCATCTTCTGGGCGCTGGTCTCGGGGCTGGCGCGCAACGTGGTCGAGATCGTCAAGAAGCCCCTCGAAGCCAAGATCATTGTCGAGCTGCCGCCGCCGCCACCGCCCCCGCCGCCGCCGCCGCCACCCAAAGAGATCGTGAAGCCGCCACCGGCACCGCCGAAGGTCGATCGGCCGCCGCCTCCTTATGTACCGCCGCCTGAGATCACGCCGCCGCCGACCGCGGCGCCGGCGATCACTACGGCGCCCGAGCCGCCAAAGGTCGAATACAAGATCGAGGTGCCGCCGCCACCGGCTCCGCCAGCCCCTGTGGCTGCGCCTCCCGGCCCGGCCTCCAAGTCCGACATCGGCGTGGTCTGTCCGACGCAGGTCAAGCCGGAGTTGCCGCGCAAGGCGCTGCAGGAGGGCACCTCGGGCGTTGTGCGTGCCCAGGCGCGCATCAGCGGTGGGGTGGTCAAGGAAGTGACCATCCTGTCGGGACCGCGCGTGTTCCATGCGGCGGTGCGTTCTGCGATGCAGCAGTACAAGTGCCAAAGCGGCGCGGAGGAGGTGATCGCGGTGCAGGAGTTCGAGTTCAAGATCGAGTAAGCGGGCTTGATTTGCTTCCTCTGCCTCTGGGAGAGGAAAAAATCGTACTTCCTCCCTCTCCCAGAGGGAGAGGGGACTCAACTCGCGCGGCGAGGGGACTCGCGCAGAGCAAGAACCTAGGCGATCGCCTCGAGCAGCTCGGTTTCGATCTCGAGCTGCTGGCGGTTTTTCTGCAGCGACGCGCCGTCGATGAGGAAGGTGTCTTCCACCCGCTCGCCCAAGGTCGTGACCTTGGCCAGCTGCAGGTTCAGGTGGTGGCGCGCCAACACCCGCGCAATGGCATAGAGAAGCCCCGAACGGTCGCTGGCCGACACGCTGAGCAGCCAGCGCTGCGCACGCTCGTCGGGCTTGAGCAGCACGCGCGGCGTGACCGGAAACGAGCGCACGCGACGCGACAAGCGCCCACGGCTGGGCTCCGGTAGCGGGCCCGACGAGGCCACTGCCTGCGCCAGCTGGTGCTCCACCAGCGCGATCAGGTCGCGGTAATTGATGTCCAGCGGCTGAAGAACGTGCGGTGAGATCACCTGGAAGGTGTCGAGCGCGTAGCCGCTCCTGGTGGTGTGGACCTTGGCATCGAGGATGTTGAAGCCGGCGCCGTCGAAGTAGCCGCAGATGCGCGCGAACAGGTCGGGCTGGTCGGGGGCATAGACCAGGACCTGCAAGCCTTCACCGACACTCGACAGGCGCGAGCGCACGATCGGCGTGACGGTGACCACGTGGTGCGCCAGCGATCGCGCATGCCAGGCAATGTCGGCCGCTTCGTGGCGCGCAAAGTAGCTGAGCTCGAGCGTGTCCCACAGCGGCTGCTGCACACCGCTGGGCAGCGAGTGCAGGTTAAGGGCGTGCAGTGCTTCGAGTTTGCGCGCCTCGAGCTCGGCGTCGGCGTTGGGCTTGGCGCCACCGAGCGCACGCAGGCTCGCGCGGTACAGGTCTTCGAGCAGCTTGCCCTTCCAGGCGTTCCAGACCTTCGGGCTGGTGCCGCGGATGTCGGCCACCGTCAGCAGGTAGAGCGCGGTGAGGCGGCGCGTGTCGCCGACTCGCGCGGCAAAGGCCTGCACCACCTCGGGGTCGCTCAGGTCTTCTTTCTGCGCGACGCGGCTCATCGTCAGGTGCTCGCGCACCAGAAACTCGATCAGCTGTGCGTCCTCGCGTTCGACGCCATGCTCACGGCAGAAGCGCCGCACCTCCACGCGGCCGAGTTCGGAGTGGTCGCCGCCGCGGCCCTTGGCGACGTCGTGGAAGAGGGCGGCCACGTAAAGCACCCAGGGCCGGTCGAAATCAACCGCGAGCTGCGAGCAAACCGGGTACTCGTGCGCATGCTCGGGAACGAAGAAGCGCCGCACGTTGCGCAGCACCATCAGGATGTGCTGGTCGACCGTGTACACATGGAACAGGTCGTGCTGCATCTGCCCGACGATGCGCCGAAACACCCACAGGTAGCGCCCCAGCACCGAGGTCTCGTTCATGAGCCGAAAGGCGTGCGTCTGCCCGCCTGCGGGGTGCATGAGGATCTGCATGAACAGCTGCCGGTTCACCGGGTCCTGGCGAAAGGCGCCGTTCATCACTTCGCGCGAGTTGTAGAGCGCGCGCAAGGTGCGTGCCGACAGGCCCTTGATGCCCACTCCCTGCTGGAAGGTGAGAAAGGTTTCGAGGATGGCGTGCGGGTCGCGCTCGTAGAGGTCGTCGCTGGCGACTTCGAGCATGCCGCCGCGGTCGAAGAACTTGCCCGGCGTCACCGGCCGCATCGGCAGGCCGGCCGTGCCGCTGATGCGCTCCTCGATGTTGAGCATGAGGATCTGGTTGAGCTGCGCCACCGCCTTGGCGGCCCAGTAGTAGCGGTGCATCAGCGCCTCGGAGGCGCGGCGTTCGCGCGTGCCCTGGTAGCCGAAGCTCTCGGCCACCGCCGTTTGCAAATCGAACACCAGCCGGTCCTCGCGACGCCCGGCCACCATGTGCAGCCGCGCGCGGATCAGCTTGAGCAGGCCTTCGTTGCGCTGCAGCTGCTTGACCTCGAAGGGCGTGACCAGGCCCTTGGCGGCGAGCGCGGCCCAGCTCTTGCCCAGGCCGGCGGCGCGCGCCACCCACACCACCACCTGCAGGTCGCGCAGGCCGCCCGGGCTTTCCTTGCAGTTGGGCTCCAGCGAGTAGGGCGTGTCTTCGTACTTGGTATGGCGCTGGCGCATCTCCAGCGTCTTGGCGCGCAGGAAGGCGACCGGGTCGAGCGCCTCTGCATGCCCACGCCTGAATTCGTCGAACAGGCGTCGCGCGCCGCACAGGAATCGCGCCTCGATCAGCGCCGTCTGCACCGTCACGTCGCGCTCGGCCTCGGCGACGCATTCGGCCACCGTGCGCACGCTCGAGCCGATCTCCAGGCCGATGTCCCAGCAGGCGGTGATGAACTCACTGACGGTGGTTTTAAGCGCATCGTCGTCGAGCGCCACGCCGCGGCTTTCGGGCAGCAGCACCAGCACGTCGACGTCGGAGTAGGGAAAGAGTTCGCCGCGGCCGTAGCCGCCCACCGCCACGAGCGCCGCGCCGCGCGGCATCTGCGCGTGCTGCCACAAGGCGGCGAGCGTCTCGTCGACATGACGCGTGAGATTGCGGATCAGCAGCGAGGCGGCCGGCGCCGTCGGGCGCGCGTCGCGAAAGCGCTCGATCAGTGCCGCCTTACCGTCGCGAAAGCGTGTTCGCAGCGAAGGCAGGGCGAGCGCGGTCGAAGCGGGAGCGTGCGCTGCGGGCATGGGGCCGGCCGGTCAGGCCTCGCCGGGCCGCCCCAAGAGGCGTGAGCGCCACCTCGGGGGGCAGCACCGAAGGTGCGTGGGGGTCGTCACCTCAGGCCTCGCCGGGCCGCCCCAAGAGGCGTGAGCGCCACCTCGGGGGGCAGCACCGAAGGTGCGTGGGGGTCGTCACCTCAGCCCGGCGCGAGCTGGGGCGGCGCGGGCGTTCCGGCCGAGACGGTGAGCACCTCGTAGCCGTCTTCGGTCACCAGCACCGTGTGCTCCCATTGCGCGGACAGCGAGCGGTCCTTGGTGACGATGGTCCAGCCGTCGCCCAGCTCCTTGATCTCGCGGCGGCCGGCGTTGACCATCGGCTCGATGGTGAACACCATGCCCGGCACCAGGGGCTCCAAGGTGCCGGGGTGGCCGTAGTGCAACACCTGCGGCTCTTCGTGAAACTTGCGGCCGATGCCGTGGCCGCAGAACTCGCGCACGACCGAATAGCCCTGGCGCTCGGTGAAGGTCTGGATCGTGTGGCCGATGTCGCCCAGTCGAATGCCGGGTCTGACCTTGGCGATGCCACGCCACATCGCCTCATAGGTGAGTTGGCACAGGCGCCGGGCCGCGATCGAGCCCTCGCCGACGATGAACATGCGGCTGGTGTCGCCGTGCCAGCCGTCCTTGATGACGGTGACGTCGATGTTGACGATGTCGCCGCTCTTGAGCGCCCGCTCGTTGGGGATGCCGTGGCAGACCTGATGATTGATGGAGGTGCAGATCGACTTGGGGTAGGGCGTGTAGCCCGGCGGCGCGTAGTTCAGCGGCGCCGGCACCGCGCCCTGCACGCGCACGATGTGCTCATGCGCCAAGCGGTCGAGCTCGTCGGTGCTGACCCCCGGCCTCACATGCGCGGTGAGCATGTCCAGCACTTCGGAGGCGAGCCGCCCGGCGATGCGCATGCCCTGCACATCGGCTTCGGTCTTGATCGTGATCGACATGCCCCGGAGTATCTCACCGGCCCTCTAAAATCCTGGGCTTGCGAGGGGAGCCCGCCTCGTTGCCGCGGTGTGCGGCGCCCCCTTCGAGCCCGCCTCCTCGCCCGCGAGCCCATGACGCCTCCTACGCCCCAGCTGTTGTCCTTCGAGGGCGGCAACGCCTTGTCCGAGTTTCGTGCGCGCGCCTTGCTGCCGCGCCTGCAGGCCGTCGTGGCGCGCGTTGCCTGCGTGCATGCGCGCCACGTTCACTGGGCCGCGAGCGACGCACCACTCGACGCCGCCGCGCGCGACAAACTGGCGGCGCTGCTGCGCTACGGCGACGCCTATGCCGGCCCGGTCGAGGGTGAGCTGGTGGTGGTGATGCCGCGACTGGGCACCTTGTCGCCATGGGCCAGCAAGGCCAGTGACATTGCGCACAACTGCGCGCTGCCGGTGCGTCACGTGGAGCGTGTCACCGAGTTCCGCTTGAGTTTGAAGTCGGGCCTGCTCGGCAGCGCCAAGCCGCTCGCACCCGCCGAGCGCGTCGCGGTCGCGGCGCTGCTGCACGACCGCATGACCGAGAGCGTGGCCTTCGAGCGCGCTGCCGCGGCACAGCTGTTCAATGCGCGCGAAGGCCAGCCGCTGCAGACGGTCGATGTGCTCGACCGGGGGCGCGCAGCCCTGGCCGCCGCCAACCGCGACTTCGGCCTGGCGCTCAGCGACGACGAGATCGATTACCTGGTGGCCGCCTTCACGCAGCTGGCGCGCAACCCGAGCGATGTGGAGCTGATGATGTTCGCGCAGGCCAACAGCGAGCACTGCCGCCACAAGATCTTCAATGCGCGCTTCACCATCGACGGCGTGGCACAGGAACACTCCATGTTCCAGATGATCCGCCACACCCACGCGACCTCCCCGCAGCACACCATCGTCGCCTACAGCGACAACGCCGCGGTGATGGAGGGCAGCGCCATCGAGCGCTGGCTGCCCGAGGGCTACACCAATGCGCCGGTCTACAGCGCACGCGCCGGGACAGCGCATGTGCTGATGAAGGTCGAGACGCACAACCACCCGACGGCGATCTCGCCGTTCGCGGGTGCCGCCACCGGCGCCGGTGGCGAAATCCGCGACGAGGGCGCCACCGGCCGAGGCTCCAAGCCCAAGGCGGGACTGACGGGCTTTTCGGTCTCCAACCTGCACCTGCCCGGCACCGATGAGCCGTGGGAAGAGACGCGCTACGGCAAGCCCGAGCACATCGCGAGCGCCCTGCAAATCATGACCGAGGGCCCGCTCGGTGGTGCCGCCTTCAACAACGAGTTCGGCCGGCCCAACCTGGGCGGCTATTTCCGCGTCTACGAGCAGACCGTTCGCCCGCTCGCTGCCGACGGCTCAGTGCGCATCGAGCAACGGCGCGGCTATCACAAGCCGATCATGATTGCCGGCGGCCTGGGCACCATCAGCGAGGGCCAGACGCACAAGATCCTGTTCCCGGCCGGCACCTTGCTGATCCAGCTCGGCGGGCCCGGCATGCGCATCGGCATGGGCGGCGGCGCGGCCAGCTCCATGGCCGCGGGCGCCAACACGGCCGCGCTCGACTTTGATTCCGTGCAGCGCGGCAACCCCGAGATCCAGCGTCGCGCGCAAGAGGTGCTCAACCATTGCTGGGCACTCGGCGCGAGCAACCCCATCCTCGCGGTCCACGACGTCGGCGCGGGCGGCATCAGCAACGCCTTCCCGGAACTCGTCAACGACGCCGGTCGCGGGGCACGTTTCGACCTTCGCAAAGTGCCCGTGGAGGAGAGCGGCCTGGCACCCAAGGAAGTCTGGTGCAACGAAAGCCAGGAGCGCTACGTCCTGGGCATCGCCCCCGGCAACCTGCCTTTGTTCGAAGCCATGGCCACGCGCGAGCGTTGCCCGTTCGCCGTGGTCGGCGTGGCCACCGAAGCGCGGCAGCTGGTGCTCGAAGACGGCCCGGGCGACGACGAGTCGGCCTCGGTCCAGCGGCCGATCGACATGCCGATGGACGTGCTGCTCGGCAAACCGCCCAAGGTGCATCGCGACGTGCAGCGCGTGGTGCAGCGCTTCGCGCCCATTGAGCTGACCGGCGTGGCGCTGGAGCGCGCGGCCTTTGACGTGCTGCGCCACCCCACCGTGGCCAGCAAGCGCTTTCTCATCACCATCGGCGACCGCACGGTCGGCGGCCTCAGTCACCGTGACCAGATGGTCGGGCCCTGGCAGGTGCCGGTGGCCGACTGCGCCGTGACCCTGGCCGACTATGCAGGCCTTCGCGGCGAAGCCTTTGCGATGGGCGAGCGCACGCCGCTGGCGGTGATCGACGCGCCGGCCGCCGGGCGCATGGCGGTGGCCGAGAGCATCACCAATTTGCTGGCCGCGCCGATCGAGCTGGCGCGCGTCAAGCTCAGTTGCAACTGGATGGCGGCTTGCAGTGATGACCCCACGGCGCCGGGTGACGACGCTGCGCTGTACGACACCGTGCGCGCCGTCGGCCTGGAGTTGTGCCCCGCGCTCGGCGTGGCGGTACCGGTCGGCAAGGATTCACTGTCGATGCGCACGCGCTGGCT
>NZ_JANMWL010000136.1:0-10354 GCF_031393925.1 Methylibium sp. | reverse complement strand
AAGCGAACGCAGTGAGCGCAGTGAGTTGCGCGACGGGCCACGAGCCCGAGCACCGCAATGCAGTCGGAGCAAAGCGCAGACCGCCTCGACGAAGCGCTGCCGCCTGCCCGGACGCGCCTTTGCCGCGCCCTACCGACCCTTTGCCCTTGCCCTTGCCCTTGCCCTTGCCCTTGCCCTTGCCCTTGCACTTGCGCTTGCCCGCAACCGCAACCGCAACCGCAACCGCAACCGCAACCCGCACCACCGAAATTGCCGCCGGCCGGTTGCAGATTGCCTCTCCTATTCGATCGAAAGGGATGGCGTCTGAGCGCTGTGCAAGTGCGCTATGCCAGGGTTGACCCCGTTCAGCAACGTGCCGCTCTGCGCAACCATCAAAGCCTGCCGCGGCCCACCGCGCCGCTCCAGCGAGGTTTCCGGTGCGAACGAACTACTGCTTGAGTTGCCTTGCTTGTGCCCTGGCCGCGCTGACCATCCCCGCAGCGCATGCCAACCCCCTTGCCGGGGCCGATCTGGCCAACGGCCGGGCACTGCATGACAGCAAGCGCTGCGCGGCCTGCCACATCGACAAGACCGCGCATGACGAGGCCGGCTTCTACCAGCGGCCCGATCGCAAGGTCAAGACCTTGTCAGACCTGCGACGGCAGGTGGGCCTGTGCAACTCGCAGCTGCGGCTGGAGTTGTTCCCCGATGACGAGCGCGATATCGCCGCCTACCTGAACACGGCCTTCTACAAGCTGGACAAGTAGCTGGCGCGGGCAGCCACCGTCACGGCTTCTGCAGACTTTCGCGCTCCATCTCCAGGTACACCGAACTCGCGTTGAGTCGATTGGCCGGCCCGAACGCGGGTAGCTTGGCGTAGCGGCTCCAGTCGACCGCCCGGTAGGCCTCGTCGAACGGCGTGAGCTCCTCGACCGCGCGCGCCATCTGATCACGCAGGTAGGTCAGGTAGTCGCGCGTCAGGCGCAGGTCGTCGGCCACGTGGCGCGATGCGGCGCCGTGGCCCGGGACTGCCATGGCCGGCGACAGGGCCGTCAGGCGACCCAGCGCACGCAACCAGGCGCGGGTGTTGGCGCCGCCGACAAAAGGCACGCGCCCGGTGAAGTAGAGGTCGCCCGCAAACAGCACGGCGTCGTTCTCGACGAACATCATCAGGTCCTCGGGCGAATGCGCACCACCCACGTCGAGCAGCCGAAAGCGCACGCCGCCGAGTTCGAAACGCAGCTCGCCGCCGGGGTCGAACGCGAGCCAGCGATCGGCGGGCACCAGCCGCGTGTTCTCGTCCACCCACGGGAACAGATCGGCGCGTCGTTGCGCGAGCCGCTGCTGCGCCAGGTCGGCAGTCAAGCTGGCTCGGCCGGCGGCGTGGGCCCAGATCTCGGCGCCGATGGCCTTGAAGGATTGCGCGCCGTAGAAGTGGTCAGCGTGGTAATGGCTGAGGATGACGCGCCGGATCGGCTGGTCGGTGATGCGGCGGATCGCATCGATCATGCCCTGCCCCAGGGCCGGCGTTCCGAGCGTGTCGAACACCACCACGCCCTCGCTCGTGACCACGAAGCCGGCGTTGGACATGAAGCCCTGGTTGGCCGCGGAGGCCTGGCCGACGGCACCCTGGAAGTAATGGACGTGCTCGCTCAGCTTGGTGGCTTGCAAGGGCTCGGCCTGGACAGCCGACGCTGCCAGCGCCAGCGCAGCCACCACCACCGCGCGCCAGAGCCAGACGGTGCGCACTGCCTGCAACCGAACCGCCATCGCGACTCCTCGGGCCGTGCGCGGGCATCCACTACTCAAGCGCTCGCTCATTTGATCAGGCGATGATGTCGCCGTGCAATGTGGCTGGGCCGCACGAGGGCGTACCGCGCCCCGCTCAGGCGCCGGTGCCCGGGTTGCCGTCCATGCCGATGACGCGCGGCACATTGAGCTTGCGCGGCGCCACGACCTTCTGGTCGCGCAGCCAGGTCGCCACCACGTCCCACACCATCTCGCCCCGGGCACCCTCGGCCACCGGCGCCCAGGCAGCGACCTTGTAGGTCTTGCCGGCCTCGATCGGCTTGCCGCCCAAGCGCATGTCCTGGATGCGCGAGCCCATGCGTGCGTTCGGGTCGATGGCGTACGTCATGCCGCCCACGCGCACCATGTCGCCGCCCTGCTGGTAGTAAGGATCGGGGTTGAAGAGGTTGTCGGCCACGTCTTCCATGACGGTCTTCAGGGTCTCACCGCTCAGGTCGGTGAGCGTCGTGTACGAGTAGGTGGTGGCGGTCTGGTCGAGCACGTGCTCGAGCTCGATGCTGCTGCCTGGCAGCAAAGAAGTGCCCCAGCGGAAGCCCGGCGAAAACGCGATCTCGGCGCCCTTCACGTCCATCAGCGCGTCGACGATCAGCTGGTCGAAGCTGCCGTTGAAGTTGCCGCGACGATAGAGCGTGCCCTGGGTGGTGGCGAGCTTTTCGTGCAGCTTGGCATCGAAGGGCGCGCGTATCTTCGTGATGAGCGCGGCCATCTTCGGGTCGGCCGGCAACAGGTTCGCAAACACCGGCATCAGCTTGTAGCGAAAGTCGCGGATCTGGCCGCCCTGCACGTCGAAGTCGAGCACGCCGAGGAACTTGCTGTTGGAACCGGCGTTGGTGACCAGCGTCTTGCCACCCGGGTTGGCGACGATCACCGGCGCCGGCACGCCGTCGTGCGTGTGGCCGCCCAAAATGGCGTCGATGCCGCGCACGCGCGAAGCCATCTTGAGGTCGACATCCATGCCGTTGTGCGACAGCAGCACCACCACCTTGGCGCCCTTGGCGCGAACCTCGTCGACCATCTTCTGCATGTTGTCTTCCTGGATGCCGAAGCTCCAGTCGGGCACCAGGTAGCGCGGGTTGGCAATCGGCGTGTAGGGGAAGGCCTGGCCGATCACCGCCACCGGCACGCCGTTCATCTGTTTGAGGGTGTAGGGCGCGAAGACCGGGTCGCCGAAGTCCTGGGTCTTGATGTTCTGCGCGAGGAACTCGACCTTGCCCTTGAAATCCCGGTCGACGATTTGCTTCACGCGCTTGTCGCCGAGCGTCATTTCCCAATGCGCGGTCATCACGTCCACGCCCAGCTCGAGGCAGGCATCGACCATGTCCTGCCCCTGGGTCCACAGCGCCGTGCCGGAGCCCTGCCAGGTGTCGCCACCGTCGAGCAGCAGGACGCCGGGGCGGGTCGTGCGCACCCGCTTGATCAAGGTGGCGAGGTGGGCAAAGCCGCCCACCTTGCCGTAGGTGGCAGCGGCCTTGTCGAAATCGAGGTAACTGAAGGCGTGGGCCTCGCGCGACCCCGGCCGCAGCCCCGCTTGCCGCAGCAAGTGTTCGCCGACCAGGTGCGGCGTCTTGCCCATGGCGCCGGCCACGCCGAGGTTGACGCTGGGCTCGCGAAAGTAGATCGGCAGCAGCTGCGCGTGGCAGTCAGTGAAGTGCATGAAATGCACATTGCCAAAGCGCGGCAGCTCGTAGAGCTTGCCGCCACCGGTGGCCGCCAGCGCTGCCGGAGCGTCCAGCGCCATGCCGGACGCCGACGCGATCGCCAACACGTTAAGGAACTCGCGGCGCGAAAGCGACATGGCATGTCTTTCTGTAATCAATCATTCACGGATGCACGAACGATTGAAAAACCGCACGACGTGCGGCTCTCGCTCACTGGTTGACCGGCGATTTAGGGTCGAGCAGCAAGGCCATCACGTGTTGGATTTGCTGTTCGGTGAGGATGCCCATGTGCCCCGCGCGCGGCATGTTGGAGCACGCGTTGTAGGCCTTGGCGTTCCAGATCTTGCCCCAGGTGTACTTCACCATCTCGGTGCTGGCGGCGGCGGCGTCGGGGTCGCCCACGCCGCGCAGCTTGCCGTAGTTGTAGAGGCTCGGGCCGATCGTGCCGAAGGAGATTTCCTTCTTGTCGATCATGTGGCAGTTGTAGCAGTTGCCGCCGTTGGGCTGGCCGGCGGCGTCGGTCCAGGTGAGGCCCCGGCCGCTCTGCGCGATTTTTTCGCCCTCCTTCCAGTCACCCAGGTATTTGCCGTCGCTCGGCCATTTGATCGAAGCCAGGTTGGCTTTTTCGATCAGCGCGCGGCGCGGCGCGGCCGCAGCACCGGTGGCCGCGGCGGGGTCAGAGCACAGCGCTTGCGTGTCGTCTTGCTTAAGACGGTCGAGCGTGGCGATCTTGTTGGCTTCGAACCCGCTCTTGATCATCGCGTCGAAACCCGCGGTGAGATCGGCCTGCGGGCTCGAACCCGTCGCGCAGCCCGCGACGACGACGGCCAGGATCAATGCGGTCTTCTTCATCGGATGCTCCTCGGGATTCAACGCTTGATGCCGGGCGTTGCCATCACGGCGCCGCTGGAGGTGGCCGCCATGAAGTAAGACAGCGCCACGGTCAGGTCGGAGCCGTAGACGGGCTCGGGGAAACGCTGCTGCCGAAAGCAATCGTTGAGGCGGTGCTGCATCGACCACATCTGCCCGTTGCTCACGCGATAGGCCGGCCAAGTGGTCCAGCCCTGGGCCGCACCTTCCTTGGTGGTGATGTTGGGCAGGTCTTGCAGCCGAATGCGCCGGCCGTCCTCGCCGTGGCAGGAGGCGCAGGCAAAGTCGTGCGTACCCGCCTGGAAGTAAAACGCCTTGCGACCGAGCGCAAAGGCCTCTTTCTCGCGCGCATGCGTGGGCACCACATTGACCTTCATGCCCTTGGACAGGCCCGAAACCCAGGCTGTCAAGGCGACGATGTCGGCCTTCTTGCCTTTGCCGAACGGGGTCTTGACGACTTCCTGCGCATTGAAGCCCTGCTGTGTCTCGAGGCAGGTGAGCAGACGCGACTCCAGGTCCTGCACGCGATCGGTGTCCTTGAAGTGGCGCGGCAACTGCGCGTACGCGCCCTTCACCACCCCCGCGCCGAGCCCGAGGTCGCATTGCTCGAGCGACGCCTTCTTCGGGCCGTCGGCCTTTTTCCAGATTTCTTCGCCCTGCGCCTCGTAAAGCTCGGCGGGGTTGCCCTCGGCAATCATCTGGCGGTACTTCTCGATCTCGACGGACGTCGAGCCCTGAGCCCCCGCCGCCGTGGCAGCGCAAAGACTCGCGACGATCAGCAATGACTTCACGCTGGTCTCCTTTGGCATTCTTGGCTCTTGTTGCACGCCGTCAATCGCGACCCCGAACCCGATGTCTCGAACATCGCGACCCCAAGGCTTCGCAGGAGCCGAAGCAGCCGCGCGTTCACGCGATCACCGCCTCGTCGGTGCGCGAGTCGCCCTTGTTGTCGACCCACTTCACCGTCACTTTGTCGCCCTTCTTGCCGCCCTTGAACTTGAAGTTCCAGAACGGATCTTTCGATACGGCGGGACCCCAATCGGCCTCCATGATCATCGCGCCGTTGTAGGTGGCGCTCACCGTCTGGATGAAGTGCGCCGGCACCGCGACGCCGGCAGTGTCCTTGCGCTGGCCGGTCTCCATCACGTGGCTCATCAATACCTTCACATCGACGACACCACCGTTTTCGGTGGCGCGAATGCGCATCGGGTTTCCCATGTCGATCTCCTGATTGGTTCCAGACTCAGCCGCCGCAACCGCCCAGCGTGACCTTGATCTCTTTCTTGGCCACGTAGAGCTTGCCGTCGGACTGCACCATCGCGTAGACGTTGGAGCTCTGGCCCATCTTCACGCGCGTGGTGACAAAGGGTTCGGCGTCCTTGCTCATCTTGAAGTTGGCCGCCAGCGTGTTGGGGTTCTTCTCGACCAGGATCGCGATCTGCGTCACGTTGGGCAAGGTGGTCGCGACGCCCACCGGCACCACCGCACCGTTCTCGGCGATGTCCGGCCCGGTCAGGGTGATCTTGTCGGACGGCGCAAAGCCGCCGCCGCCGAGCGCCTTGGCCGTGGCATCGATGTCCGTCGTGTCGAACGCCGCCTTGTTCCAGGCGGCCTGCTGGGCCAAGGCCTGTTGCGGCGTGACGAGGCCTGCGGCGACGAACAGGCCGAGCGCGCCATACGCCGCACCGCCCTGGAGCGCCTGGCGGCGCGTGAAAGTTGCTTTCATACCGAACTCCTTTTCATCCTTGATCATGGCTCATCGCCTCGAGAGACCGCGGCATCCCAGGCCGCCGTGGATGGCCCTGCACGACGAGCAGCGAGCAAGCACCGGCATGATTGCCACGCCCATTTGTTCACTGATAGTTGATCATTCGCGCATGTAGTTTATGTGCGTGTGCCGCTTCCGATCGACGGGACTTCTACTGAGCGCCGCCGGCCAGCCAGGCGCCGAGCACGCCGGCTTCGGCGTCCGAGAGTGGCTGCGCGGGCATCGGCACGGCGCCCCACACGCCGCTGCCGCCCGCCTTGATCTTGCCCGCGAGGTAACTCGCGGCATCGACGCGGCCCTTGTATTTGGCCGCGATCTCGTTGAAGCCGGGACCGACGATCTTGTTCGCGAGCCCGTGGCAGGCCAGGCAGTTGCGCGATTTTGCAAGGCCAGCGGCGCCGCCGACGTCGGGGCGTGCCGGCTCGGCGGTGGCCGCCGCAGGTGCTGCCGCCACTGCGACGTCGGCGCGCAGCGTGGCCGCGTCGGCAGCCGCCGGGGTGGCCGGGGGCTTGCTCGTGTCCACACCGCGCACGGCGCCCACCGGGCGGGTCTGCTCGGCCAGGTTGCCATGCGCATTGCGCGAAGTATTCGGCAGATAGGACGCGACCTTGGCGACATTGATTTCGCAGTTGGACATGCACGCCACCGACTTCACGTCGGGCTTGCCGCCAGGCGTCCACAGCCCGTGGTCGGTGGTCATGCCATCGCGGTTGGGCAAGCGCTTTTGCACGTCGCGAATGTTCTGGTCCGACAGCACGAAATCGGCCGGGACAATCTCACCCAGGTTGAGGATGTAGGCGGTGACCGCATACACCTCCTCGGTGCTCAAGGTCTTGGGCGCCGTCCACGGCATGGCGCGGTTGATGTAGTCCCACAGGGTCGACAGGGTCGGCAGCTTGGCGAGCGTGGTGCGGGCACCGCCTTGCGACAGGCCCTTGACACGGCCCGCCTTGATGTCGTCTGCGGTCGTGCCGCCGACGATGGGCGCGAACACCTCGTTGGACTCACCGAAGGTGCCATGGCAGGAGGCGCATTTGCCTTCCCACACGTCCTGCCCCTTGGTGACCGAGCCGGAGCCTTTGGGCAGGCCGGTGAAGTCGGGGCGTACGTCGATGTCCCAGGCCTCGAGCTCGTCGGCCGTCGCGGCCCGACCGATGCCGGTGATCGCCTTGGGCGACGCCACCGCTTGCGCGGCCGCAGGGCCCGTCGTCACCAAGGCCACCGCCAGCACCAACAGCTCAAGCGACCTGGACATTGCTCACCTCGCCCGATTCGGACACCAACCACGACTGGAC
Organism: Methylibium sp.; assembly: GCF_031393925.1. Classification (GTDB taxonomy): domain Bacteria; phylum Pseudomonadota; class Gammaproteobacteria; order Burkholderiales; family Burkholderiaceae_C; genus Methylibium. Next base: position 2,975 of record NZ_JANMWL010000136.1, on the reverse strand, counting down.
CGCGTTGTTGTGATAGATCGAGCGCGTGCCGCGCACCGCACGCAATGGCTTGTAGTGAGGCTGAACGTAGCCGGTGTCGTCCATCGCACGCGACTGGATGATGGCGGGCTTGCCGTCCCACGACCAGTCGAGGTTAAAGCGCGTCAGCGCCTTGCCATGCACCGGCCCCTCGAGCCGCGCGCCGCGCCAGTTGCGACCACCGTCGACCGACACGTCGACTCGTTTGACCTTGCCGCGGCCGGACCACGCCAGCCCGGTGATGTTGTAGAAACCCTGGTCGAGCAGGACCTGCCCGCCCGAAGGCGTGGTGACGACCGACTTGCACTCCTGGATGCCGCAATACTGCCGGTGGCGCCCGTCGGGCATCAGGTCGACGTAATGACTGGTCTCGTCCTTGGTCCCATACGGTTGATCGCCCAGCTCGATGCGGCGCAAATACTTCACCCAGCTCACGCCCTGCACGCCCGGCACCACCAGGCGCAGCGGGTAGCCGTTTTCCGGGCGCAGCATTTCGCCGTTCTGGCCGTAGGCCACGAGCACCTCGCCGGACATGACCAGCTCCATCGGGATGGTGCGCGTCATCGACGAGCCGTCGGCGCCTTCGGCCAGCACGAACCTGCCCTTGGTGAAGTCGGCGCCGGCCATTTCGAGCAGCGCGCGCAGCGGCACGCCGGTGAACTCGCTGCAACTCAGCATGCCGTGCGTGTACTGCACCGTCGGCACCGCCACATTGCCCCACTCCATCGCCGTGTTGGCGCCGCATTCGATGAAATGAAAGCGGCTGACCGGCGAGAGACGCATGATCTCCTCGACGGTGAACACCATCGGCGTCTTGACCAGGCCGTTGAGCATCAACCGGTGCTGGCTCGGATCGATGTCCCACCAGCCTTGGTGGTGACGCTCGAAGTGCAGCCCACTGGGCGTGATGACGCCGAACAGGCCCTGCAGCGGGCAGAACGACACGCTCGATTGGGTGACGCGCGTCAGACCGGGGCTCTCGCGGCGCTGGAGGTTGCGCTCGTAGCGGGACGGTAGGCCGTAGCCGGTGGCCGCCACCGGCTGGCCCAGCGCGACGGCATGCGGCTGGGGCACGAGGATCGCGTCCTCACCCCGCGGCTGCGCGAGCGCGGCCCCGCCCGCCAGGCCCGCCGCCGCGCCGAGAAAGCTGCGTCGCAGCAAGCCGCGGCGCTCGTCGTCCATGCCGCACTGGTCGACCTGGAGCTTGAACTCGCGCGAAACGTAGTTTTCCGGCGCCTTCAGGAGCCGCCCGAGGAACGGAGGGAGTGCCTTCATCGATATTTCTTGTGATCACATACGCGTATGAGTATTGACGCATGAACAAGTGCCAAAAAAACCCCGGGGTAACCCGGGGTGGCGGGGCTCAGCCGGCGGCGCCGTCAGGCCACCGACGCCATGAAGCGCCGCGCGCTGGCGCGTTTCAGCGGTTTGTCGGGCATGGCCATCATGTTGGTGCAGACCGCGCGGCACAGGCTCACGGCGTTCGGGTCGCACACACTGTAGAAGACCAGGTTGCCGTCCTTGCGCCGTGCCAGCACGCCGGCCCGGTGCATGAGATTGAGGTGCCGCGACACGTTCGCCTGGGTCGCGCCGAGCGCTTCGACGATGTCGCCCACCGAGCGTTCGGTGTGGCACAGCGAATGCAAAATCTTCAACCGCGTGGGCTCGCTCAACAACGCGAAGTATCCAGACACTTTCTCGAACAGCCCGTTCAGTTCGTTCAGCTCGTCTGCGTTACCGGCCATGCGATGCCTCCGTCAGTGGTGAGTGATCAAGCAGCACCAAGCGCTGCTTAGCTATATCGGCAAGTATAGATTTGATCGACTGTTTGCGAGCGGCGCCGACGCCTTTTGCGCTCAAAGGTCGAGCACCAGCAGCGGCGAGCGCGCACGTGAGCAGCACACCGTCATCTGATCGTTCTTGATCTTCTCGGCTTCGGTGAAGTACATGTCGCGGTGGTCCGGCACGCCGTCGAGCACGCGGGTCACGCAGGTTCCGCAGACACCCTGCTCGCACGAGACCGGGACTTCGATGCCATGCGCATTCAGGGCAGCGACCACCGACTGATCGGCCGCCACGGCGATCACGCGGCCGGAGCTGGCGATCTTGACCTGGAAGCCGGTATTGGCGCCCTCGGCCTGCGTCTGCCCCGCGAAATACTCGAAGTGGATGTTCTCTTCCAGCCACCCTTGCTCACGGGCCGTCTTCATGACGTGATCCATGAAGCCCGTGGGCCCGCAGACGTAGAGGTGCGCTCCGCTGGCCGGCGCCGCCAGCGCCGTCTCCGCATCCAGGCGCTGCGATTGCAGGCCATCGTCGAAGTGCAGGGCCACCCGAGGAACGAAGGCCGATGCCTCGAGCCGGCCTGCGAACGCGGTCCGCTCCCGCGAGCGTGCGCAGTAGTGCATCTCGAACTCGGCACCGGAGGAGGCCAGGCGCTCGGCCATGCACAGGATCGGCGTCACGCCGATGCCGCCTGCGAACAGGATCGATCGCTCGGCGGCCACGAGCTGGAAATGATTGCGCGGCTCGCTGATCCGGATCGTGCTGCCTACAGCGACGTCGTGGTGGACGCTCTTCGATCCACCGCGTGTCCCGGCGTCGAGCAGCACGCCGATCAGGTAGCGATGCGTCTCCGTCGCGTCATTGCACAGCGAGTACTGGCGCACCAGCCCGTTGGGCAACTCCACGTCGATGTGCGATCCGGCGCTGAACGGCGGTAACGCCGAGTCGTCGGTGCTCACCAACTCCAACGACACGACATCGACCGCCTCGACCGTCTTCTTCGCAACCTTGACCTCGAGCCACGCACGATTCATTTCACTCTTTCAAGCTTGATTGTTTGATCAGGACCGAAGCGCCTTGGGCTGCCCCGGGGGCGCCCCGAACCCATGAACCCCTGGCTCAATATTGGATCGGCACGCTGGCTCAGATATAGATCGGCGCCGACAAGCGCA
>NZ_JANMWL010000126.1:0-1744 GCF_031393925.1 Methylibium sp. | reverse complement strand
AGGTGGTCCTGGGAGACGTTGAGCACCACCGCCACCGTCGGCTCGAAGCCGTGCGCGGTGTCGAGCTGGAAGCTGGAGAGTTCGAGCACCCAGGCTTCGGGGAGGTGCTGAAAGGTGGGCGCGGCGGGCGGCGCGGCGGCGAGGGGCAGCGGCTTTGACTCTCCGGTCTCGGCATCGGTAATGTCTTGGTCCGCCGTGCCCTGCTCCCTCCCTCCCAGGGTGAGGGTTGGGGTGGGGGCCAACGCCTGCGAGTGCGCGTGGCCCCCATCCCGGCCTTCCCCCAGCGGGGGAAGGAGCGGTACCGAGCCCGACTCGTCGCTGTCGGCCGGGGACGATGCTGGGTCGAAGCGGGGCGAGAGCGGGCCTTCGAGGTCCAGCGCCTCGGCCAAGGTCGCCAGCATCGTCGGCCCCACATTGCCCGCCACCGCGACACGCAGGCCGCTGCGCTCGATGAGCTGGCCGGTGAGCATCGTCACCGTGGTCTTGCCGTTGGTGCCGGTGATCGCCACCACCTTGGGCGCGTAGCCGCGCTCGGCCTTCAAGTCGACCAGCGCCTGACTGAACAGGTCGAGCTCGCCTTGCACCGGCACGCCGAGTTCGGCGGCGCGTGCCAGCAGCGGCATCAGCGCCGGGTCCCGCGGCGACAGGCCGGGGCTCTTGAGCACGCGCTGCACGCCCGCTCCTTCGCTCAGCAGGCTCGCCGCGAAGCCCCGATGCAGCATCGCACCCGGCACCGACGCCGCCAGCGCCATGGCCTGCGGCGGCGCCTCGCGCGTGTCGGCGACGCGGACCGAGGCGCCGCTGCGCGCACACCAGCGCGCCATCGCCAGACCCGATTCGCCGAGGCCGAGCACGAGCACGGTTTGGCCCTGCAGCGTGTTCATGAGGTGGGCACGGTCTTCATCAACGCAGCTTCAGGGTCGACAAGCCCACCAGGCACAGCAGCATGGTGATGATCCAGAAGCGCACCACCACCTGCGTTTCCTTCCAGCCGGTTTTCTCGAAGTGGTGGTGCAGCGGCGCCATCAGCAGGATGCGACGGCCCTGGCCGTAGCGGTGCTTGGTGATCTTGAACCACGTCACCTGCGCCATCACCGACAGCGCCTCGAGCACGAAGATGCCGCCCATGATGGCCAGCACGATCTCCTGGCGCACGATCACGGCGATGGTGCCGAGCGCGCCGCCGAGCGCGAGCGCGCCCACGTCGCCCATGAACACCTGCGCCGGGTAGGCGTTGAACCACAGGAAGGCCAGGCCCGCGCCGGCCATCGCGGCGCAGAAGATCATCAGCTCGCCGGCGCCGGGGATGTAGGGCAACAGCAGGTGGTTGGCGAACACCGAGCTGCCGGTCACGTAGGCAAAAATGCCCAGCACCGAGCCGACCATCACCACCGGCATGATCGCGAGGCCATCGAGGCCGTCGGTCAGGTTCACCGCATTGCTCGAGCCGACGATCACCAGGTAGGTCAGCGCAATGAAGCCGAACACGCCGAGCGGGTAGCTCACGGTCTTGAAGAACGGCACCATCAGGTCGGCCTTGGGCGGCAGCGCGTTGGAAAAACCGCTCTGCACCCAGCGCACGAACAGTTCGAGCACGCGCAGATTGGAGGTTTCCGAGACGCTGAAGGCGAGGTAGAGCGCGGCGACGAGACCGATCACCGACTGCCAGAAATACTTCTCGCGCGAGCGCATGCCCTCGGGGTTCTTGTCCACCACCTTGCGCCAGTCGTCGACCCAGCCGATC
>NZ_JANMWL010000063.1:0-30652 GCF_031393925.1 Methylibium sp. | reverse complement strand
GCCCCCGGGCTCGACGTGCCGCAATGCTGGCAACAGGTGGCCCGTGCGGTGCGGGCGTTTTCGCACGAGCGAGGCGTCGAGTCGCGCGACCTGATCGTGCTGCTGCCGTTCGCGCAGCACCTGCCGCTGGCGCGCGCGGCGTGGCTGGCGCAAGGGCCCGCAACCGCGTGGCTGCCACGCCTGGAGACCACTGACACGCTGGCCCGCGCTCTCCTGCCCGCACCGCCGCTTGCTCCCGGCGCCCTGTCTTTCGACGGTGTGGCCGACCGGCTGCGCTGCACCGAACTGCTGGCCGAGCAAGCCGCCGATTGGCCGCGGCGCGATGCGCGCTCGTTCGAGCGCGCCGTCTCGCAAGTGGTCGAGATTGCACAAGCGCTGGCACGCGCTCGGCTCGCTCTGCCGCCCGCGCGGCGGGCCGACTGGCTCGAAGCGGCGCGCTCCGCGCTCGGGGCGGTGATGGGGCCGGGCGCGCAGGAGCGTGCGCTGGCGCGGCTCGCGCTCGAATGGTCGCTCACCGCCGATGAAACGGTGGCGGATGCGCTGCACGCCCAGCGCCCTGCGGGCTGGGTGGCGCTGCGTGCCGGCGCCACCGACGCGCTGGTGGAGGCGCTGCTCGGCCATGCCGACGTGCCGGTGCTGTGGCTGGACGGCGATGCGCGCGAGGCCGGTTCGTTCGCGGCGCGCGACGGTGCGCAGCTCGCCGCCTGCAGCGATTTCGAGCACGAAGCGCAGCGCAGCGCCGCACAAGTGCTGGCGCACCTGGCGCGTGGCGAGCGGCCGGTCGCGTTGGTCGCGCTCGACCGCGTGTTGCTGCGCCGAGTTCGCGCGCTGCTCGAACGCCAGCCGCTTAACGTGGCCGACGAAACCGGCTGGAAGCTCTCGACCACGCGCGCCGCGGCCACCGTGGCCGGCCTGCTGCGCGCCGCGCACCCGCGTGCCACCACCGATGAGCTGCTCGATTGGCTCAAGTCATCGCCGCGAGCGTGGCCGGGGCTCGATGCGCTCGAGGCCGGCTGGCGCAAACACGCGGTGAGCGCGTTGCGGCAGGTCGACGCAGCGCAGCTCGCGGGCTCCGCGCTCGGCCTGTGGCAGCAGTGGCAGTCTATCGTCGATCTCGTGCGACCGGCCAGCGGCGCGCGTCGCGCGCCGCTGGCCGACTGGCTCGTGCGCCTGTGCGCTGCCTTGCGACACGCCGGGGTATGGGACGCGTTGATCTGCGATGCGGCAGGCGCTCAGGTGCTGGAGGCGCTGCGCTGTCGTGACGTCGGCGCGTCGGGCGCCTGGGCCCGGCAAGCGGCAGCGAGCCGATTCGATGCCAGCGGTTTTCGCGCCTGGGTCGATGGTGTGCTGGAGCAGGTGGCCTTCGAGCCGCCGCTGGTCGGCAACGACGTGCCCGCGGTGGTGATCACGCCGCTCGCGCGCGCCGTGTTGCGGCCGTTCGCCGCGATTGTGTGCCCGGGCGCCGACGAGTTGCACCTGGGCGCCAGCCCGCCGCCGCAGCCCCTGCTTGGCGATGCGCTCGCCGGTGCGCTCGGCCTGCCCACCGCGGTCGAGCGGCGCGAGGCCGAGCGGCGCGCGTTCACGCAACTGCTGCGCACGCCGCGGCTGACCTTGCTCTATCGTGAACGCGACGGCGCCGAGCCCTTGCAGCCGAGCCCGCTGGTGCAGCGGCTGCAGCTGCTGGCCCTGCGCGCGGGCCGGCCGCTCGCCAACGCGCCGGATGCCCGACTCACGCAGCGCATCGAGGGCTGCGCCCTGCCGCGGCCGCTGCCGGTGGCGCCTGGGCTCGTGCCGGCCAGCTTGAATGCCACCGCCTACGAAGCCCTGCGCGCCTGCCCCTACCGCTTCTTTGCCGAAAGCATGCTGGCGCTCGGCGAGGCGGAGGAGCTCGACGACACCTTGGAGAAACGCGACTACGGCAGCTGGTTGCATGCCGTACTGCACGACTTTCATGCGCGTCGCAACCCAGCGCAACCCGCCGACGACGCGGCGCTGCTGAGCGCCATTGCGCGTGAGCAGCAGACGGCACTCGCCCGCGACGACGCCGATTTCCTGCCCTATGCGGTGTGGTTCGAGCAACTCGCTCCGCGCTATCTGCAATGGCTCTACGGCGAGGAGGCACGCGGCGCCGCGGTGCGCGACACCGAACTGCCTTTGCGCGCCGATCCGCCCGCGCTGGCAGTGCTCGGGCTGCGGCTCGCGGGCCGGCTCGATCGCGTCGACACGATTCGCACCGAGCGTGGCCCGGCACTGCGCATTCTCGACTACAAGAGCAGCGGCAGTGCCGGCCTGCGCGAGCGCATGCGCCAGCCGCTCGAAGACACGCAATTGGCGTTCTATGCGGCGCTGCTCGCCAATGCGCAAGGCATGCCGCCCGGCGGGCTGCAAGCGGCCTACCTTGCGCTCGACGGTCGCGAGGGCGTCAGCTTGTTGACGCATGCCGACGCAGTGACGAATGCTGCGCACCTTGTGGGCGGCATTGCCGCCGACTTTTCGCGGCTTCACGCCGGCGCTGCGCTGCCCGCACTCGGCGAAGGCAGCGCCTGCACCTATTGCCGCTCGCGCGGCCTGTGCCGGCGCGACCACTGGGCAGCGCCATCGTGAGCCGCGAACTCGCCTACCGCACCGACGGCGCACTGGTGACGCCCGCAGAGTTCTACCGTAGCGCCTGCGATCCGCGACGCAGTGTCGTCGTCGAAGCCTGTGCCGGGGCCGGCAAGACCTGGATGCTGGTGTCGCGCATCGTGCGGGCGCTGCTCGCCGGCAGCGCGCCGCAGGAAATCCTGGCGATCACCTTCACGCGCAAGGCGGCCGGCGAGATGCGCGCGCGCTTGCATGGCTTGCTGCGCGACTTTGCGCTGCAAGACGACGCCGGGCGCGAGGCCGCGCTGCGCGAGCGCGGCTGCAGCGCCGAGGAGGCGCGCGCCCTGGCGCCCGCCCTGCAGGGCCTGTACGAGCGTGTGCTGGCCGGCGGTCGTGCGGTGGAGATCCGCACCTTTCACGGCTGGTTCAGCCAGCTGCTGCGCGCCGCGCCGGCCGCGCTGCTCGAACCGCTGGGCCTGGCGAGCGACGTCGAGCTGCTGGAAGACCGCAGCGAGCTGCAGCCGCTGTACTGGCGACGCTTCCTGGCGGCAGTGGCCGACGATGCGGCGCTGCGCGACGACTTTGCCCGGCTCGTACAGGCCGAGGGCCGGCATGTCACGCAGCAGTGGCTGGAGGCCGCGCTCGACCAGCGCGTTGAAATCGAACGTGCCGACGCGGCGGGCGTGCTGGAAACAAGCGTCCCCAGCGCGGCTGCGCTGTGGCCGGGCTGGGCCGATGGGTCGCAGCCGGCGATGCTGCTGGCGCAAGCCGGATCGCGCGCCATGCTCACCGCACTGGCGCGCGCGCTCGGCGGCGCGGCCGGCAAGAAGGCGCGCGACGCCGGCAGTGCGCTGGAGCAGGCGCTGGTCTGGCTCGCGGGCGACGCGCCCGATCCACGCGCCTGCTTCGATGCCGCCTGGCAGGCGCTGTTCACCAAGGCCGGCGAGCCGCGCAAGCAGATCGACGTGCCGGGCCTCCCCGAGGCTTGCGAGTTGCTGGTGTGCGTGCGCGACGCCCACGACCAGGACGAAGCACACGCGCTGCACAAGCGGCTGGTGCGCCTGGCGCGTCGGCTGCTGACGGCCTACCGCGACGTGAAGCGCGAGCGCGGCCTGGCCGACATGGCCGACCTGGAAACCTGCGCCGAACAGTTGCTGGGCAACAGCGAGGCCGCCGGCTGGATGCAGCAGCGCTTGGACGCGCGCGTGCGCCATTTGCTGATCGACGAATTTCAGGACACCAGCCCGCTGCAGTGGCGCACGATCGTCTCCTGGCTCGCCGGTTATGCGGGCGCGGGCGGCGGCGCCAGCGGGCAGCAGCCGCTGACGCTGTTCATCGTCGGCGACCCCAAGCAGAGCATCTACCGCTTTCGTCGCGCCGACCCGCGCGTGTTCACCGAGGCGCGCGACTTCGTCGTGACGGGGCTCGACGGCCTGCACCTGGCCTGCGACCACACCCGCCGCAATGCGCCGGCCGTGCTGGCAACGCTCAACGCGGTGTTCGAGCACGCGCAGCGCGAAGGCCGGTTCGCCGACTTCCGCCCGCACACCACCGACGTGGCCGACCCGCCGGGCGCCGTGGTGCTGCTGCCGGTGGTGGCGCGGCCGGCCAAGGCGGCGGCCGAGACCGCGAGCCACTGGCGCGACAGCCTGGCGACGCCGCGCGTCGAGGCCGAGGAGGCGCTGCGCCTGATCGAGGCACGCTGGGTGGCCGGTCGGATCGAGCGGCTGCTGCGCACCGAGGGCTGGCGCCCGCGTGACATCCAGGTGCTGTGCCGCAAGCGCGCGCCGCTTGCTTTCGTGGCGCAGGCCTTGCACGAGTGCGGCATTGCGCACGCCGCGCCCGAACAGCGCAGCCTGATGGATGCCGCCGAGGTGCGCGACCTGGTGGCGCTGCTCGACGTGCTGGCCTCGCCGGCCCACGACCTGTCGCTCGCACATGCACTCAAGAGCCCGGTGTTCGGCGCCAGCGACGACGACCTGGTAACGCTCGCGCTGGCCGCGCGCGTCGCCGGCAGCTCATGGTCGGGGGTACTGGAGCAAGGCGCCGGCGCCGGCAGTGCCGCACTCGAGCGGGCGCGCGCCTTGCTGCGGCGCTGGGCCGTCGCCGCAGCGCAATTGCCGCCGCAAGACCTGCTCGACCGCATCGTGGCCGAAGGCGCGGTGCGGGAGCGCTATGCCGCCGTGGTGCCACCCAGCGACGTGGCCGCGGCGCTGGCGGCCATCGACGCGCTGCTGGCGCAGTCGCTGTTGCTGGACGGCGCGCGCTACGCCACGCCCTACAGCTTTGTGCGCGCGCTCAGGCGGCGGCGCGTGCCGCTGCCGCCGCTGGCCGGTGGCGACGCGGTGCAGCTGCTGACCATCCACGGCGCCAAGGGCCTGGAGGCGCGTGCGGTGTTCGTGATCGACAGCGCGCCCGAGGCGCCGCGCGCCGAGCACGCCAGCCTGCTGATCGACTGGCCGGCCGATGCCGCGCATCCGCGCTGCTGCGCCTTCCTTGCCAGCGAGTCGCGCTGCCCGCCCTCGCTGCGCCCGCTGCTCGAGGCCGAGGCCGCGGGTCGCGAGCGCGAGGAATTGAATGCGCTCTACGTGGCGATGACGCGCTCGCGCGAGCTGCTCGTCTTCAGTGCCACCGCGCCATTCCACGGCGGCGCCGGGCTCACGACTTGGCAGCGGCTCGCCGATGCGGGTGCGCTGCCGATCCAAGCCGCCGCGCTCGACGACCCTGCTGCGCGCGAGCCCGCGGTCGTGCCCGGCGTTGACCTGGCGCAGTTGCCGCAGTTGCCGCACGCGCCAAGCTTGTCAGCGAGCCAGGGTGTGGACTCGCGCGCACCGACGCCGTCGTTCTGCGACGAGACCGAGGCAACGCGCCTGGGCCGCGCCGTCCACCGCGTGCTCGAGTGGCTGCCGGCGCCCGACGCACTCGCCGCGGCGGCGAGCGCGGCGGCGGCCGAATTCATGCTGCCCGCGGCTGCGGTGCCGCGCGTGGTCGACTTCGCCTCGGCCGTGCTGGGCAGCAGCGATTGCCGGCGCTTCTTCGAGCCGCAGGGCATGCTGTGGTCGGGCAACGAAGTGCCCATCGCCTGGCAGGGCGAAGCGCTGCGCATCGACCGCCTGGTGGCGCTGCGCGAAGGCGAGGGCAACGCTCGCGCGTGGTGGGTGCTCGACTACAAGCTGCAGCACACGCCGCAGTCGGTGGCGGCCTATCGCGCGCAGTTGGCCGGCTATCGCGATGCGGTGCGGGCGCTGCAGCCCGGCGAGACGGTGCATGCGGCTTTCATCACTGGCCGTGGCGAGGTGGTGGTGCTCTGAAGAGACTCAGCGCAGGCACGGCGACCACGGTCATCGCGGCTGACGTGCGCTCACGCTACGGAGATTCAGCGCACGTGCGGCGACTACCGGGCTATGCAGCGCGCGAAGCCTTGGCTCGCCAGAGACTCAGCGCTCGCGCGGCGGCCACGCCGCTCTGCACGGCGCCTTCGAGCGTGGCGGGGTAAGGGCCGTCGATGTAGTCGCCCGCGGCGTGCAGGCCTGGGTGATCGGCGCTGACGAGGGCCGAGGGGCGCACCAGGCCGGGCGTACACAGGAAGGTGGCGCGCTTTTCGCTCACGCTGCGCAGCAGCACGGGTGCGCCGGGCAGCAGGGCGCCGAGCTGCGCGATCGCTTGCGCCTGGACGGCGCGCGCGGTGTGGTCAAGGCCACGCTCGACCGCGCGGGCCGCACCACTGATCACGAACGCGAGCGTGCCGGCGGCGCCGGGCTCGTGCGCCGGATCGCGCAGCTGGCCGAGGTCGAAGACGTATTGCGCGGGAGCCGAATCGCTGCTGTCCAGTGCCAGCAATGGCGCCGGCAGTCGCGCACCGGCGGCGCGCAGCAACACCGTCACGATCGGCTCGTGGCGCAGCGCGCGCGCGGTGCGTGCCCACACGGGCGCATGCGGCTCGGTCAGGCGTGCGGCTTCGAGCGCGCTGCACGCAAGGATCACGCGGTCGAAGCACTCGGCATCCACCTGCCACTGCGCGCCGCGCGGCTCGACGCGGTCGACGCGGCGCGCGGTATGCAGGAAGGCGCCGCGCTCGCGCAGCCAGCGGGCGGCCGCGTCCGGCCACAGTGCCGAGAGATCGACCCGCGGCAGCAGCAGGTCCGAAGCACCGCGGCCGGCGAACAGCGCGTCGCGCAGCACGCGCAAGAAGACCTCGGCGCTCGCCTGCTCGGCCGGCGTGTTCAGGGCCGCCACGCACAGCGGCTCGATGAGGCTTCGGCGCACGGCTACCGGCAACGCGGCGCTGAGTTGCGCGACGCTTTGCGCCGGGTCGCAGCGAAAGCCGCGCAGCATCCAGCCGGTGGCCGCCGCGAGCAGCGCCAGGCGCTCACTGATCGTCCAGCCGCGCGCGCCGAGCACGCCGCGCACGAAAGCCGGCAGCGCCGCGCCGTGCGGCAAGGCGAGGCCGCGACCCGCAGCGTCGACCAGCTGGAGCGGCATGCGGCGCAGCACCGCGGTCTCATCGACGCCCACCAGCGCCATCAGGCGCAGCGTCTCGCGGTAGGCGCCGATCAGGATGTGTTGGCCGTTGTCGAGCGGCAGCTCGTGTTGCTCGCCCGGCAGGCGGCGCGCGCGGCCGCCGAGGCTGGGTGCCATCTCGAACAGCGTGACCGCATGACCGCGTGACGTGGCCTCGACGGCGGCGGCCAGGCCCGCCCAGCCGCCGCCCACCACCGCCACGGCGAGGGGCGAATGCTTCGCGGTCGGGCCGGGGCCGGTGTGGGCCGACCCACCGGGCACCGCCCGCTTCATCGCTCGCGCCAGTTGGTCTTCCATGCGAGCCAGAGCTTGCGCAATGGCGTGAGGCTCACACGCTGGTGCAGCACCTGGAAGCCATCGGCCTCGATCTCGCGCAGCAGGCTGCGGTAGATCTCCGCCATCATCAAGCCGGGCCGTTGGGAGCGCCGCTCGCCGGGCGGCAGCAGCGCAAAAGCCTCGTCATACAGCCGGTGCGCGCGCTCGGCCTGCAACGCCATCAGCGCGGCGAAGCGCTCGCTGTAGCCCCACGGCGGCTCGCGCACGAGCAGCTCGTGCGCCTTGACGCCCGTGCGCTGCAGCTCGCTGAGGGGCAGGTAGATGCGCCCGCGCCGCGCGTCGTCGCCCACGTCGCGGATGATGTTGGTGAGCTGGAACGCGAGCCCCAGCGTGTGCGCATAACGGCGCGTCGCCTCGGGCAGCGGGCGGCCCGGCTCGGCGCCGAAGATGCTGGCCGCCACTTCGCCGACCACGCCGGCCACCAGGTGGCAATAGCGCTCGAGCGCCGCGAAGTCCAGGTAGCGGGTCTGCGTCAGGTCCATCGCGCAGCCGTCGATCACCTGCGACAGATGCTCGGCGCTGATGCCGTACGCGGTCACGTGCGGCATCAGCGCCTGCATGACGGGGTGGTGCGGCTGGCCGGCGAAAGCCGCGGCCACTTCGGTGCGCCACCAGGCAAGCTTGGTGGCGGCCACGCCCGCGTCCGAAACCTCGTCGACCACGTCGTCGATCTCGCGGCAAAACGCGTAGAACGCGGTGATCGCGGCGCGCCGCGACGGCGGCAGGAACAGGAAGGCGTAATAGAAGCTCGAGCCGCTCGCGGCGGCCTTGTCCTGCACGTACTGTTGCGGCGTCATGGCGAGGCGCGATTGTCCACGGCGCCGCGCATGCCGAGCGCGCGCCAAGTGATCGGCAGCAGGTCGAAGGCGTGCAATCGGGGTCGCTCGCGCAGGCTGGCGTGGTCGAGGGCGGCGATCTTGTCGAGGATGCAGTGGCCGCCTTGCACCACGCCGCGCAGCTCCCAGCCGGCGCGCCCCGGCACGCGGTGGACGAGCGGCGCGCCTGCTTGCATCAGCCTGCGGGCCCAGTCGCACTGCGCCTTCACCAGCGCGCGCGTGGCGGCGTTGTCGTGCCCGGCGAGCAAGGCGGACTCGCTCACGCCATGGGCCGCGCAATCGTCGGCCGGCAGGTAGAGCCGCCCGCGCGGCACGTCCATGCTCAAGTCCTGCCAGAAGTTGATGAGCTGCAGCGCGCTGCAGATCGCATCCGACTGCGCGAGCGCGAGCGCGTCGGTGACGCCGTAGAGGTGCAGCAGCAGCCGCCCGACCGGATTGGCCGAACGGCGGCAGTAGTCGAGCAGCTCGGCGCGGCTCGCATAGCGGCTCTTCACCACGTCTTGCGCAAAGGCGTCGAGCAGCGCTTCGAGCAGCGGCAGGGGCAGGCGGTGCGTGCGCAGCGCAGCGGCCAAGGGGCCAAAGACCGCGGGCCAGCGTGGCGAGGCCGGTGCGCCGGCGGCCACCGCATGCAGCGCTGCGCGGTAGTCGGCCAGCTCGGCCAGGCGCTCCGCGGCGCTCGCCTGACCCTCGTCGGCAATGTCGTCGGCGGTGCGCGCAAAGCCGTAGATCGCGCGCACGGCAGGGCGCAGGGCCGGCGGGCACAGCCAGGAGGCGACCGGGAAGTTCTCGTAGTGTTCGACGCTCATCAGAGTACCTTCGTGCTGCGTGCGCAGGTATTGGCCCTTCGGGCGGCCGTTCGGACTCATGGATGCAGCTCCGCGCCGAGCGCGCCCCCCGCCACGCGCGAGCCTCGCCTTCGGGGGCGCCCCGCTGCGTTCGTGGGCGACTTTCACGGGCATGGGCTCGAGCGGCCAGCGATTCTCCACGCGCATCGATTGACACCGCTTCCGACCGCCGCTTATATTACTGACCGGTCAGTCATTAACGGTGCCTCATGAGTTTGCCGATGTTTCGCTCGCGCGTCGGCCCGTCGATCGCGCTTGCTATCGCTTTCGCTTTCGTCGCCGTCGGCTGCTCGCGGCCTGCACCCGCGCCCGAACCAGTGCGTGCCGTGCGCACCTTGACGGTGGCGCCCGACGCTGCCGGTGCCGCTTACGAATACGCCGCCGAGGTGCGCGCGCGCATCGAGTCGCGCCTGGGCTTTCGCATCGGCGGCAAGATCGTGCGGCGCGACGCCGGCCTGGGTGATCAGGTCAAGGCCGGACAGGCGCTGGCCCAGCTCGACCCGCAGGATCTGCGGCTCGGCCAGGTCAGTGCGAGCGCTGCGCTCGCCTCCGCGCGCGCCAGCCATGCGCTCGCAGAGGCCGACTTCAAGCGCTACCGGGAACTGCTCGCGCAGGGCTTCATCAGTGCGGCCGAACTGGAGCGGCGCGCGACCACGCTCGCGGCCGCGAGCGCCACGTTCGAGCAGGCGCGTGCGCAGGCCTCGGTGCAGGGCAATCAGGCCGCCTACGCCACGCTCGTGGCCGACGCGGCCGGTGTCGTCACCGGCGTGGAGGCCGAGCCGGGACAGGTCGTTGCGGCCGGTGCGCCGGTCATCCGGCTGGCGCGCGACGGTCCGCGCGACGTGGTGTTCTCGGTGCCCGAGGACAAGCTGGCGCTGCTGCGCGGGCTCGAAGGTCGGCCCGACGCGCTGCGCGTGCGGCTGTGGGGCGCAACTGCGACCTTGCCGGCCACGCTGCGCGAGATCGCGGCGGCGTCCGACGCCACCACCCGGACTTTTCTCGCCAAGGCCGACGTCGGCCGCGCGCCGGCCACGCTGGGCCAGACCGCCACGGTGCTGATCGACGGCCCCAAGTCCGAAGGCGTGATCAAGCTGCCGCTCGCGGCCTTGCTCGAAGTCGGCGGCGAGACCTCGGTGTGGCTGCTCGATGCGGTCACCATGACCGTGAAAGCGCAGCCGGTGCAGGTCGCGGGCGCCGAGGGAAACATGGTGTTGATCGCCGCCGGGCTGGCGCCGGGGCAGGAGGTCGTCGCGGCCGGCGTGCATGTGTTGACGGCAGGACAGAAGGTGCGGCGCTACGTCGAACCCGCGGCCTCGGCGGCCGTGTCGCGCTGAAGCGGGGCCAAGGCCATGGCCGTGCAGCGCGAACCGTCCAGGAACTTCAACCTCTCGCGCTGGGCGCTCGAGCACCCGGCGCTCACGCGCTACCTGATGGTGGTGCTCATGGTGCTGGGCTTCGCGGCCTATTTTCAACTCGGCCAGGACGAAGACCCGCCGTTCACCTTTCGCGCCATGGTGGTGCAGGTGTTCTGGCCGGGCGCCACCGCGCAGCAGATCGCCGAGCAGGTCACAGACAAGATCGAGCGCACGCTGCAGGAGGTGCCGTATGCCGACAAGATCAGCAGCTACACCAAGCCGGGCGAGTCGGTGACGATCTTCCAGATCGCGGACTCGTCGGCGCCCAAGGAAGTTGCCAACGTCTGGTACCAGGCGCGCAAGAAGATCGGTGACATGCGCGGCACCTTGCCGGCGGGCGTGCAGGGGCCGTACTTCAACGACGAGTTCGGCGATGTCTACGGCTCCATCTATGCGCTGTCGGCCGATGGTTTCACCGACGAGGAACTGCGTCGCCACGCCGAGATGCTGCGCTCGCGATTGCTGAGCGTGCCCGACGTGGCCAAGGTCGAGCTGTTCGGCGTGCAGGCCGAAAAGGTGTTCGTCGAGATTTCGCAGCAGCGCCTCGCACAGCTCGGCCTGGATTTCAGTGAGGTGCTCGCACAGCTTGCCGCGCAAAACGCGGTGGAAGGCGCCGGCACGCTGACGGCGGCCGGGCAGACGCTGCAGGTGCGCATCGGCGGGCAGTTCAACACCATCGACGAGCTGCGCGCCTTCGCCATCCGTGCCATCAACCCGACCACGGGGGCCGCCAGCACACTGCGTCTGGGCGACGTGGCCGACATCAAGCGAGCCTATGCCGACCCGCCCAGCGTGAAGGTGCGCCACCAGGGCAAGCCCGTCATCGCGCTGGGCATTTCCATGGTGCGTGGCGGCGACGTCATCGCGCTGGGCAAGAACCTTGGTCTCGCGTCGGCGCAGTTCCAGGCCGAGCTGCCGGTGGGCGTCGAACTCGGCCTGATCCAGGACCAGCCGGGCGCCGTGTCACGCTCGGTCGGCGAGTTCGTGCGCGTGCTTGCCGAGGCGGTCGTCGTCGTGCTCGCGGTCAGCTTCGTGGCCCTGGGCCTGCACACCAAGCCGCTGCGCCTGGACATGCGGCCCGGGCTGGTGGTCGCGGTCACGATTCCGCTGGTGCTCGCGATCACCTTCGTCGCTATGTTCTATTGGGGCGTGGGCCTGCACAAGATTTCGCTCGGCGCCTTGATCATCGCGCTCGGCCTGCTGGTCGACGACGCCATCATCGCCGTCGAGATGATGGTCAGAAAGCTCGAGGAGGGCTACGACAAGGCGCGTGCCGCGACCTTCGCCTACGAGATCACCGCCATGCCGATGCTCACCGGCACGCTCATCACCGCGGCCGGCTTCCTGCCGATCGGCATCGCCCGCTCGACGGTGGGTGAATACACCTTCGCCATCTTCGCGGTCACGACTGCGGCGCTGTTGATTTCTTGGCTGGTGTCGGTCTATTTCGTGCCTTATCTCGGCACGCTGCTGCTCGCAGTCAAGCCGCACGCCGATCCGGGCCAACCGCACGAGCTGTTCGACACGCCGTTCTACGTGCGCTTTCGCGCGCTGGTGGACTGGTGCGTGGCGCACCGCTGGCTCACCATCGGCGCGACCGTGGCGAGCTTTGCGCTCGGCATCGCCGGCATGGCCAATGTGCAGCAGCAGTTCTTTCCCGATTCGAGCCGCCTGGAGATATTGGTCGACCTGTGGCTGCCCGAGGGCTCGGCCTTCGAGTCGAGCGAGGCGCTTGCCAAGCGCTTCGAGGCGCGGCTACTCGCCGAGCCGGGTATCGTCTCGGTCACTTCCTGGGTGGGCTCGGGCGTGCCGCGCTTCTACCTGCCGCTCGACCAGGTGTTCCCGCATACCAACGTCACGCAGGCCATCGTCGTGCCCAAGGATCTGTCCACGCGCGAAGCCCTGAGCCAGCGCCTGCCGGCGCTGCTGGCCGAAGAATTCCCGGAGGTGCGCGGGCGCGCCAAACTGCTGCCCAACGGTCCGCCGGTGCCTTACCCGGTGCAGTTCCGCGTGGCTGGCAGCGACGTGAAGACTGTTCGCCGGTGGGCCGACGAAGCCAAGGCCATCCTGCGCGCCAACCCCGACATGCGCGGCGTCAACGACAACTGGAACGAGCAGGTCTTGGCACTGCGGCTCGAGGTCGACCAGGACAAGGCGCGCGCTCTGGGCGTCACCAGCGCGGGCCTGGCGCAGGCTTCGCGCACCATACTTTCGGGAACGTCTATCGGCCAATACCGCGAGGGCGACCGGCTGATCGACATCGTGCTGCGCCTACCCGCCGATGAGCGCAACGCGCTCACCGACATCGGCAACGCCTACGTGCCCACGAACGCAGGCCGCTCGATTCCGCTGACCCAGATTGCCAGGGTCGGCTTCGGCTGGGAGCCCGGCGTGCTGTGGCGCGAAGGTCGCCATTACGCCGTCACCGTGCAGGGCGACGTGGCCGAGGGTCTTCAGGGCGCCACCGTGAGCATGCAGGTGTGGCCGCAGTTGCAGGCGCTGGCCCAGCGCATGCCGCCCGGCTACACCATCGCGCTGGCCGGCGCGGTGGAAGAAAGCAACAAGGGCCAGGGTTCGATCGCAGCCGGCGCGCCGCTCATGCTGTTCATCATGTTCACCTTGCTGATGCTGCAACTGCACAGCGTGAGCCGCGCGGTGCTGGTGTTCCTGACCGGTCCGTTGGGCATTGCCGGCGTGGCCGGCGCGCTGCTGCTGCTGGGCCGCCCGTTCGGCTTCGTCGCGCTGCTCGGCGTGATCGCGCTGATCGGCATGATCATGCGCAACTCGGTGATCCTGATCGACCAGATCGAGCAGGATCGCGCCGCGGGCGTAGCCACCTGGACGGCGATCGTCGAGTCGGCCGTGCGCCGCTTCAGGCCGATCGTGCTGACCGCCGCGGCCGCGGTGCTGGCGATGATCCCGCTGTCGCGCAGCGTGTTCTGGGGGCCGATGGCAGTGGCCATCATGGGGGGCCTGGTCGTCGCCACGGCACTCACGCTGCTCGCACTGCCGGCCATGTATGCGGCCTGGTTTCGAGTCAAGCGCCCAGGCGACGAGGCCCGCGCCGTCGCGGCCGGCTAAACTCGCCGGCTGACCGAATCGCGTCGGCCGCGCCAGTGGTGCGGCCGTTCCTGGTCCGGGGGCCGGCGGGCTCGTGGATCCGTTCCCTTGCGCGGGTGGCGAAATTGGTAGACGCACCAGGTTTAGGTCCTGACGCCTGCAAGGGTGTGCGGGTTCGAGTCCCGCCCCGCGCACCACACGCAATACAACTGTTCGTTTGAGAGAGCACCGATCATGGCTGTCACCGTCGAAACCCTCGAGAAGCTCGAGCGCCGCATCACCCTCCTGCTGTCGGCCGACACGATCCGAATCGAAATCGAATCGCGCCTGCGGCGCCTCGCCAGGACGGTCAAGGCCGACGGCTTTCGCCCCGGCAAGGTGCCGATGAGCGTGGTGGCCCAGCGCTACGGCTCGTCGGTGCAGTACGAAGTCATGAACGACAAAGTCGGCGAAGCCTTCAACAAGGCCGCCAACGAGGCGCAAGTGCGCGTGGCCGGCATGCCGCGCATCGCCGAGAGGGAAGGCGCGCCCGAGGGCGAGATCGCCTTCGACGCCACCTTCGAGATCTACCCCGAGGTCAAGCTCGGCGACCTGTCTGCCGCCGAGGTCGAGCGCGTCTCCACCGAGGTGACCGAGGCCGCCATCGACAAGACGCTCGGCATCCTGCGCAAGCAGCGCCGCACTTTCGCGCAGCGTGCGGCCGCCGAAGGCGCTGCCGACGAGGACCGTGTGACGATCGACTTCGAAGGCAAGATCGACGGCGTGCCCTTCGACGGCGGCAAGGCGGAAGCCTTTCAGTTCATGCTCGGTGAAGGCCGCATGCTCGAGGCCTTCGAGAAGGCGCTGCGCGGCATGAAGAGCGGCGAGTCCAAGACCTTCCCGCTGCAGTTTCCAGAGGACTACCAAGGCAAGGACGTGGCGGGCAAGGAAGCCGACTTCATGGTGACCCTGAAGAAGGTCGAGGCGCAGCATTTGCCCGAGGTCAACGAGGCCTTCGCCAAGTCGCTCGGGATCAATGACGCCACCGTGGAAGGTCTTCGCGCCGACATCAAGAAGAACCTCGAGCGAGAAGTGAAGTTCCGAGTCATCGCGCGCAACAAGGCGGCGGTGATGGACGCGCTGGTGGCGACGGCCGAGTTGGACTTGCCCAAGGCGTTGGTGCAAAACGAAATCGACCGCCTGGTCGCCAATGCGCGCGCCGAGCTGAAGCAGCGCGGCATCAAGGACGCCGACAAGGCGCCGATCCCGGCCGAGCTGTTCCAGGCGCAGGCCGAGAAGCGCGTACGCCTGGGCCTGGTGGTGGCCGAGTTGGTGCGCTCCAACCAACTGCAGGCCAAGGCCGAGCAGATCACTGCGCACATCGAGGAGATGGCGCAAAGTTACGAGAAGCCCGAAGAGGTCAAGCGTTGGTACTTCGGTGACCAGCAGCGAATGGCGGAAGTCGAGGCGGTGGTGATCGAAAACAACGTCACCGACTTCGTGCTCGGCAAGGCCAAGGTGAGCGACAAGTCGCTGGCTTTCGACGAACTCATGGTCTGAGGCAACCTCGTTCGTCACACTTTCCGGCCGTGCCGCCGCGGGTCTCCGTCCGCCTGCTCTTGACGCCACATAATCGATCCGCATCTATGGGCGAGTCGTCATCCAAGGAGTGCCATGAGCGCGCTTGAAACTCAGAACCTGGGCATGGTGCCCATCGTGATCGAACAGTCGGGCCGCGGCGAGCGCGCCTACGACATCTACTCGCGCTTGCTGCGCGAGCGGGTGATTTTTCTGGTCGGCCCGGTCAACGACCAGACCGCCAATCTGGTGGTGGCACAGCTGCTGTTCCTGGAAAGCGAGAACCCCGACAAGGACATCTCGCTCTACATCAATTCACCGGGCGGCTCGGTGAGTGCGGGCCTGTCGGTGTTCGACACCATGCAATTCATCAAGCCCGACGTGTCAACGCTGTGCATGGGCATGGCCGCGAGCATGGGCGCTTTCTTGCTGGCGGCCGGCGCGAAAGGCAAGCGCTTTGCGTTGCCCAACTCACGCATCATGATTCACCAGCCCTCGGGCGGCGCCCAGGGCCAGGCCACCGACATCGAGATCCAGGCACGCGAAATCTTGAAGCTGCGCGAAAGCCTGAACAAACTGCTCGCCGAACGCACCGGACAGCCGCTCGAGAAGATCAAGCTCGACTCCGAGCGCGATTACTTCATGTCCTCGCCCGAAGCCATGGACTACGGCCTGATCGACAAGGTGCTCGACAAGCGCGCCTGAGCCTCGTTCGGCCGCTTCGCGCTCGGCATTCGTCCGGTCGCTTCGCGGCCACGCCGACGTGGCGGACCAAGGGTCTTTTCCACTGGAAAGACCCCCCTTTTGTTTGACTTATGATGGCCGTCAGTACCCCCTGACGGCCCCTTCCCATGCCCGAGAAAAAAGGCTCCTCCAGCGAAAAAGTGCTGTATTGCTCTTTCTGCGGCAAGAGCCAGCATGAGGTCAAGAAACTCATCGCTGGCCCCTCGGTGTTCATCTGCGACGAGTGCATCGAGCTGTGCAACGACATCATCCGCGATGAAGTACCGGCCGAAGGCAGCGACGCAAAGGTCACCAAGAGCGACCTGCCCGTGCCCGGCGAGATCAAGGCGAGTCTGGACCAGTACGTGATCGGCCAGGAACCGGCCAAGCGAACGCTCGCAGTGGCCGTCTACAACCATTACAAACGGCTCAAGCACATGGCCGGGGCGGGCAAGAAAGAAGAGGTCGAGCTCTCCAAGAGCAACATCCTGCTGATCGGACCGACTGGCTCGGGCAAGACGCTCCTGGCACAGACGCTGGCGCGCGTGCTCAACGTGCCGTTCGTGATTGCCGACGCGACGACGCTCACCGAAGCCGGCTACGTCGGCGAGGACGTCGAAAACATCATCCAGAAGCTGCTGCAGAACTGCAATTACGAAGTCGAGCGGGCGCAGCGCGGCATCGTCTACATCGACGAGATCGACAAGATATCTCGCAAGGCCGACAACCCCTCCATCACGCGCGACGTGTCGGGTGAAGGCGTGCAGCAGGCGCTGCTCAAGCTGGTCGAAGGCACGATGGCCAGCGTGCCGCCGCAAGGCGGGCGCAAGCACCCGAACCAGGACTTTCTTCAGATCGACACGACCAACATCCTGTTCATCTGCGGCGGCGCTTTCGACGGGCTCGAGAAGGTAATCCAGAACCGCTCCGAGAAGTCAGGCATTGGCTTCGGCGCCAATGTGAAGAGCAAGAGCGAACGCAAGGTCAGCGAGGTGTTCCGCGAGGTCGAGCCCGAAGACCTGATCAAGTTCGGCCTGATTCCCGAACTGGTCGGCCGCCTGCCGGTGGTCGCCACGCTGGGCGAGCTGAGCGAAGACGCGATGGTGCAGATCCTCACCGAACCCAAGAACGCGCTGGTCAAACAGTACCAGCGGCTGTTCGCGATGGACGGCGTCGACCTCGAGATTCGGCCCTCCGCGCTGGTGGCCATTGCCAAGAAGGCGCTGGCCCGCAAGACCGGCGCGCGCGGCCTGCGCTCGATCATGGAGCAGTCGCTCATGGACACGATGTTCGAGTTGCCCACGCTCGACGGCGTGCAGAAGGTGGTGCTCGACGAACACACCATCGACGAGAACGTCAAGCCGCTGCTTGTCTACCGCGAGCAAAAGGCCAGCGCCTGAAAACACCACCCGCCAGCTTCCTGTCCTGACCGTGGCCGGGCGCGCTTGCCGGCCCCTTCTTGCAAACCCCCGCTCGGGCTCCATCTGGGGCTCTGAAAGAGAGGCTCCCATCATGTCCGGACATCCCGTTCTTCCTGCCGACCCGATCACACTGCCGCTGCTGCCGCTGCGTGACGTGGTGGTGTTCCCCCACATGGTGATCCCGCTGTTCGTCGGTCGGCCCAAGTCGATCAAAGCCCTCGAGGCGGCGATGGAAAACGGCCGCCAGATCATGCTGGTGGCGCAGAAAGCGGCCGGCAAGGACGAGCCCAAGGCCGACGATATGTTCGACATCGGTTGCGTCTCGAGCATCCTGCAGATGTTGAAGCTGCCCGACGGCACGGTAAAGGTCTTGGTCGAAGGCATGCAGCGCGCGACTACCGTGCGCATCGACGACAACGGCGAGCACTTCGTTGCCGAGGTCACGCCGCTGCCGCCCGAGCAGGGCCAGAGCCCGGAGGTCGAGGCGCTGCGCCGCGCCGTGACGCAGCAGTTCGACCAGTACGTCAAGCTCAACAAGAAGATCCCGCCGGAGATCCTGACCTCCATCGCCGGCATCGACGACGCCGGCCGCTTGGCCGACACCATCGCCGCGCACCTGCCGCTCAAGCTCGAGAACAAGCAGCAGATCCTCGACCTCGACTCGGTCACCGCGCGGCTCGAGAAGCTGCTCGAGCAGCTCGAACACGAGGTCGACATCCTGCAGGTCGAAAAGCGCATCCGTGGCCGCGTCAAGCGCCAGATGGAGAAGAGCCAGCGCGAGTACTACTTGAACGAGCAGGTCAAGGCGATCCAGAAAGAGTTGGGCGAAGGCGAAGAGGGCGCCGACCTCGAAGAACTCGAGAAGAAGATCGTCGCCGCCAAGATGCCCAAGGAGGCACGCAAGAAGGCCGACGGCGAGTTGAAGAAGCTCAAGCTCATGTCACCGATGTCGGCCGAAGCCACGGTGGTGCGCAACTATGTCGACACGCTCATCAGCCTGCCCTGGAGCAAGAAGACCAAGATCAAGCACGACCTTGTCAATGCCGAGGACGTGCTCAACGAAGACCACTACGGCCTCGACAAGGTCAAGGACCGCATCCTCGAGTACCTCGCGGTGCAGGCGCGCGTCGACAAGGTCAAGGCGCCGATCCTGTGCCTGGTCGGCCCGCCGGGCGTAGGCAAGACCTCGCTCGGCCAGAGCGTGGCGCGCGCCACCGGTCGCAAGTTCGTGCGCATGGCCCTGGGTGGGGTGCGCGACGAAGCCGAGATCCGCGGCCACCGGCGCACCTACATCGGCTCGATGCCGGGCAAGGTCTTGCAGAGCCTGGCCAAGGTGGGCACGAGAAACCCGCTGTTCCTTCTCGACGAGATCGACAAGCTCGGCATGGACTTCCGCGGCGACCCGTCGTCGGCGCTGCTCGAGGTGCTCGACCCGGAGCAGAACCACACCTTCGGTGACCACTACATCGAGGTCGACTTCGACCTGTCCGATGTGATGTTCATCGCTACCTCGAACTCGATGAACATCCCGCCGGCGCTGCTAGACCGGATGGAAGTGATCCGCCTGGCCGGCTACACCGAAGAGGAAAAACTCAACATCGCGCAGAAGTACTTGCTGCCCAAGCAGCGCAAGAACAACGGCGTAAAAGACGAGGAACTCGACATCACCGAAAGTGCGTTGCGCGGCATCATTCGTTATTACACGCGCGAAGCCGGCGTGCGCTCGCTCGAGCGCGAGATCTCCAAGATCTGCCGCAAGGTCGTCAAGGGCCTGTCGATGAAGAAATTCGAGGGCCAGATGGTGGTCGTCGAAGACAACCTCAACGATTTTCTTGGCGTGCGCAAGTTCGACTACGGTCGGGCTGAAAAGCAGGACCAGGTCGGGCAGGTGGTGGGTCTGGCCTGGACCGAAGTCGGCGGCGACCTGCTCACCATCGAGGCGGCGGTGATGCCGGGCAAGGGCAACATCATCCGCACCGGCTCGCTCGGCGATGTGATGAAAGAGTCGGTCGAGGCGGCTCGCTCGGTGGTGCGTTCGCGCTCGCGGCGCCTGGGCATCAAGGACGAGATGTTCGAAAAGCGCGACATCCACATCCACGTTCCCGATGGCGCCACACCCAAGGACGGCCCGAGCGCCGGTGCGGCGATGACGACCGCCTTCGTCTCGGCGCTCACCGGCATCCCGGTGCGACACGACGTGGCCATGACCGGCGAGATCACGCTGCGCGGCGAAGTCACGGCCATCGGCGGCTTGAAGGAAAAGCTGCTCGCGGCGCACCGCGGCGGCATCAAGACGGTGTTGATCCCCGAAGAGAACGTCAAGGACCTGCAAGAAATTCCCGAGAACGTAAAGAACCATCTCGAGATCGTGCCGGTCAAGTGGATCGACAAGGTGCTCGAGATCGCGCTCACGTCGATGCCGCAACCGATCCCCGAGGACGAGGTCAAGGCCGATGCACCGAAGCCCGAAACGACTGCCGCACCGGTCGTCGGGGAGGTTCTGAAGCACTGAATGCAGGGCAGCGTCCCGGCACCGGGCCGAGCGGTGCCACGCTGGGCGCCGGCATTGTCTCGACGCAGCGCCTTCGTCTATACTGCTCGGCTTGCAACGGCTGCGGCTGTTGGGGCTGTTTGAAGCGTCTTCAGAAGAAGACGCTTCAAGCCAATACGCGGGAGTAGCTCAGTTGGTAGAGCGCAACCTTGCCAAGGTTGAGGTCGCGAGTTCGAGTCTCGTCTCCCGCTCCACTTCAAAGGGAAGCAACGGCTTCCCTTTTTCGTATCGGTGGTGGGGTACCCACTCCAGCAATAACGGCGCGGTAGCAAAGCGGTTATGCAGCGGATTGCAAATCCGTCCAGGCCAGTTCGACTCTGGCCCGCGCCTCCAGACATGACAACGGCCTCCTCGGAAGCCGTTGTCATGTCTGGAGTGTCGTACTAGGCTCCTCGGTGACACGCGTGCCG
The DNA here is from genome assembly GCF_031393925.1 of Methylibium sp. Lineage (GTDB taxonomy): Bacteria > Pseudomonadota > Gammaproteobacteria > Burkholderiales > Burkholderiaceae_C > Methylibium. Next base: position 10,394 of record NZ_JANMWL010000063.1, on the reverse strand, counting down.
CTTGGCGTCAGTTTGGTCAACCGCCTTCGCGCGCCGGGGCTCAGCGCGCTTCTCCGGTCCGCGTGTCGGCGCCCGCCGCCGCCGAGTCAACGGCTTGTGCCGGCGCCGCAGCCAGCGCTTCGCAATGTGCACTTCGTGGGGTCGGTAAAGCCTGACCCGGCCCGGCCTGCGCGCGAACGCGGGACCGGTCTGCCAGCGCCGGCAGATTGGGGCTCGCCTATGCATGCCGACTCGAGCAGCGCCTGCAGGCAAAGCAGCGCGGGCCGCCGAAGGGCTGTCGATGCGGTCAAGCGCTGGCTCACACCGCGAGCGAGAACGAGGCTGTCAATCGACTCACCACGGCTGCAACAGGCCATCGACGATGCGCACACGCTGCCCCACCCGCACGCCTTGGTCGGTCGGATAGGTAAAACTGCGCTGGCCGCCGTTGTCCATGCTCACTGTGTATTGCACGGTGTCGCCGGCATTTCGGCCTTTTTCGATCTGATGCCCGACCACCGCGCCGCCGATCGCGCCCGCAACCGTGGCTGCCTTGCGCCCGTCGCCGCTGCCGACCTGGTTGCCGAGCACGCCGCCCACCACGCCGCCTATCACGGTGCCGGCACCGATGCCGTCCCGACGGCCTTCGACCACTTCGACCGTGCGCACCGTACCGTATTCGACGCTCCGCGCTGAACGCGCCGGGTCGGCCGGCAGCGGGCTGCTCGCGCAACCGCCGAGCACCAGCACTGCAGTCAACAGCGCCGCCGCCGGCGTTCGATTGCCAATGTTTTGCCTGTTTGCCATCTCGACACTCAAGGGAAGTTTTCGTACCCATGAACGGCAAGCGTCGTGCCCGAGGCACTTGTCGCGTTTCGCCCGTGATTGCGTGATCGCCTGATCGCGCCCGATCGGGTATGCGGCTTGCGGCCGCCCGAAAGCGTTGCAACCCCTTTTTGATGGAGATCCTCATGAAGCAGGTAAAAGTCGATGACAACAAAGTTCAGGGCGAGGGCGATTACGACGCCGCACGAAACTATGACGAGGCCACGAGGGATTTCGTGAAGTCCGGCAAGGTCGAACAGGCAGCGCGCGATGCCGCACCGGCCAACGCGGCCGAGGCGGCAGAACTGGCGCGGGCTGAACAGGCCGGCAAATCGCGATCCAAGGGTGAATCGACCGGCAGCCCGACGGACGAGCCCGCCGGCGCGGGGCCCGAGGCTAGGCGGCCCTGACGGCGTGCGCCGCGAACAGCTGGTGCGCGACGGTTGTTGCGACGCATGACAAGTGCGTTCGCGTACCGCCGTGCGCGCGCGGCGGATGCAATCAGTTTCTAGGCGGACAGCCAGTCAACGCGCAGCGCCGGTGAGCCGCAGCGGATCCAGCAGCGTTGCAAGGCGCTCGCGGCCCAGGTCCGTCATCTCATCGGCCACGTCGAGAATCGGCCGCCCTTCACGGTACGCGCGCTTGGCGATCTCGGCCGAGCGGGCATAACCGATCAGCGGGTTGAGCGCGGTCGCCAGCACCGGGTTGCGCGAGAGCATCTCCGCCACCCGCGCGGAGTTGACAGTCAAGCCGGCCATCGCCTGGTCGGCCAGGGCACGGCTGGCATTGGCCAGCAGCACCAGGCTGTGAAGCAGGTTGCGTGCGATGAGCGGCAGCATCACGTTGAGCTCGAAGTTGCCCGAGGCGCCCGCCATCGCGATGGCCGCGTCGTTGCCGACCACTTGCACCGCGGCCATCGCCACCGCCTCCGGGATCACCGGGTTGACCTTGCCCGGCATGATCGACGAGCCCGGTTGCAGCGCCGGCAGCTCGATCTCGCCAAGCCCGGCGAGCGGCCCCGAATTCATCCAACGCAGGTCGTTGGCGATCTTCAGCAGCGCCACCGCGCAGCCGCGGAGTGCGCCCGAGAGGGCGACCGCGGTGTCCTGCGCGCCCATCGCCGCGAAGTAATCCTCGGCCGGCGCGAAGGCCAGGCCGGTCGCCGCGCTCAGCTCGGCATGAAAGTGCGCCGCGAAACCCTCGGGCGCATTGACACCGGTGCCCACTGCCGTGCCGCCCTGGGCAAGGCGCTGCAGCGCCGGCTGCAGCGCCACCAGCCGCGCGGCGGCCTGCTCGACCTGCGCGGCCCAGCCTCCCGCCACCTGGTCCAGCCGCACCGGCATGGCATCCATCAAGTGCGTGCGGCCGGTCTTCACCTCGCCGCGCAGGCCGGTGGCCTTGTCCCGCGTCACGCTCGCCAGGTGTGCCAGCGCGGGCAACAGTTCGCGCTCGAGCGTCAGCGCGGCGCTCACGTGAATGGCCGAGGGCAGCACGTCGTTGCTGCTCTGGCTGGCATTGACATGGTCGTTGGCGCTGACCGCCTCGCCGAGTCGGCGCGCCGCCAGCGTGGCCAGCACCTCGTTGGCGTTCATGTTGGTGCTGGTGCCCGAGCCAGTCTGGAACACGTCGACGGGAAAGTGCGACATCAGTCCGGGCGCTGTCAACAGCTCGTGGCAGGCCGCGCCGATGGCCGTGCCCACCGCGGCGGGCAGCGCACCGAGCTGTACGTTGGCGGCGGCGGCGGCGGCCTTGATCAAGAGCAGCGCGCGAATCAGCCGCTCGGGCATGGCCTCGCCGCCGATGCGAAAGTTGTCGAGCGCGCGCTGCGTCTGCGCGCCGTGCAGCGCATGCAGCGGCACGTTCACGCGGCCCATGCTGTCCGTTTCGGTGCGCCAGACCGGGCTTGTGTGCGCTTGTTCCATGCTGAGGTCGCCTCGGGTATGCCGATTGCCTTCGCTGGCAACAACATCTGCGGGGGAGCGCCTTGTTCGGTTTCTACAACCCATGGCTGTTCGGTCTCTCGATGAGCCTGGCGGCACTGGCTGCCGCAAGTTTCGCCATCGTGGCACAGCAAGCGCCGCGCCGGGGCGAGGGCGCTAGCGCCGATGCGTCGCGCTGGGACATTGCCGGTGCGCTGTCTATCGCGTGGGCCATCGCCGCCTGGCAGGCGGTGGGCAAAGGCGTGCCGCTGCAGTTGGCGGCGCCGCAGTCGCTGCGCCTGCTGCTTGGCGGCGCGGCGCTGTTCGTCGCCTTGCTGCTTGCGCTGCGCTTGCATCGACGCGGCGATATTGCCGGTCGCGTCGGCGCTGCGCTGCTCTTGCTCGGCGCCGCGCTGGCGCTGCCGCTGGCCGTCAATCTGGAGCGATTGACCGTCGGCGCCGATCTGGCGCCGAGCTGGTTGGCCGCCGCGGCCGCGTTGCCGCTGGCCTTTGCCGCCGTCGCGCTGCTGCCGCACCAGCGCGGCCGCGCGTTGCCCAACGCGGTGTCGGCGGCGCTGCTGTTCGCGGCATTCCTGGCGCTGCAGGCAGTGGGCAGCTGGCCGCCGCTGCAACCGGGCGCGATGGGCCTGGCGCCGAACGCGCCGCTGGGCGAGGTCGCCCAGGCTGTCGGCGTGGCCTTGACCCTGGCGGCGCTGGCGCTGCTGTTGCTGGCGCACCGCTGGAGCAGCGCGCGCCATGCGCGTCGGCGCGAGCTGCGCCTGGCGCGCGTGGAACATCGCCAGCGCCTGCTGGCCGGTGACAGCGCCCGGTTGTTGCGCGAGAACGCGCTGCGCGCCAACGAAGACGAGCAGTGCGCGCAGATGCTGCTGGCCGGCGCCAACGTCGGCTCGTTCGACTGGGACTTGGTGAGCGGCAGCGTGCGCTACGGCGGCGCCTGGGCGGCGATGCTCGGCTACGACGCGGCGCAGCTCGAGGCGCACCGCGACACCTGGATGCAGCGGTGCCATCCCGACGATCTGCCGCAGCTGCAGCGCCGCATCGAGGAGCACCTCGCCAGCGGGCGTCATCCGCTGGTCTGCGAGCTGCGCATGAAGACCGCGCGGCGTACCTGGCATTGGGTGCGCGTTCAAGCCGAGGGTGTCGAGCACGACGCCGAGGGTCGACCGCGCCGCCTCGTCGGCACACAGGTCGACATCGATGAGCACAAGCGTGTGCAGCAGGCCGCTGATCTCGACGGTGCGCTGTTCGGCGCCGGGCCGGTGCGCCGCATTGCCTTCGAGGCGGCGGCGCCGCAGCGTCTGCGCCACGGCTCCTGTGCCCTGCCCCTGCCGGTGCCGCCCTCGGCCGACCACGACGACGCGGGCGGCGACGATGCGCCGCTGGCCGCTGCAGGGCAGGCGCTGGCCGACTGGGTCCACGGCGAAGACCTGCCCGCGTTCGGCGCTGCCGCGGCGCGGGCCGCGGCAGCGCCCGGTCGGCCGCTTCACTGCGAGCTGCGCCTGGCCGATGCCGCGGGCGGCTGGCGCCGGGTGGTGCTGCATGCGCTGGTCGATCGCCATGCCGCCGACGAAAGCGAGCGCGGCCTGCTGCGCGGTTACCTGGTCGACATCGAGCGGCTTAAGCAAGCAGACACGCAGGCCGACACCCACGGCGACGATCTCGAGCGCCTGGTCGTGAAGATGAGCTCGACGCAGCGCTTTCTCGAAGTGCTGCAAGAGATGGCCGAGCAGCTGCAACTCTGCGAGAGCGTGGCGGCCGGCCGCGAGCTGATTGCGCGCGCCGGACCGGCGCTGTTTCCCGGCTGGAGCGGCGCGCTCGCCTTCATTGGCGCTGACGGGCTGCTCGCCTTGACCGCTCGCTGGGGCGAGGCCGGGCCGGTGGCCTCCTCCCGACTCGGCGGCGCCGATTGCTGGGCCTTGCGCCTGGGCCGCCTGCACCACGCCAGCGCCGACGCCGAAGGCCGCTCGCTCGCCCCAGTGTGCGGGCACCTCGGTGGCGGCAACGTCTTGCCCGAGGGTGTGACCCACACGCTGTGCGCGCCGCTGTCGCTGGGCAAGGAGCCCGCTGGCGCCTTGCAGCTCGCCATCCGCGAACCGCTCCCCGACGACGCGCTGCGCCAGGCCATCTGGGGCGCCGAAACGCTGGCCCATACCCTGCGCTTGTCGCTGGCCAACCTGAACCTGCGGGTGTCGCTGCGCGAGCAGGCGGTGCGCGACTGGATGACGGGCCTGTTCAACCGGCGCCATTTCGACGAGGTCTTGCAACAGGAACTACGGCGCGCGGCGCGTGGCGGCGACAACGTCGTGCTGGCGCTGTTCGACATCGACCACTTCAAGTCCTTCAACGACGCCTACGGCCATGAAGCCGGCGACGAGGTGATCCGCGCCGTGGGCCGCCAGTTGCAGGCCTTCGTGCGCTCCTACGACGTGGCCGCGCGCATCGGCGGCGAGGAACTCGCGGTGCTGCTGCCGCGCGCACACCTCGAGGAAACCTGCGCCCGCCTGGACGGCCTGCGCGAGCGCATCGCCGACCTGGCGCTCAGCTACGACGGCGTGGTGCTGCCGGCGATCACCGTGTCGATCGGCGTGGCCGACATCGAGCACGGCCCCGCGGGCAGCCTGCTGCAGCGCGCCGACACCGCCATGTACGCATCGAAGCACAACGGCCGCAACCAACTCACCTGCTGGAACCCGAGCCTGCCGACGGTGTCGGAGCTGGCCCTGCTCGACGAGGCGCGCGAGACGCAGACAACGGAAGCGCCGGCTGCTTGAGGGTTGTTTCTCTCCCTCTGAAGAGAGAAGAAAGGCAGGCCCGAAGGAACGAGTGGCAGGTCTTGCTCCCGCCACTGCGCCTTCACTCCACTCCGCTCGACTCGCTTCCCACCTTGTCGCTGGAGTACTCCTTCAGACGGTTGTAGAGCGTCTTCAGACTCACGCCCAGGACTGCGGCGGTGCGTTCCTTGTGGTTGCTGTAGTGGGCCAGCGTAGCGAGGATGAGTTGGCGCTCGGCGTCGGCCATCGAGCTGCCCAGGCGGATGGTGATCGACCTGCCGCTGTCGACCGCCGCCGCCGTCGGCGCTGCGGTCGCAGCCGTCGACGCCGACGCCGCCGACAACGCAGCTGCCGCCGTGCCGGGTGCGTCGCTCGGCAACCATTCGTCGGTGATCACGCTCTCAGCGGCCATGACGAAGGAGCGCTGCACCACGTTGCGCAACTCGCGCACGTTGCCCGGCCAGCGGTAGCTTGCCAGGCGCGCCAACGCGGCGGGCGAGAAGCGCTTGCTCTGCCCTTCCTTCTGGCACACGCCGGCCAGGAAGTGTTCGGCCAGCAGCGCAATGTCCTCGGTGCGTTCGCGCAGCGGCGGCAGGTGGATCGGGAACACGTTCAAGCGGTAGAGCAGGTCTTCGCGCAACCGGCCATCGGCCACCGCGTTGTCGGGCGGGCGGTTGGTGGCGGCGATGATGCGCACGTCGGCCTCTTGCGTGTGGGTGGAGCCCACGCGCATGAACAGGCCCGTCTCCAGCACGCGCAGCAGCTTGACCTGCAGGTCAAGCGGCATCTCGGTGATTTCGTCGAGGAACAGCGTGCCGCCGTGGGCACGTTCGAAGAAGCCCTGGTGCTGCCGGTCGGCGCCGGTGAAGCTGCCTTTTTCGTGGCCGAAAACCTCGCTTTCGATCAGGTTGGGCGAGATCGCGCCGCAGTTCACCGCCAGGAATGGCTGCTTGCGCCGACGCGAGAGGTCATGCACGGTGCGCGCCACCACTTCCTTGCCGGTGCCGCTCTCGCCGGTGACGAACACCGATACCGCCGTGCCGGCCACGCGCGAGATCTGTTCGTAGATGCGCTGCATCGGCGGCGAGCGGCCCCACAGGTGGCCGAAGTGCCCGGTCTTTTGCCATTCGGCATTGAGGTGCACCAGCTCGGCCTTGAGCGTCGAGGGCTTCATCACGCGCGACAAAATGCCCTGCAGCTGCTTGATGTTGACCGGCTTGATAAGGTAGTCGGCCGCACCCAGGCGCAGCGCCTGGATCGAGGTCTCCAGGCTCGCGTGGCCGGTGATCAGCACCACCTCGGAATGCGCGATCAGCTCCGGGTCTTCAAACAGCTCCATGCCGCTGCCGTCGGGCAGTTGCAGGTCGAGTAGCACGAGGTCGGGTTGTTGCAGCGCAATCTGGCGGCGTGCGTCGCGCAGGGTGCCGGCCGTGGCGACGGTGAAGTCCTCGGTGGCGATCAGCGCGGCCATCATCTGGGCGGCGTCGACGTCGTCTTCGACGATCAGCGCGTGGGACATGAGCGATCTTCCTTGCGAATGAATCGGGCGCTGTGGCGGTAGCGGGGAGGGTGATGCGACAACGCGGGTCCCGTTCCGGGTCGGTAAGGATATCGCGCGCACTGCGTTATTGCGGCCTGCCAGGCGGTGACCTTGAAACCGGGGGTGCCGCGGCACACCGATTGCCCAAGTGGCTGTGCGGGGCGCCTGTTCCGGCACCGGACGCAAAACCCTTTAACTACGTCTTCGGACAGGAGCGAAACATGATGAACCTGATCATCTGGTTGGTAGTCGGCGGTGTCATCGGCTGGGTCGCCAGCATGATCATGCGTACCGACGGACAGCAAGGCATTTTTCTGAACGTCGTCGTCGGCATTGTCGGCGCGGCACTCGCGGGCTGGTTCATTTCGCCGTTGCTCGGCACCCCCAGCATCAACTCGGGCTCGTTCAGCTTCGGCGCCTTGTTGGTGTCGCTGGTCGGCGCCGTCATCCTGCTGGCGATCGTGAACCTCGTTAGGCGGGGTAGCGCACGCTAAGTCGCCGGAACGCAGGCGCGCCTTCACGGGCGCCTGCGGCTTGCAGCAAGCTTTACCGAACCTCACAGAGACGACCATGGCCACCTACGACAACCCATTTCCCACTTCCTCCACCCCGAACGATCTCCCCTCGGCCGGCTTGCGCAGCGGCATGACGGGCACCGATCTCGACGGCAGCGTCGGCGCCAGCGCCGAGTCGACCGTCAACCGCGTCGTCAAGGGCGCGCATGACGTTGTCGATCGCCTGGCCGAGAAGGCCGCACCCGCGCTAGACGCAATGCACACGCATGCTGGCCAGTTGAATGCGCTGCAGGAAGAGTGGATGACCAGCGCCCGCACCACGGTGCGCGACCATCCGCTGGCTGCGCTCGGCGCTGCGGTGGTGTTCGGCATGCTGGTCGCCCGACTCGCACGTTGAGCATGGCGGTCGTGCAGCCTCCGGCCAGCGGCACCACCACGGCACCGCCGTGGCAGGTGTTGGGCGACTTGCTGCACGAGCTGCCTGGGCTGGTAAGCGACCGCGTCCACCTGCTCTCGCTCGAGATCAAGCGCGCCGGCATCGCGACGGCGCACATCGTCGCGCTCACCTTGGGCGCTGCGATCCTGCTGGCAACGGCCTGGCTCGCGCTGTGGGCCGGCGTGATCGTCGGCCTTATGCAAAACGGCGTGCATTGGGCCTGGGTATTCGGTGGCGTGCTGCTCGTCAATGGCGGCGCCGCGGCCTGGACGCTGCTGCGCGTCAAACAACTCGCACCCCTGCTGGGTTTGCCGGCCACGCTCAGACACCTGACGCTCGCGCGCGAACCGGCGCCGTCGTCGTCAGCGGGCGCGGCCTCGCTTGCGGCTGCGCCGGCATCCGTCGGGCAGAACGGTGCGTTCGCAGGCGTCAGCGCTACCGCCACCGCGCGGTCTTCCGAGGCCTCGGCCACCTCCGTCACGGCCGCTCATGGCTAACACCGTGCCCCGCAGCCTGAGCGCGCTCGACACCGCGATCAGCCGGGCCGAATCGGCCGTCGTCACGCGCGACACCCGCCTGCGCAGCCAGGTGCGCGACCTCCGCGTTGGCGTGCGCCAACGTGCCTCTCGCGCGCTGGCCATCGGCGGTGCCGCACTCGCCGCCGGCGCTTTGCTCGCCGTGCTGTTGGCGCGTGGCGAGGGCTCGAGGCGCACCGCACGGCTGGGCGCTGGTGTGCTCGCCCCCCTGGTCCGCGCACGTCGGGCTTTGGCGCGTGTGCCATGGGCGCGTGTGCTCCCCTTCGTGTGGCCGTTCGTGCCGCTGCGCCTGCGCTCGCGCGTGCCGCGCAGCATGGCGGCGCTGTTGCTCGGCTTGGGCCTGCCGGCGGCCATCGCCGGTCGTGGCGGTGCGTGCGCCAGCGAGCGCGACGCGCCGCGCACCGCGACCGGCTTCGATCTCGACCGCTACCTCGGCCACTGGCATGAAATAGCCCGCATGCCGCTGGCCGCCGAAGACCACTGTGCCGGCGACGTGAGCGCCACTTATTCGCGCGAGGGCACCAAGCTGCGCGTGCAGAACCGCTGCCTTCGCGACGACGGCAGCGAAGACATCGCCGAAGGCGTGGCCGTCGCCGCCGACCCGACGGATGGCGCCCGGCTCGAGCTGTGCTTCGCGCCGGCATGGCTGCGCTGGCTGCCGATGGTGTGGGCCGACTATTGGGTGCTGCACGTTGACGCCGACTACCGATGTGCCCTGGTGGGTACGCCCGACCGGCGGCATCTGTGGTTGCTCTCGCGCACGCCCGCGCTCGCCACCGCCGACCTGCAGCGCCTGCTCGACGAGGCGCGCCTGCGCGGCTATGACACCGCGCTGCTCGTGTCCACGCGGCCGCCCGGCATGTGAACGAGCTCGTCGCCCTGTTTGCCCTGGGTCTGGACCCGCTCGAGCTGGTGGTGCGGGGCACGGCGATTTATTGGTTCCTGTTCCTGCTGTTTCGCTTCGTGCTGCGCCGCGACGGCGGCGCCATGGGCATTGCCGACGTGCTGCTCGTGGTGCTGATCGCCGATGCGTCGCAAAACGCCATGGCCGGCACCTACCAGACGATCACCGACGGCGTCATCCTGGTGAGCACCATTGCCGGCTGGAACCACCTGCTCGACTGGGCTTCATTTCGCTTCCCCGCGGTGCGGCGTTTCGTCGAGCCCGCGCCGCTGGCGCTGGTGCGCAATGGCCGGTTGATGCGCTCCAACATGCGCCGCGAACTCGTCACGGTCGAGGAGCTGCAGTCCAAGCTGCGCGAGCATGGCTTGGAGCGCTTCGACCAGGTGAAGCTGGCCCTGATGGAAAGCGGTGGCGAGATCAGCGTGCTGCGCAAGGAAGCCTGACGCGGCCGCTCAACGCGGCGTGTTCGGCGAGCCGCCGGCCGGGCGGCTGAGGCCGCCGGTCATGGACTTGTCACGCCGGGTGGTAGACGACTCGTCATCGAGATCGCGCTCGGCGGTATCCGCGCCCGGGATCTGCTCGGTGGAGCGCGGGTTGCTGGAGCCTGCGCTGTCGTCGTCCGCGCCACCGGAGGGTTTGCTTTGGCCGCGCGGGTGCTGGGGTGGTGGATCCTTGGGCTGATCGCGGTCCTGGTTTATTCGTCGCTCCTGGGTGGATTTGAGGCGCGCTGCGAGCGCAACGCATGGCTGCACTGCAGCAACGCACGTGCCCGCGTTGTGGCCGTCGTTTGCATGCTCTTGCCGCAGCGCTTGCGGCAAGGGGAGCCTCAGGCGCGAAGTCTTGCGCACCGTGCGGGGCACGGCGATTTATTGGTTCCTGTTCCTGCTGTTTCGCTTCGTGCTGCGCCGCGACGGCGGCGCCATGGGCATTGCCGACGTGCTGCTCGTG
>NZ_JANMWL010000044.1:0-12876 GCF_031393925.1 Methylibium sp. | reverse complement strand
CAAGGAGATCATTCCGACTGCCGCCGACATGACCAGCACCCAAGCGAATGGCAACGCCGGAGTCTGCGTGACCGAGATCCCTGCGGGAGCGGGGACCGTTGATGGTCGCCTCGCCGCCCGACGCTCGACGGCGAAAGCGATGACTGCACCCATGGCCACAGCCGCATTGACCGCTGCGGCCAGCACGACCGACGCCTGCATGCCCCACCACGGAAACAAGGCGACAACGCAAAACAGACAGGCGGCGCCGGCGCCCAACGTGTTGACGTAATACAGCAGGCCTACGGCACTGCCGACGTGCCCGGAGCGCCGGACCAGGTGGCCCACTAGCAAGGGCAAGGTGGCGCCCATCAGCAAGGTGGGAACGATGACCAACGCTAGCGTGGTGAGCGCGGTCACTGGCAGGGACGAGCCGAGGACAACGCCGCCGACGTGCTCGAAGATCTGCAGCGAGAAGAGCCCGAATGCACCGGTCAACAATTCGATGGTAGCCAGCAGCAACAGCAGCGGAACATGCCGTATTCGCGAGAGCCATCCGCCGAAAATGCTGCCGATACCCAGACCCAGCATGAAAGCGGTCACGACGATCGTGACGGACTCGATATTGACGCCCAGGATGCGAAACAAGGCCCGCTGCCAAACGAGCTGGTAGATCAGTGCCGGAAAGCCGGACAGAAAAAACAACACGCAGAGAACTTGAATCCGCCTCGTCGGCGCCGTTTCAGCGCGCGCTTGTGGCGTGGCAACGGCCGACGACGAGCTCATGGTCGAGATCTCCTGAACGCACCTGCCACCCAAAACCGGCTGAACGCGATGAGAGTTAGGGCGAGGACGGCGCCAGCCAGCACGTCAACGAGGTAGTGGCCCCCTTCGATCGGGGTGGCGAGGATCATCAAACCGTTCAAGAGAACGAACCCCGAGAAGAGTCTGGTGCCGCGCATTGCGTACACCAGAATCATTGCAAGCGCAGTGTGCAAGGACGGGATCGAGATGAGACCTTGCATCTCCTTCAGATCGAGTGTGCGCAGGCTGCCATCACGCAGGAGATGAAAGTGCGACATGGAGGACGCATCGAGCATTGCCGACAACGAATAGTGTGCCCATGGACCCGCTGCGGGAAAGGGCCACGAAAGCGCGACGACCACCAATACGGCGGCAAAGTACAAGCACATGAACTCATTGAGTTGCGCAGAGCGCGCAGTGAAGCCGAGAAATACGACCACGAACGCCATCTGTGGCAAGCCGCTGCTGTAGGCGACCCCGAGGCTGGCGTGAATGGACGGATGCGCCTGCATCCACTGGAGGACAGTGAGCCAGTCGAAGCCAATCGAGCGGTCCCACGCGGCCAGCCGTGCATCCACCAAATTCGCGTTGGTGCTGACAACGAGATAGCTGAGGATCGCAGTCGCGCCCGTGAACAGAATTAGCAATGCGCCGACGCGCAAGGTGCCAGAGATTCGGACATCGTCCCGATACCGATCAAAACAGAGCGGAGTTAGAAATGCCGCGAAGGCGCCACCCGTGGTGGCGACGCTCGAGGGCGGAACTGTCCATCCGCCGAGGACGATCCAGCCGCCATCAATGATCAGGACGACCAATGTCGCGACCCAGGCAGGACTCGGCTGGCAGATCGACCTGAGGACATCCATGACCTGCTGTAACGCCTGCGATGGTGGGGTCGTGGTGACTTTGCGATTGGCTTCTACTCGATCGACATGCTTCGCCCCGGCCTCGAATGACGAAACCCGACCCGTGATGGGTAGCTGGTGACCCGGTGACCGCATGCGTGCAGCCTATGGCGTTGACGAGTTCGGCACGAGGCAGGATGCGCCCGGGTGCAGTAGGAGCTTTGTCCCGGGCGAAAGGGACGGCGCGGTCAAAAGACAAAGGGCACGATGCGCCAGCGCACCGCGCTGCGGTAGGCGCGGTAGGCCGAACGCTGTTCGCCGGCCTCGAGCACGGCTTCCTCGCGCAGCATGCGCACCGTCTGGGCCAGATAGACCAGCACCAACACCAGCAGGTTGCGCCAGGAGAAATTGCTCAACAAAAACCCGACATGCGCAATCAGGTAGCCGAGATAGATGGGGTGGCGCACCAAACGATAGGGACCGCTTGTGACCAGGCCGCGCGCGGCAGGCAGCAGCCCGAAGGAACGGCCGAGCGTGAGCTTGGCCAAGAACTGCCACGCCAGCCCGCTGACCTGAAAGGCGGCGCCCAGCCATTCGGGCGCAAGGTGCCGGGTGTCGCCAAACTCGTACAGCACGAAGTAGAGACAGGCATAGACAGTCGCGACGATGGCCAGGGGCGAGAGATCGCGCACCAGCGCACGGCGCGCGAACAGCACGAGCAGCAGCGTGACCGTCTCGGCCAGTACCAGCAGCAGCAGGGTGTAGCGGCCGGTATCGGCCCACCAGACGCGCGCTACGTTCCAGACAAACCAGCCGAGCAACAGCAGCGCAAAAGCCCGCAGCAGTCCTTCGGTCAACGCGCTGTCGCGCGGCGTGTCGCTCACGATCAGGCCGCTGCGTCTAATGCAGCGCGCCGGTCGAGCCCGGTGTAAGGGCCGACGCGCGGCCCGGCGGCCGTGCGCGGCACGGCAGCTCCCGGCGCAAGGCCATGCTCCAGCGCAAACACATACAGGTCGAGCTTGCCGCGCACGCCGAGCTTGCTGTAGACCACCGTCAGGTGGTTACGCAGCGTGTGTTCGCTCATGCCCAGTGCGTCGGCGACGACCAGGCTCTTGGCGCCGCGTTGCGCCACCACCGCCTGGATCACCTGCCGCTCCTTGGCGGTGAGGCTCTCGATGCTTTGGCGCTGCAGGTCCACCGGGCCGGCGTGCTTGAGCGCCAGGCCCGGCACCGAGCCGAGCAGCAGCGACATGAGCGAGCCGTCGAGCCAGACCTCGCCGCGGTGTACACGCTCAATGGCCTCGAGGATGTGGTCGGCCGGCTGCGACTTGAGCACCACGCCGCGGGCGCCGAGCATCACGGCCTCGCGGTGAAGGCCGGGGTCGAGTTCGCCGGTGAGCACCACCACCTTGACGCCGCACTCGCCCACGAGCCTGGGCACGCATTGCAGCGCGCTGGCATCACGCAGGCCCAGGTCGAGCAGCACCACGTCGGTCTGGGCCAGGTTCGGGTGTTCCAGCACCTCGCAGCAGGTGCCGGCGGTGCCGGCAACCGCCAACCTCGGGTGCGCGCTCTCGACGAGCTGGCGCAGGCCCCAAAGGGTGATGACGTGGTCATCGGCCAGCAACACACGGATCGGCCTCAGGGTCGCGCTCGATGGCGCGGCCGTGGCGGCCTGAACAAAGGGGTTCCTCATCCTATGGCTCCCAATAACGGCAGTTTTATGGCGACCTCGGTGAAGTCTTGCTCATGACTGACAGAAACACTACCCCCGAATTGTGTAGCCCGTTCCGTGATGGAGCGAGGCACGAAGTCACGAGGCAACGGCTCGCCGGCGCCGTGATCGTTGCGCAGCCGCATGACCACGTGATGAGGGTCGACATCGATCAGCACGGTGACAGCGGTGGCCGACGTATGGCGGCGCACGTTGGTCATCGCTTCGTTGACCATGTGCAGCATCGCCTTGGCGGCCGACCCCCTCAAAAGGGGGGCCTGCGGCGCAAAGACGTGGACTTTGAGACCGTACAGCGCCTCGAAGCGCGCCACCTGGCGCTGCAACGCGGCCACCACCGGTGCGCTCGGCTCGGTGGGGTCGTGGCCGCTGCGCAGGCCGCTCACCACGTCGCGCAGGATTTGCAGCTCGTCGTTGGCCAGTTTGAGGATCTGTTGGATGTCGGGCCAGACGGGGTTGTCGGTGCCGGCCCGGCGCGCCAGGGCTTCCAGGCCGTACTTGAGCCCGAGATAGGGTTGCACGGCGCTGTCGTGCAGGTCGCGGCCGATGCGCTCGCGCTCGCGCGAGGCGCTCTCGCGCTGAAGCTGCTCGAGCTGGTCGCTGCGCTCGAGCAGGGGCAGCACTTCGCGCATGAGGCCGTGCAGCCATTGCAGGTCGTCGCGGTCGAAGGCAGGTTGTGCACGGGCCAGGCACAACTGGCCGAGCGGCTGCCCGTAGCTTTGCAGCGGCATGGCCACGGCATGCTCGCCAAGGGCGCGCATGGCGTCGCATGCTGGCTCTGCGACCGGGCGCCGGGTTTCGCGCACGGTGTCATACGCGATCACGGTTGCGGCCCGCCCCTTGCCGTGACTGATGAAGTTGCACTCGCGTGGCAGGGCGTCAAGACGATCGCGCCAGGCCTGCAAGTCGGCGTCTTCAAGGGGCTCTGCACCCGTGCCGGGCCGCCACAGAAAGATGCGGGGCTCCGGTCCCTGCATGCTGAACACCGCGAGGCTCAGGTCCAGATGCGCTGCCAATTGGTCCAGCAGCACGTCGACGTGGTGACGCAGGCCCTGGCGCGGGTCGGAGCGGTCGTTGAAGCGTTCGAGCAGCTGCAGGCGTTGGCGCAACTCCCGGCTGGGGTGGACCAGCAAGGCCGCCGCTGGGCCCAGTGCCAGCAGCACGATCGGAATGCTCAGCGGCAGCGCCGGCAGCGCGCCGACATTGCGGTGCCAACCCGCGAGCACCAGCATGGTGGTCGCACACACCACCGCCAGCGCGACGCCGTGCCGCACGCCCCCGAGCAGGGCCAGGGCCACGACCGGCAGCACGATGGCCGCCCCGAGCAGCGGCGCCAGTGGCGACATCGGCTGGAGCAAGTAGAGCAGCACGGCCGCGTCCACCCAGGGCCAGACGAGCGACGCGGCCCGCGGCCAGCCACCGAGCGTCTTGGCCATGAGGACGACAGACCACAGCAGGTAAGCCCACGACACGAGCAGCACGACCGAAGGCTGCGTAGCGTCACCCGCCATCGGCAGGCCCAGGACGCCGATGCCGCCCACGACGGCCAGCAGCGCGCGCATGCCGGCCACGAAGCGCAGGAAGGCGAACTCCGAGGGAAGCGGCCGAGCAAACCGCGCGCTCGGGCGGGAGAACTTGCCCAAAGGGCGCGTCGCGACGAACGGCGTCGAACTCAAGGCGCTTACCCCCTTCGGGCTTCGCGGGGGCGAAGCGAGCGTTTGTCTTTTAACCTACATCGATGGTCTCCCCAGCGAAATGATTGGTGGTGTCTCTGAGACGCCACCAACTGATTCACTAGTGGCGGGTGGCACCGTCGCGACGCGCAGGGCGCAGCCGGCGTGCCGGACGCTGGGTGGTGCTTCCTACAATGGAAATCACCCGCGCCTTCACGCAAGCCCCATGCCCGCATTCCCCTACCTTCAAGACCTCGGCCACGGCATCACGGCCATCGACACCGGCTTCGTGCGCGAGCGCTTCGACGCCGCTTACCTGGTGGTGGACCAGGGCCGCGCCGCGTACGTCGACACCGGCACCAACGACGCGCTGCCGCGCCTGCTGGGGGCGCTGGATGCGCAGGGCCTGTCTCGCGAGGCGGTCGACTTCGTGATCGTCACGCACGTCCATCTCGACCACGCCGGTGCGGCCGGCGCGCTGATGGAGCAGCTGCCCAACGCCCGGCTGGTGGCACACCCACGCGGTGCGCCGCACATGGTGGACCCGAGCGCGCTGGTGCTGGGCGCCAGCGGCGTCTACGGGGCCGAGCAGGTGGCACGCACCTATGGCGATGTGCGGCCGGTGGCGGCCGAGCGGGTGTTGACGACGCACGACGGCATGACGCTTCTGCTGGGTGGAAGGGCGCTGGACTTCATCGACACGCCGGGCCATGCGCGCCACCACCACTGCATCTGGGATGAGCGCAGCCGCGGCTGGTTCAGCGGCGACACCTTCGGCATCTCGTATCCCGAGTTCGTGACGCCACGCGGTCGCTACCTGCTGCCGACCACGACGCCGGTGCAGTTCGACCCCGAGGCGCTGAAGGCGTCGGTCGCGCGCTTGCTGGAGCGCGCGCCGCAGTGCATGTACATCACGCACTACGGCCGCGTGGGCGACGTGCCGGCGCTGGCGCGGCAGTTGTGCGAGCAGGTGGACGAGATGGTCGCGCTGGCGCGCTCGCTCGCCAGCGCGCCCGAACGCCATGCGCAGCTCGCGGCCGCGCTGGCGTGCCTGTACCGCGAGCGCCTGCGCGCCCAAGGCAGCCTGCTCGACGACGCCGAGATCGGCCGCCTGCTCGCCACCGATGTGGACCTCAACGCGCAGGGGCTGGCCGTGTGGCTGGAGCGCGAGGCGCGCGCGGCGGGCCAGCCGTGACGTGTAGCTCCTTGCCCCGCTGGGGGAAGGCTGGGATGGGGGCCAGCGCACCAGTCAGCACCGGCCGCACCGGGCCCCTCCCCCCAGCGGGGGAGGGAGCAAGAACCGCCGCCACGGATGCGTATCGCTCTTCGCTGAAACAGCGCTCGTTGACTCAGGAACCCCCCAAATGAACGCAGTGAACTTCGCGCTCGCCGGCAAGGTGACGGTGATCACCGGCGCCGCCCAGGGGATCGGTCGCGCCTGCGCCGAGCGCTTCGCGCGCGAAGGCGCACCTCTGGCGCTGTGGGACGTGGACGACGCACGCGGCGACGCCCTGGCCCGCCGGTTTGAAGCCGCCGGCCAGCGCGCGATCTACCTGCACTGCGACGTGTCGCGCGCGGCCGAGGTCGGCGCGGCGCTCCAAGCCACGCTGGCCGCCTTCGGCCGCGTCGACGTGCTGGTCAACAACGCGGGCATCTTCAAGGCGGCCGATTTTCTTGACGTGACCGAGGCCGATTGGGACGCGGTGATCGGCGTCAACCTGAAGGGCAGCTTCCTCGTCGGTCAGGCCTGCGCGCGCGTGATGGTGGCGCAGAAGGCGGGCGCCATCGTCAACATGAGCTCGGTCAACGGGCTGATGGCGATGGCCACTATTGCCAGCTACAACGCCAGCAAGGGCGGCATCAACCAGCTCACGCGAGCGATGGCGCTGGCACTGGCCGACCATGGCGTGCGCGTCAACGCCGTGGCGCCCGGCACCATTGCCACCGAGCTGGCCGCGAAGGCGGTGCTGACCAGCGACGAGGCGCGCCAGCGCATCCTCGGACGCACACCGCTGCGGCGCCTGGGTGAGCCCAGCGAGATTGCCGACCTGGTGGCCTTTTTGGCCAGCGACGCGGCGAGTTACCTCACCGGCCAGATCGTCTATGCCGACGGCGGCCGGCTGGCGCTGAACTACACGGTTTGATGTCGAGCTGGGAAGCGTTCGCCGTCTCCACCGGCGTGGTGGCACTCGGCGAAATCGGCGACAAGACGCAGCTGCTCGCGCTGCTGCTGGCGGCTCGGTTTCGGCGGCCGTGGCCGATCATCCTGGGCATCCTGGTGGCCACGCTGGCCAACCATGCCGGCGCCAGCGCGCTCGGCGCATGGGTGCAGAGCGTGGTGTCGGCCGAGCGGTTGCGCTGGGCGCTGGCACTGAGCTTCCTGGCCGTCGCCGCGTGGACGCTCGTGGCCGACAAGATGGACGACGACGCGGCGCCCGCGCCCTCCTCGCTCGGTGTCTTCGGGGTCACGCTGGTCGCCTTCTTTCTCGCCGAGATGGGCGACAAGACTCAGATCGCGACCGTCATGCTGGCCGCCAGGTACGCCTCGCCGGTGGTGGTGACGGCCGGCACCACGCTGGGCATGCTGCTGGCCGACGTGCCGGCCGTACTGCTGGGTGAGCGCGCGCTGCGGCTCGTGCCGTTCGCCTGGATGCGCCGCATTGCGGCCTTGGTGTTCGCACTGCTCGGCGTGCTGGTGCTGGCGGGCGTCGGGCCCTGAGGGGCGCGCGGGCGCGAACGCCTGCGGGGCCGCCGTGCATTCGCGTGCAAGACGTGCAGAGGATCGATCGCGCACAACGCGGTACGCTCTTGCACCGTTGCCCGTCTCCACCCTTTTCTTCATTGCGCCACCCTCGAGATGAGACTGCTTCACACCATGCTGCGCGTCGGCGACCTGCAACGCTCGATCGACTTCTACACGCAAGTGCTCGGCATGCGGCTGCTGCGCACCACCGAGCGAGCCGAGCAGAAGTACAGCCTCGCCTTTCTCGGCTACGGCACCAACCCGGAGCATGCCGAGCTCGAGCTGACCCACAACCACGGCGTGAGCCGCTACGAGCTGGGCACCGCCTACGGCCACATCGCCATCGGCGTGGCCGATGTGGCGGCCACGTGCGCGGCGGTGCGCGGCAAGGCCGCGGCCCTGGGCGGCGCCATCACGCGCGAGGCCGGGCCGGTGGCCGGCGGCAGCACGGTCATTGCATTCATCACCGACCCGGACGGCTACAAGATCGAGCTGATCGAACGCTCCTGATCGATCGGCGAATGCGGCCCGAGCCGCACCGATACGCCGCGTTGCAAATTGCGTTGCGTGGGCGCTGCTGCATGCGGACTTTTGCGCGCCTCGGGACCGCTTGCGGCTTGACAACGAGGCCCTCGCATCGCAATCTCTTTGTGTGCAACAAGCCTTCGATCACGATCCCCGACCGGCCGACACGGCGGACGGCGTCACTTGCAGCGTGGCACCGCTGCGTGACCCCGAAGCCCTGCTTCAACGCACGCTCGCGGAACGCGACGCGACTCGAGACCTGTGGGTGTTCGGCTACGCGTCGCTGATCTGGCGTCCCGAATTCCACGCCACCGAACAACGTCTGGCCCGCGTACACGGCCACCACCGCGCCCTGCAGATGCGCTCTCGCGTGAACCGCGGCACGCCCGAGTCGCCCGGCCTCGTGTTCGCACTGGTCTGCGGCGGCTCGTGCCGGGGCATGGTCTACCGCATCGAGCGCGACCGTGCCGAGAGCGAGCTGCGGCGCCTCTGGGCGCGCGAGATGCCCACCGGCGTCTACGATCCCAAATGGCTGCCCTGCCAGACGCCGCAAGGCCCGGTCGACGCGCTCGCATTCACCTTGAGCAAATGCAGCCCCAACTACACCGGCCAACTCGACGACGACAGCTTGCTCGCCGTGTTGCGCCATGCTCGCGGGCGCTTCGGCAGCACGCTCGAGTACCTGGTGCAAACCGCCAGTTGCCTGCGCAAGTTCGGCATCCGCGACGTGGCGGTGGAGCGCCAACTCGCGCTGGCCAGGCGGCACGGTTTGGCGGCTTAGCCGGCAGCCTGCGGGTCACCTTCTCCCCTGCGTCCGCCCGGGCCTCGGCCCCGGTCGCCTTTGCATCAAGCCAGGCCGCCGGCCAATCTCTCAGGTCGCGACCGCCGCCGCAAGCAGGGCGTGCGCGGCGCGCAGGTGGTGTAGGTCTGCTTCGGTGTCCAGATCGAGCAGCACGCCGCGGTCAGGCACTTCCTCGCCGTGCGCGGGGTAGCGGGCGATCAGGCGGCGGGCGCCTTCGTCGCCGCTGAGCGTGGCCAGCTCGGAGTACAGCTCGGACGCGAAGGCCACCGGATGGCCGGGCCGGCCCTGATGCTGCGCATACACAACCGGGTGCTGGGCCAGGGCGGTGGCAACGGAGCGCAAGGTGGCGGGCTGCACCATCGGCATGTCGCCCGGCAGCACCAGCCAACCGCGCGCGTTGGGGCGCACGGACACGCCGCTCGCGATGGAGTAACCCATGCCAAGCGGCGCACTGCTGGCCGGGTCGCCCATTTCGGGAAGGACGACGATGTCGCGCGCCGCCAGCAGGGACGTCGCATGCGCAAGCAACGGCTCGGTGACCACCACCACCACCGGCAGCCCGCTTTGCATGGCATGGGCCAAGGTGGTGCCGAGCACCGTCGAGGCGCCAAACGGTTGCTCGAGCTTGTGACCGTGGCCCGCACGCTCGCCAGCGAAGCGCGAACCCCGTCCCGCCGCCAACACCACCACCACCGCTTGCGTCACCGGCGCACCTCTTGTTCAAGTCCTGATCGTGCAGGCATGACACCGCGCAGTCGCACCGAACGGAAGTGGGAGCTTCACCTAAGGCCTTCCCCTCGTCCCGCCGCTGCCAAGAGCGCCGATCACTGACGACGACCGAGCGCTCGCGTTCGCGCCGCGCATCATCGTGAGGCGATTCGCGATTCGCCGCGGCGCGGGATCGCGCGTGACGCGCGCCTACACTTTTGCGCATGGACGCCCACCACATCGCCGACCTGCGCAAGAACTACGAGCAAGGTGAGCTCGACGAGACGCACTCGGCCGCCAATCCGCTGGCGCAGTTCGAGCGCTGGCTCGAACAAGCACTTGCGGCGCAACTGCCCGAGCCCAACGCGATGACGCTGGCAACGGTGGGCGTGGACGGTCGGCCGTCGACCCGCGTGGTGCTGCTCAAAGGCCTGGATGCGCGCGGCATCGTCTGGTACACCAACTACGAAAGCCGCAAGGGCCGGGAACTGGCCGCGAATCCGGTCGCGGCGCTGCAGTTCCACTGGGTCGAGCTCGAGCGCGTGGTGCGTATCGAGGGCAGGGTCGAGAAGACCAGCAACGAGGAATCCGACGCCTACTTCCACTCCCGCCCGCTCGACTCACGCCTGGGCGCCTGGGCCTCGCCGCAAAGCCAGGTCATCACCTCGCGCGCCGTTCTCGTGGCCAATGCGGCGAAATTCGGCGTCAGATTCGCGCTCAGCCCGCCCCGCCCGCCGCATTGGGGCGGCTTTCGCCTGCTGCCCGAGCGCTGGGAGTTCTGGCAGGGGCGCAGGAGCCGGCTGCACGATCGCCTGCGCTACACGCCGCAAACCGGGAGTGGCTGGCTGCGCGAGCGTCTGGCGCCGTGATCAGGCGGCGACCCGGTGTGGCTCAGCGACGCTGCCGCGCCGCGAAGGTCTTGCGAAACTTGTCCAGCTTGGGCGCGACGATGAAGGCGCAGTAGCCCTGCCCGGGATGCTGGGCGAAGTAGTTCTGGTGGTAGTCCTCGGCACGCCAGTAATTGGTCTCGGGCACGACCTCGGTGACGATGCGCCCGCGCACCGCGCCGCTCGCCTGCAGTTCGGCAATCACTTCCCGGGCCGTCTCGGCCTGCCGCTCGCCATGCGTGTAGATGCCCGAGCGGTACTGGGTGCCGACGTCGTTGCCCTGGCGGTTGGGCGTGGTCGGGTCATGCACCACGAAAAAAATCTCGAGCAGCTCTCGAAAGCCGAGTCGCTCGGGATCGAACTGCACGCGAACCACTTCCACATGGCCCGTGGCGCCGCTGCAGACCTGTTCGTAGCTCGGGTTGTTGACATGCCCGTTGCAGTAACCGGACTCGACGGCGGTGACGCCGTCGACGTCGAGAAACACCGTCTCGGTACACCAGAAGCAGCCGCCGCCGAGGGTGGCGGTTTGCAGAACGGGGACAGTCATCGGATCTCCTCGCAAGGCTCGGGGGTCAGCATGGCGTGAACGATGCCGCAGCATCGACGCCAGCGTGTCGCAACGTGATGATGCCCCGGCGCCGCGCGGGGTCCCTCGCCCACAATGGCGCGCCCCACTCACTCGATGGTCATGGCCGCACTCGAATCGCTCAAGCCACTGCTCACTGCGCTCGTGTTGCCGCCCGTGCCCTTGCTGGTGCTCATGCTGGTGGGTGCGCGCGTGGTGGCGGTGCGGCGCCGGCCCGGCACGGTGTTGGTGCTCGTGGCGGTCAGCCTCATGTGGCTGAGCGCTTGCCAGGGCGTTGGCCGCTGGTTACAAGGGCAGTTGCTGGCCGCGACGCCGCCGCTCGCAAGCGCCGAGATCGCAGCGCTGCGCCCCGGCCGCCAGCAGCTGGCACCGACCGCGGCCATCCTGGTGCTGGGCGGCGGACGCATCTCGCGCGCGCCCGAGAGCGGCATGGCCGACCTAAAGCCGCATTCGATCGAGCGGCTGCGCTACGCCGTGCGACTCGGCCGCGAAACCGGGCTGCCACTGGCCTTCAGCGGCGGCATCGGCTGGGCGCAAACCGCCGACGAGCCGGGGCTGTCGGAAGCTGAAATCGCCCAGCGTGTGGCCGAACGCGACTTCCTGCGGCCGATCAAGTGGCTTGAAACCGACTCGCGTGACACGCGCGAGAACGCTCGCCTCGCCGTGAAGAAGCTCAGCGACGCGCACATCCGCCACATCGTGCTGGTGACGCATGCCTGGCACATGCCGCGCGCGCTGCGCGCGTTTCGTGAGGCGGCAAGCGATTCGATGCGTATCACGGCAGCGCCGATGGGCTACTTTGTCCCGGCCGAGCATGCGCTGCTGGACTGGCTGCCCAGCAGCGAAGGCTTCGAGCAGGTGCGCCTGGTGCTGCGCGAGGCACTTGGCATGCAGATGGGCGCTTGATACGAGGCCGCCGAGCACGGGCGCGTGATGCGGGGTTTGAAATCAGCACCCCCAATGAAAAACCCCTCCCGACCGTTGCGGTAGGAGGGGCGAGGTGGCATGACCACCTTTCGGGGCTCCGGAGAGTAGAGGTCCGGGGCTCCTGGAGCGCAGAGACTGCGCCCTTTCAGATACCTGCATTGCAGGTGAGTCAAGCGTAGATGACCGCCGAGGGCATTGCCAAGACGATGCTGCTATGAGCGCAGGGGCGTCGATTGAGCAGCGCTCACGCTCATGACCGCATCGAATATCGAAGCAACGCGCCGTTCGACCGCCGCATCCATGGTGATCACCCGGCCCCATTCGCGCTGCGTCTCGCCCGGCCACTTGTGCGTGGCATCCAGGCCCATCTTGCCGCCCAGGCCGGAGACGGGCGAGGCGAAGTCCAGGTAGTCGATCGGGGTCTGGTCAACGAGCGTGGTGTCGCGCACCGGGTCCATGCGCGTGGTGATGGCCCAGACCACGTCTTGCCAGTTGCGGATGTCGACGTCCGCATCGGTGACGACGATGAACTTGGTGTACATGAACTGGCGCAGATAGCTCCACAGACCGAACATCAGCCGTTTGGCATGGCCCGGGTAGGCCTTTTTGATGCTGATCAGCGCCATGCGGTAGCTGCAGCCCTCGGGCGGCAGGTAGAAGTC
>NZ_JANMWL010000033.1:0-26620 GCF_031393925.1 Methylibium sp. | reverse complement strand
CGTGCGCTTCTTTGCACCCTGGGATCACTTCCCCACCGCCGACGCCGAGGCCGATACCGCCTGGATGAACTGCTGGATCGAACAGCGCGTGCGCGAGAATCCTGCGCAGTACCTGTGGGTCCACAAGCGATTCAAGACGCGACCGGAAGGTCAAGCGCCGCTTTACTGAGCGCAGGCCACGACCGACCCTGTTCTGTGGGAAATAATCCAGCACTTGTGAAGGAGAACGCCATGACTGTTGCCGCGACATCGCCAGACAAACAACTTCTTGTCTACGCCCGTTTCAACGCCGCGCTGCGCACGCGAATAAAAACCTTGATCACCCCCGCGTTAATCGAGGAACACCGCTTGCAACCGCTAGGCCAAAACTCGGATGCCCTCCAGCGCGTGAAGAATTTTTTGAGTCGCCCGCCGAGCTATGCCTTGTATTCAAAAGTGCCGTTGCAGGAATGGCAGGTCATCCGCATGCCGATTGCACCCGGTCTCCCCCCGCAGCCGATAGACGACGACGTCTATCGCGACGAGCGCACCGCCTATCACGCGGTGTTTCTGCAGCATGTCGCCGATCTCATGGCACAGGGAGACCTCTCATGATCAATCCCTACGTGACGGGCTATTGCGAAAAGCTCACCTTGAAAGCGGGCGAGTCACAACGCTTCATGCTCAGCGGTGAAGGCGTGCGCAAGGCACGGCTGCAGATCGTGCGCCTGATCCACGGTGATGAAAACCCCGCCGGGCCAGGCTTCATCGAGCATGAAATCGCGGCAAGTTGCAATGGCGAAGTCCAGGTCGAACACCAGTTCACGCAGACCGGGAGCTTTATCGAAGTCCAAGACCCGACCGGCAAGCTGATGCTCCAGCAGGGCTTCACGGTCTACGCCTTTATCTGGCCAACCACGCCGCGCAAAGGTCGACAGGGAATACTGACCCAATGGTCGAACGCCAACCGCCAGGGCTTTGCGCTGGGCATTAATGCGCATGGCCGCCTCGCGCTATGGCTGGGCGATGGAAAAGAAGAGACTGAAGTGGCGGCCGCCTGCCCGCTGGTTGCCAAGATGTGGTACTTCGTCGCGGCGAGTTTTGACCCGGTCACCCAGACGGTCACGCTCTACCAGGAGCCGGTGGTGAATGCCTACAACAGCCTGCTGTCGGGCATCGTGCCGCTAGCTCATTCAAGCCACGTCAGCACGCGGGTATCCATCGCTCCGGCCCCTTGCCAACGCGCGCTGCTGTTTGCGGGCTATCACGAGCGTGGTGCGCATGGCGACTGCGTCGCCGGCCTCTACAACGGCAAGATTGACCGTGCGGGCGTGCAAGGCCGGGCCCTGAGTCGCACCGAACTCGACGCACTCAAGTCCGGCAGCGAGCCCCCGCCGGACGGACGCCTCGCGCGCTGGGACACCACCGCCGGCTACACCGATGCGGGCATCGAGGATCAATTGATCGATACCGGTCCGTATGGCCTGCACGGCACGGGCTATAACCGACCGGTGCGTGCCATGACGGGCTACAACTGGCGCGGCCGCGACGATTGCTTCCGCTTGGCGCCTGAGCAGTACGGTGGGATCTATTTCCACGATGACGCAATCATTGATTGCCGCTGGCGACCGAGTCTCGAATGGCAATTGCCGCCGGATTTAGCTAGCGGCGTGTACGCCGCACGTCTGCGTGGCGCGGACATCGACGTGAACGTGGAAGACCACCTCACGTTCTTCGTGCGCCCGGCGCAACCTAGCGCGAAAGTCGCGCTGCTGATGCCGACCGCGAGCTATCTCGCCTACGCCAACGAACGCTTTGTGCTGGACGAACCCGGCGTGGAAGTCGTGACCGGTCATCCGCTGGTTTTGCATGATGTTGACTACCTGCTGGCCGAGCATCCCGAATGGGGGCGTTCGAGCTACGACCATCACAGCGATGGCGCCGGCGTATGCCACTGCACTTATCGACGACCCGTCATGGGACTACGGCCCAAACACCGCATGGCGTCGACCGGCGTGCCCTGGCAGTTTCCGGCGGACCTGTCGATCGTCTACTGGCTCGAACAGAGCGGCATTGCTTATGACGTGATCACGGACGAAGACCTGCACCTAGAAGGCCTGGCCGCGATCAAACCTTACAACGTGGTCCTGAACGGCACGCATCCTGAGTACTACTCTGAACGCATGCTCGATGCGACGGAGGCGTATCTCGCGGGCGGCGGGCGGGTGATGTATCTCGGTGCCAATGGCTATTACTGGGTGGTCGCGTTTCGTACCGACACGCCCTGGTGCATGGAAATCCGCAAGCTCGATTCCGGTTCGCGTGCCTGGCAGGCGGCACCCGGTGAGTCCTACATGGCGACGACCGGCGAGAGGGGTGGGATCTGGCGTAACCGCGGCCGCCCGCCGCAGAAAATCGTGGGAGTGGGCTTCACCTCCGAAGGCATGGACGAGAGCAAGCCCTACCGCAAGCTGCCGGACAGCACCCATCCGGCCGTGGCGTGGGTGATGGAAGGCGTTACTGCAGAAGTGTTCGGCGAGACCGGGCTCGGTCTCAACGGCGCTGCCGGGATCGAACTCGATCGTTACGATCTGGCGTGGGGCACACCGCCTGACACTTGGCTGCTGGCGGCCTCGGAAGGACACTCCGATCACTACCCGCATGTGGGCGAAGAGATCATGTTCAACTTTCCAGGGCTGGGCGGAACGCAGGATTTCCAGATCCGCGGCGATGTCACGCTTTTTGGCACGACCCATGGCGGCGCAGTGTTCTCGACCGGCTCGATCGCCTGGGGGCAGGCCCTGCCCTGCAATGCTGACATCGCGCGCATCACGCTGAATGTGCTGCAGCGCTTTATGCAGGATGGGCCAGACGGCGGATAGGGCATCGACTGGCCCGCTGATCCGTTGAAGTGAGCGGCGAGGGACACACGAGGACGGGATGCGATCCAAGGCGCAAAGCGCAGCGATACCGGCAGGTATCGCGAGCGTTTGCAACGCCGCAGCGCGCCCGTATCGGGTGGACAGCGGCGCGCCGATGTCACTGATTCAGTGGGCTAGCATGGGGCGATGAACGACCGCTCAACCGGCACCGGTCCGCTGCGCGCCGCCCTCGATACCGACCCGCAGGAAACGCGCGAATGGCTCGACGCGCTGGCGGCGGTGGTGCAGCGCGGCGGTCGCGAGCGCGGGTTGTTCCTGCTCGAGCAACTGGAGCAGCAGGCGCAACAGCAGGGCATCGTGCCGCACGTGCTGCCGTACTCGGCCTACCGCAACACCTTGCCCGTCGAGCAGCAGGGCCGCTACCCCGGCGACCTGGAAATCGAGGAACGGCTCACCGTGCTGATGCGCTGGAACGCGCTGGCGATGGTGATGCGCGCCAACCAGACCTATGGCGACCTCGGCGGGCACATCGCGAGCTACGCCTCGGCGGCCGAGATCTTCGAGGTCGGCTTCAACCACTTCTTCCGAGCCGACGACCTGGTTTACTTCCAGCCGCATTCGGCGCCGGGCGTCTATGCGCGCGCCTTTCTCGAAGGGCGGCTGAGCGAGGCGCAGCTGGCGCGCTATCGGCAGGAATGCAGCCTGGAACCCGGGCAACAGGCCGGCGGCGGACTCAGCTCCTACCCGCACCCGTGGCTGATGCCCGATTTTTGGCAATTCCCCACCGGCTCGATGGGCCTCGGGCCGATCAGCGCCGTCTACCAGGCGCGCTTCATGCGCTATCTGCAGCACCGCGGCCTGGTGCCAACGCAGGACCGGCACGTCTGGGGCGTGTTCGGCGACGGCGAGATGGACGAGCCCGAATCGATCGCCGGCCTCACCCTGGCCGCGCGCGAGCGGCTCGACAACCTCACCTTCATCATCAACTGCAACCTGCAGCGCCTGGACGGCCCGGTGCGCGGCAACGGCCAGATCATCCAGGAGCTCGAGTCGCTGTTCACCGGCGCGGGCTGGAACGTCGTCAAGGTGCTGTGGGGTTCGGACTGGGACGCCCTGTTCGCTCGCGACACCGAGCATGTGCTGCTGCGTGCGCTGGCCAACACCGTGGACGGCCAGTACCAGACGCTCGGCGCCAAGGACGGCGCCTACAACATCGAGCACTTTTTCCGCCAGGACCCGCAGGTGCAGGCGCTCGTCGCGCACATGAGCGAGGCCGAGATCGACGGCCTGAAGCGCGGCGGCCACGACCTGCGCAAGCTGCATGCCGCCTTCGCCGCCGCGCGCGACCACCAGGGCCGCCCGACGGTGATCCTGGCCAAGACCAAGAAGGGCTACGGCATGGGCGGCGCGGGCGAGTCGCGCATGACCTCGCACCAGGCCAAGAAGCTCGACCTCGACGCGCTCGAGGTTTTTCGCGATCGTTTCGCGCTGCCGCTGTCGGACGCCGACCTGGCCGCGCTGCGCTTCTATCGCCCCGCGGACGACAGCGCCGAGATGCAGTACCTGCGCGAGCGTCGCGCCGCGCTCGGCGGCGCGCTGCCGCAGCGACGCCGCCATGCACCCCCGTTGGCCGTGCCGCCGTTGGCAAGCTGGGGCGCCTTTGCGCTCGACGCCGACGGCAAGGAAATGTCGACCACCATGGCCGCGGTGCGCATGATCTCGGGCCTGCTCAAAGACGCCGCGCTCGGCCCGCGCATCGTGCCCATCGTCGCCGACGAGGCGCGCACCTTCGGCATGGCCAGCCTGTTCCGCCAGATCGGCATCTACGCGCCCGACGGCCAGCTCTACGAACCCGAAGACGCCGGCTCGATGCTCAGCTACCGCGAGGCACGCGACGGCCAGCTGCTCGAAGAGGGCATCACCGAGGCCGGCGCGCTGGCGTCGTGGACGGCGGCCGCCACCGCCTACAGCGTGCATGGGATGAGCCTGCTGCCGATCTACATCTACTACTCGATGTTCGGCTTCCAGCGCGTGGGCGACCTGATCTGGGCCGCCGCCGACCAGCGCGCGCGCGGCTTCCTGTTCGGTGCCACCGCCGGCCGCACCACGCTCGGCGGCGAGGGCCTGCAGCACCAGGACGGCAGCAGCCTCGTGATGGCGGCGCAGGTGCCCAACTGCCGCGCCTGGGACCCGTGCTTCGCCGGCGAGCTGGCGGTGATCGTCGACCACGCTGCGCGCCGCATGCTCGAAGAGCAGTGCGACGAGTTCCATTACGTGACGCTCATGAACGAGAACTACGCCCAGCCCTCGCTGCCGGCCGCCGCGCATGCCGATGTGCTGCGCGGCATGGTCTTGCACGCGCACCACGACGCGCCCAATGCGCGCGCCGGCGTGCGCCTGCTCGGCTCGGGCGCGATCCTGCGCGAAGTGATCGCGGCGGCCGAGCTGCTGGCGGCCGACTGGCAGGTGGAAAGCGAAGTCTTCAGCGTCACCAGCTTCAGCGAGCTCGCCCGCGAGGCGCGCGAGGTGGGTCGCGCCAACCGCCTGCGGCCGGGCGCTGCCGAGCGCACCAGCCACGTCGCGCGCCTGCTGGCCGGCGATGCGCCGGTGATCGCCGCGACCGACTACGTGCGCGCCTGGCCGCAGCTGATTGCAGAGTACGTCGACGCGCGCTACGTCACGCTCGGCACCGACGGCTTCGGGCGCAGCGACACGCGCGCCGCGCTGCGCCGCCACTTCGAGGTGGACCGCCACAGCGTCGTGCTGGCGGCGCTGCACGCGCTGGCGCGCGAGGGCCGCATCGAGCGCTCGGTGGCCGGCGAGGCGCTGCGGCGCTACGCTATGGAGCCGGCCACCGACGCTCCCTGGAATGCCTGACGAAAGGAGACCCGCATGAAACTCGACGCCGAACAACTCGCGCGCTTCGACCGCGACGGCTACCTGTTCTTCCCCGCCCTCTTCACGCCCGAGGAGATGAAGACGCTCAGCGACGAAGTGCCGCGCCTCTACGCGATGCAGCGGCCCGAGAACGTGCGCGAGAAGACCGGCAACGTGGTCCGCACCAACTTCGCCGCGCACCTGTACAGCGCGCCGTTCGCGCGGCTGGCGCGCCACCCGCGCATGATCGATCCGGTCGAGCAGATGTTCGGCGAGGCGCTCTACATGCACCAGTTCAAGATCAACGGCAAGCAGGCCTTTGATGGCGACGTGTGGCAGTGGCACCAGGACTACGGCACCTGGCTCAACGACGACCTCATGCCCACGCCGCGCGCCATGAACGTGGCGATCTTCCTGGACGAGGTGAACGAGTTCAACGGCCCGCTGATGTTCATCCCCGGCAGCCACAAGCTCGGCGCGCTGCCCGCGGGGCACGACCTCACGACCACCAGCTATCCGCTGTGGACCATCGACAACGACACCATCGCAACGCTGGTGCGAAACGCCGCCGCGACGGCCGGCGGCCGCCACGGCGGCATCGTCGCGCCCAAGGGGCCGGCCGGCTCGATGATCATGTTTCACTCGTGCCTGGTGCATGCCAGCAGCTCCAACCTGAGCCCCTGGAGCCGCGTGAGCGTCTACCTGAGCCTGTGCGCCGTCTCCAACCACATCCGGCGCCACAAGCGCGTGGAGTACATCGCGCACCGCGATTTCACACCCATCGAATGTCTGCCCGACGACTGCCTGATCAAGCCCTGCCCGGTGGACCTGCCGTGGGCGAACGGCACGCCGGCTTCGGCACTCGTGACCTCGCTGGACGTGCTGCGCGAAGCAGGAGCGACGGTATGAGCCGCCGCCCGGGCGCCCCGCGGCGGCGAGTGCCCCGCGCGACGTGGGGGTCGGCATGAACCTGCATTCGATGCTCGAGGCGCGCGCGGCCGAGGGCAAGCCGCTCCGCGTGGCGCTGATCGGCGCGGGCAAGTTCGGCTCCATGTATTTGAGCCAGGCGCGGCGCACGCCCGGCATCCACCTCGTCGCGGTGGCCGACCTCGACCCGGCGCGCGCCAAGGCGGCGCTGATCGGCGTGGGTTGGCCTGCCGACCGACTGGGCGCGCAGTCGCTCGACGAGGCACGGCGCAGCGGCGGCACCTTCCTCACCGACGACACGCCCGCGGTGATTGCCAGCGACGCGGTAGACATCGTGATCGACGCCACCGGCTCGCCGGCCGCCGGCATTGCGCATGTGCTGGCCTGCTGCAAGCACGGCAAGCACATCGTCATGGTCAACGTGGAGGCCGATGCGCTGGCCGGGCCGCTGCTGGCCAAGAAGGCGCGCGAGGCCGGCATCGTCTACTCGCTCGCCTACGGCGACCAGCCGGCTCTCATCTGCGAAATGGTCGACTGGGCGCGCACCGCGGGCTTCGAGGTGGTGGCCGCGGGCAAGGGCACCAAGTACCTGCCCGCCTACCACGCGAGCACGCCCGACACGGTGTGGCAGCACTACGGCCTCTGCGCCGAAGAAGCCCAGGCCGGCGGCATGAACGCGCAGATGTTCAACAGCTTTCTCGACGGCACCAAGAGCGCCATCGAAATGGCCGCCGTGTCCAACGCCTGCGGCCTGACACCGGCTGAGGACGGCCTGGCCTTTCCGCCCTGCGGCGTGGACGATCTGGCGCGCCTCTTGAAGCCGCGCGCCGACGGCGGCCTGCTCACGCACCGCGGCCAGGTGGAAGTCATCTCCTGCCTCGAGCGCGATGGCAGGCCGGTGTTTCGCGACCTGCGCTGGGGCGTCTACGTCACTTTCGCGGCGGGCAGCGACTACGTGCGCCGCTGCTTCAAGGAATACGGCCTCGTCACCGACGCGAGCGGCGAGTATTCGTCGATGTACAAGCCCTTCCATTTGATCGGCCTGGAGCTTGGCGTCAGCGTGGCAAGCATCGGCCTGCGCCGCGAGCCCACGGGCGCGGCCACGGCCTGGCGCGGC
Source organism: Methylibium sp. (assembly GCF_031393925.1). Taxonomy (GTDB): domain Bacteria; phylum Pseudomonadota; class Gammaproteobacteria; order Burkholderiales; family Burkholderiaceae_C; genus Methylibium. The sequence continues at coordinate 18,838 of NZ_JANMWL010000033.1, read as the reverse complement.
GACGTGGTGGCCACCGCCAAGCGCGCACTGCGCGAAGGCGAACTGCTCGACGGCGAGGGCGGCTTCACCGTCTTCGGCAAACTCATGCCGGCCGCGGCCTCGGTGGCCGGCGGCTACTTGCCGCTCGGCCTGGCCCACCGCGTGCGATTGCGCAGCAGCGTGGCGGCCGGCCAGCCGCTACGCTGGAGCGACGTCGACGTCGATGCCCGAAGCCAGGCGGTGATGTTCCGCCGCGAAATGGAAGCGAGCCTGTCATGAGCCAACCTGCCACGCACCTTGCCCCCGAGGCCGACGCGCTGCTGCGCTTTTGGTTCGGCACCGCCGACGCCGTGCGCGCCGAGTGGTTCAGCACTAACGACGCCTTGGACGCCGAGATCGACCGCCGCTTCGGCGCCGAGATCGAAGCCGCGCTCAAGGGCAGGCTCGACCACTGGCAGGCCAGCGCGGACGGCAGCGTGGCATTGATCATTCTTCTGGACCAGTTCACTCGCAACGTCTTTCGCGGCAAGCCACGCGCCTTTGCCGGCGACGCACGCGCGCTGGCTCTCGCGCGCCGCATGGTCGCCGACGGCCGCGACCAAGCGCTGTCCCAGCTGCAGCGCTCGTTCGCCTATCTGCCGTTCGAGCATGCAGAAGACCTGGCGGCGCAGGACGAAAGCGTGCGGCTGTTCTCGGCGCTGGCGGGGGAGGGCGGTGCGCATGCGCAAGCACTGCGCGAGGCGCTGGACTATGCCGAGCGGCACCGCGAGATCATCCGGCGCTACGGGCGATTTGCGCATCGCAATGCGGTGTTGGGGCGGGCGAGCACGGCCGACGAGATCGAGTTTCTGAAGCAGCCGGGGTTGGGGTTTTGAGCGGTGCCGCCCTAATTCCAGTGTGAGTCGTCGCCTGTAGGTTGGGTCGGCTAATGCAGGGCACCGTTCCCGCCGTGAATGTGCTTTTCGTCCATGGAATGGGCCGCTCGTCGCTATCTGGTTGGCCGCTGCTTCGGCAGTTGAAACGCGCGGGTCTGACGACGACCACGTTTGGGTACATCGTCAGCCTGGAAGATTTCGTACGAATCAAAGGCAGGCTCGCTTCGCGGATCTCGGCGCTAGCAGCGCGGGGCGACTATGTGCTCATCGGGCACTCGTTGGGAGGCGTTCTGCTCAGAGCTGCTGTGAACTCCATGTCTGCGAAAACGCAGCCGCCGCGCCACGTATTTCTGTTGGGATCGCCGCTCCAGCCCGCCCGTTTGGCGATTTCGCTCGGAAGCAATCCGATCTACCGAACTCTCACTCGAGACTGCGGTCAGCTACTCGGATCGGTATCCAGAATGGCAGACGTCGGGCCTGTGTCAGCGCCAACAACGGGGATTGCCGGAATCCGCGGCATGTCCTGGAAGCCCAGTCCGTTCGGCGTTGAACTGAATGACGGAGTGGTATCACTCTCTGAAGTGAGCGCGGATTGGCTCACCGATCAGGTGCAAGTTTCATCAGTTCATACGCTCTTGCCGTCTAGCAAGCGCGTTGCTGAAATCATCTTGGAACGGCTTGAGCGAAAGATGGCCTAGATCTTCTATCCAGCCCGCCTGTCCACGCCGAATTGCTCAGGTGGACTCGAGGGCTTGGCCGGCCCCGACCCCTCTCCGCTTGGTCAACCCAGGTCCGGATTGCGCGCCACCCGCGTGCGCCCTTCACCCGCAGGCAACCAGGGCTGGGCATGGTCGCACCAGATGTCCATTTGCGGCTGCAGTTGCGAGGTGTCGTCGAGCGTTCCGCCTTTCAGGAAGACGAGCGTCGGCGCGGCCTCCACTTCACTGAGGACCGGCGAGCCGCAGGTGCCGCAGAACTTGCGCTGCACCGCCATGCCGCTCTCGCCGGTGTCGCGGTAGGTCGTCAAGGGACCGCCCTCCAGCACCAGGCTGTCGCGCGGCAAGCCGAGCACGATCGAAAACGAGGTGCCGGTTGTCTTCTGGCAATGCTTGCAATGGCAGTTGGCGGTGAACAATGGCTCGGCCGATCCACGGTAGCGCACGCGCCCGCACAAGCAGCCGCCGACGATGTCAGTCATGGTGTTCCCCTCGGGTGGCGCCGCCCTATGCGGCCCAAGAAAGTTACCACCGACAGGTGGAAATGCAAGTTCGTACGCGACCCGACGGCTCGGAACGTGTCAATGAATCTCGGCATGGAGGCTGCGTTGCATCAGGCATGAAGCCGGACGCGAAGCGCCCCACCGAGAAGCAGCCGCAAACTGCGTTGTTTAAAGATCTGCCGGTGCCTGAAGTGGCGGTCATGCAAGCGGGACAGGTTCGCGGCGCACCCCGCGTGCATCACGCGCAGCGCGACCAGATCGAACTGCGGGCCAGTGATCCGGGTCGGTGCCGCCGCCGGGCCACGCCGTCGGCGGAACCAACTATTGGTGAACAACATTTAGGGATCCGCTGGCATCGCCAAGGACCGGCTTGACGATCCGCCACGACAGCCCTGCAAACTGACCTTGCATTGGCTCTCCATCGCGCGCAATCGAGCTTGGAATCAATTCAACCGCGCCGCATTGCGCGACCAGACTGCGCTGTATCCAGGGGCTGTTTTCGTAGCTGCCAGCCATCAACACGAGCGGATGCTCGGCAAGCTGCAGCGACAGTGCCCCGGCTTCCTTCGCCGGCCCGATCACGACCCGAATCGGGCCACCCAGCGCTGCCCGGGCAGCCACGGACAGCGAATCGACGCTTGTCACCTCGTCGCGCGAAGCATCGACTCTGCGAAGCTCCGAGACGCAAGTCACGGCCAGCAGCAGGCACTGGATCACTAGGAAGGTTCTCCTCATATGCGCGGTATCGACCTGCTCCCAGAGATGCTGTGGAAAGAACTCCATCAGCGCCGGCACCGCAAAGAGCAGGAATGGGGTGCCCCAGTGCGATTGCAGGTCAGATCCGAACATCATGCCGACCAGAGGCATGAACAGCAGCGGCAAGACGCCCCAGCACCAGATCAATGTCCTGGTTGCATCGCCAGGGCTCGCCTCGGCACCGTCCGCGCCGCATCGACCCCGCCTGCGATCGCGACGCAGCTTGGCGATCACCAGGGCCAACATCACCCAGCCCGGGAGTGCGCGCTTGAAAAGTTGGTCGAGCACCCAGTGCAGCGAGTCGAACGATCGCTCGCCGAGGGACAATCGTGCGCCCAGCGACGAATCAATGGCGTAGTGGATCGGGCCGAAGTCATGTTCTTGCAACCAAAGGACATGCGGTGCGAACACCAGCGAAGCCAGGAGCACGGCCAATGCGAGACCCAGTCGATGCAAGGGATCTCGCCAAGCCCGCTGCTGCAACCAAAACGCAATCAGCGACAGCCCGGTCACTGCGATCTGGTACTTGGCCAGTGCTCCCAGGCCTAGCACCAACCCCAGTCCGGCCCACCACCCGAGTCGGCGCTCCTTGAATGCCTTCAAGCACAACCAGGCGCTCGCGACCACGAAGGGCATCAAGGCGACGTTGTGGTTGTAGATCTGCAACCGCCCGTTGTAGTACGTGATGCACAGCACCGTCAGCAGCGCCACCGTGGCATAAGCCCGTCCCCGTGCCTGCAACAGCAAGTGCCAGAACATGGCCATGGACGCCATCACGACTGCAGCCCCCGTCGCGTAGCTGGTCCAGGCCGACAAGCCGAACAAGCGAGACGGCAGCCACAGCAACCAGGTCGCGACCGGCGGATGCTTGTAATACCCCCATTCGAGCGAGCGCACCCAGGTCAGCTGCTCGATGTTGTCACCTGGAACCGGTGTGGCGACACCCACCAGCATTGCCAGCCAGACCATCGCGAACACCGACAACGCCAGCGCGATGTCGAAGCGATGCCGCCAGGGCCACAAGCGCATGCTCAGAGCGTCCGAGGCCGAGCTGCCGATGCCGGTTTGCGGCACCATGGGCGGCATCACCCGGCTCTGACCAAGGCCGTGGACAGCAACCGCCAGTGCGCAATGATCTGCGTCGGTTTCGGGAACGGCCGACGCACGCCTGGTGGGAGAAGGATGCACACCACGAGGATCGGCGACAGCGACTTAACGCCGGCTTAACTGCAATCGTCTTGCGGACGGTCGCGGGCGTTGCCGTCATGCGTCCTGCGCTCGGGGATCGGCGTTCGATCTTTCATGAGCTCTCGAGTCGGGCCCGGTCGGTTTCGCGGTCGGCATGGGCCAGACAGGGGCCAGTCCTCGAACTCGTTAAGTCTCGATTAAGTGACGCGCCGCGAGACTGCAGCGCATGCACAAACGTTGGCGGAAGTCCGCATGAGACGACTCCTGGCACCCAGGGCCATCGTGGCCAGCGGGCCGGCTGGCGTCGGCGGCGAAGATCGTCCGGCCGCGAGCCCGCACGCCAGCGCGAACGAGGCTGCCGCACCCTCGGATCGTCGAGGCGTGCCGAAGCTTTCTTGCGTCGTTCCCTGCCGCAACGAAGCAGAAAACCTGGCACGCCTGCTGCCCGCGCTGAGTGACACACTGAGCCAGTGCACGCGCGCTTGGGAGGTGATCCTGGTCGACGACGGCAGCACCGACACGACCCCACTGCTGCTGTCGGGCTGGTCCCGGCTGCCAGGGTTTCGCGTCTTGCAACTGTCCCGCAACTTCGGCAAGGAAGCCGCACTGACGGCCGGATTGCAAGCCGCGGCGGGCGACGTCGTGGTGATGATGGACGCCGACCTGCAGCACTCGCCCGCGCTGATCCCGATCTTCATCGAGCATTGGCGATCCGGTGCCGACGTGGTTTACGCGGTGCGCGAGAGCCGACATGACGAGAGCGTGTTCAAGAGGCTCGGCGCGCGCTGCTTCTACGCGCTGGTGAACGCCGCTGACCGCTTCGAGGTGCCGGCAGGCGCCGGCGACTTCAGGCTCATGGACCGCAACGTCGTCGACGCGCTGTTGAGCCTGCCAGAGCGCAACCGTTTCATGAAGGGGCTGTATGCCTGGGTCGGATTCAAGGCCGTGCCGGTACCGTACGTGCCCGAGGCGCGCACGCACGGTTGCAGCCACTTCAGCCCATTGCGTCTGGCCCGCCTGTCGCTCGACGGCCTCACCGCCTTTACCACCTGGCCCTTGCGGGCGGTGAGCGCCGTGGGCTTCGTGCTGTCGATGCTGGCGTTCCTCTACGGTGCCTACTTGACCTTGACTTACCTTCTCTTCGGAAACGATGTCAGCGGCTGGACGACGATTGCCGTCAGCCTGATGCTGTTCGCCGGCATTCAGCTGATCTCCCTGGGCATCGTGGGCGAGTACGTTGGCCGGATCTTCGAGGAAGTCAAGGCACGGCCTTTGTTCGTGATCAAGCGCGAGACGGGACAAGGCCTGAAGGCGACGCGGTCGTGACGATGCCGGCCCGTCCATCCTCGCACCGGACCGTCGTCATCGCCGCCTTGATGCTCGCGTGGCTGGCAGCCACGGCCTGGGCGCGACCGCTGATGCTGCCCGACGAAGGGCGCTACGTCGGCGTGGCGTGGGAGATGGTCCGCTCCGGCGACTGGCTGACGCCCACGCTCAATGGCTTGCCCTTCTTTCACAAACCGCCGCTGTTCTACTGGATCACGGCGGGCGCGATGTCGCTGTTCGGCCTGAACGAGTGGGCCGCCCGCGCTGCGCCGATCCTGGGCGCCTGGCTCGGCGCGTTTTCGCTGTACGTCTTCGCGCGCCGATGGAGGGGGGACCAGGTGGCCCGCCTGACCCTGCTGGCGCTGCTGGTGCAGCCGCTCTTCTACATCGGTGGTCAGTTCGCCAATCTGGACATGCTGGTTGCGGGGTGCATCAGCGCGACCATCGTGCTGCTCGCTCATGCCGCGCTGAGCGTCGAGCGCGGGTTGCCGTTCCGCCGGGCACTGGCATCGGCCTATGCCATGGCCGCGCTCGGCGTGCTCGCCAAGGGTTTGATCGGCGCCGTTATCCCCGCCCTCGTGGTGGGTGCATGGCTGCTGGTGATGCGCCGTTGGCGGGTGCTGCGGTCGCTGCTGTGGTGGCCTGGCGTGGTGATCTTCCTGGTGTTGGCGGCGCCCTGGTTCGTTGCGATGCAGGCCCGGTTCGCCGACTTTCTGGACTACTTCTTCGTCGTTCAGCACTTCAAGCGCTTCGCGGCGGGCGGGTTCAACAACGTCCAGCCGTTTTGGTTCTATCCCGCGGCGCTGATCGTCCTCAGCCTTCCCTGGCTCCCCTGGCTCCGCCAGACCCTTGCGCGAGGCTACTTGAGCGATCCCGAGCGCGGCCCAATACGGCTGCTGATGGGGCTCTGGGTGGTCATCGTGGTGCTGTTCTTCTCGATGCCGAAGTCCAAGCTGCTGGGCTACATCCTTCCCGCCGTGCCGCCGCTGGCGTTCCTGATGGCCGACGGCTTCATGTCCATCGCCAAACCCTCGCAACGCATGCGACGCCTGTGGTGGGCGAGTGTGAGCGTCACCACGGCGCTGAGCATCGGTGCCGTGGTCGGATTCGCGGTGCATCCCCTGCGCTCCTCGCGTGGCCTCGCGCTGGTGCTCGGCGCCCAGCGCGGCCCCTCCGAACCCGTGTTCATGCTGAACCACTACTACTACGACGTGCCGTTCTACGCGAGGATTCGCGCGCCCGTCATGGTGGTCGACGACTGGACGAGCCCCGACATCGGCAAGCGCGACAACTGGCGAAAGGAATTTGCCGATGCCGCACAGTTCGCCGTCGCCGGGTCCGCCTCGGCGCTGATCAATCCGGCATCGCTGAGCGCGGCCGTGTGCCAATCGCCTGTCAGCTGGGTGATCGGTGTGAGCACGGCCGGCGACCACTATCCCGTCCTCACTCGGGCACGGGTCGTCTTCACGCAGCGCGACACCACGCTGTGGAGGATCGACACCGCGGTGCCGGATATTGCTAGCTCGCTTGGCTGTGCAGGAAGGCCCAATGTCGGCTCGCCAGGTACGTGAGGACCGCGACCGCGACCAGCACGGCTGCGAGCGCCAAGTCGTAGCGCAGACCGCTCCAGTGCAGCAGCAGCGCGTAGACGGCTTCGTTGATGCTGAAGCCACCGGCGGACACCAGGAAGAAACGCGCCGCGGACCGCCCGAGCGGCGCAGCGTGATCACGGAAGGTCAAACGATGATGCCCCGCAAAGGACACGGTGAAGGCCACGAGCCAGCCGAACACGTTGGCCACCAGCGGACGCCATCCCCAGTGCTGCACCAGCCAGACCACGACGCCCCAATGCACCGCAGCCGCTGCGCAGCCGACGGCAATGAACCGGGCAATCCTTCCACGGGCCGCGACGACTCGGCTTTGGCGACGGACTGCGAGGCTGTGGTCCATGTTGCGACCGAGCATAGCCGCGCTCGCACGATCTGCATCTGCGTCGACGACTTCGGTTTGCATGCCGGCATCAACAACGCCGCGCTTCGTCTGGCCGCCATGGAGCGCATCCACGCGATCGGCTGCCTGGTCGGTGGCCCGGCGTGGAAGGCATGGCGTCGTCTGCTGCGACGCCTGGACGGGGACGACGTCGACATCGGGCTGCACCTCGATTTAACGGAGAGTCCGCTGCTGCCTGGATCGCGCCGCTCGCTGCGGGCTTTGATCGCAGCGAGCCTGTTGCGCCAGCTCGACCGGCCGGCTTTGCGCGCCGAGATTCGCGCCCAGCTCGATGCTTTCGAGCAGACGCTCGGCCACGGACCCGCGTTCGTTGATGGCCATCAACACGTGCACCAGCTTGCGGTCGTTCGCGGCGAACTGCTGGAAGAACTGGAGAACCGCTACGGCGGGCGCCCGCCCTGGCTCCGATCGACTCGCAGTGTCCACGGCGTCGGCGTTGCTGCCTATGGAGGCTGGCGCGGCATCGTGAAGCCCTGGGGCATCGAGCAGTTGGGCGCCCGGGGGCTGGCGTCCAGGGCGCGCCGGCTCGGCTTTGCGCAGAATCGCCGCCTACTGGGCGTCTACGACTTTCAGGGCGGCCCGCGGCGCTATCGCGAACTGCTCGCCGTCTGGCTTCGTTGCGCACGTGACGCCGATCTCCTGATGTGTCATCCGAGCATGCGGCTGAACGCGCAAGATGCCCTCATCGATGCGCGGCACGCAGAGTTCCAAGTGCTCGGCAGCGCGGATTTTGGCGGGATGCTGCGCAACGAAGGTGTGCGCTTGTGGCCAATGAGCAAGATCCTTGCGCGTGCCGGCTTGCCAGTCTGAGCGCGGCCGTTGAGACGTTCAGCGGGGTGGCTGCGCAAACGCGACTCGAACTTCGAGCCCGCGCCCTGAGCGCGGCGTGTGCAGGCTCACGCGAGCGTCATGTCGTTCGGCGATCGAGCGCGCGATCGCCAGACCCAGCCCGCTGCCACCCGAATCGCGTGCCAGTGTCTGCGCCGCCTCGCCGCGGTAGAAGCGGTCGAACACGCGCTCTCGCTCCGCCTGCGGTATGCCGGGGCCGCTGTCGATGACCCGCAACACGGGCCGTCCTTCGTGCACGCCGGCCTCGACATCGACCACGCCACCTGCCGGGGTGTAGCGCAGCGCGTTCTCGACGAGGTTGTTGAGCAGGATCGTGAGCTGATTGCTGTCGCCCTGGACCAGGGTGCCCGTGGGCCCTGTGGCCCCGAGATCGATGCCGCGTTGCTCGGCCTTGATGCTCGAGCTGCCCACCACCGAGCGCACCAGCTCACCCAGGTCGACCGGCTCCTTGCGTGGCACTTCTCCATCCGGCTGGGAGCGGGCGACCTGCAGCAGTTGCTCGATGAGGTGCTGCCACCTGTCGATGCCCGACGTCAGTTCGAGCAAGGCCTCTTTTCGCGATGCCTCGTCACCCGAGCGCTCGAGCAACTGCAGTTGCAGACGCAAGGCCGTGACCGGGGTGCGCAGTTCGTGCGCGGCGTCGGCAAGGAAGCGACGCTGGGCCGAGAACGCGACGGCCAGTCGGTTGATCAGATCGTTGATCGACACCACCAGCGGCGTGATCTCGTTGGGCACGTTGCTGATCGGAATCGGTTCGAGTGAATCGGCGCTGCGCGCCGCCACGTCGCGGGCTGCGCGACCCAGGGGTTGCAGCCCACGGCGAAGTCCGAACACCAGCAGGCCGCCAACGATCACGGCGAGCACCAGCAACGACGGGAAGACCGTCGCCGCCGATTCGCCCGCTATTTCCTGCCGGTCCGACACGCGCTGGGCCGCCTGCGCCACGCCATTTGCCCGCACGGCGCTGTAGACGATCCATTCATTCCCATCGACGCGAAGACGCGACAAGCCCTCGGTGGCGGTGAACGGCAGCTTCACGCGCGGATCCGATGCGTAGATGCGCTGCCCCGCCAGGGTCCAGGTCAGCGTGACGATCTCGGTGTCGTCCGGCGAGTTGATGGGTCGAGGCGGCTGCGGCGCGGCGTCACCGTCGGGCCCTTGTCCAGCGTGTTGGTAGCTCGCCACCGCCTCCGCGACGTTCTTGAGGCCCGAGTCGAACACATCGTTCATCTCGTCCGAGGTGACGATGTAGCTGACTGCGACCACGAGCACCGCCCCGAAGGCCAGCGCTCCCAATACCCACGCCAGCAGGTAACGCTCGATGGACCGCATTCAGCCTTCGGTGACGCGATACCCCACGCCACGAACATTCTTGATGGTGGCGCTGCCAAGTTTCTTGCGCAGGTGGTGCAGATGCACTTCGATCGCGTTGCTGCCGACCTCTTCGCCCCAGCCGTAGACCGACTCCTCGAGCTTCTCCCGCGACAGCACCGCGCCGGGTCGCTGCATCAGCGCTTCGAGCACCGCGAATTCCTTGGCCGAGAGATCGACGCCCTCGCCGTTCTGTGTCACCGACTTGCGCATCGGGTCCAGCATGAGTCCGCCGAATTTCAGAAACGGCGAACCGCTACCGGCATGGCGCCGCAGAAGCGCCCGCACGCGGGCCACCAATTCATCCAGGTCAAACGGTTTGAGCACATAGTCATCGGCGCCCGTCTCGAGGCCGGAGATACGGTCGCGCACCGTGTCGCGCGCCGAAGCAATCAGCACCGGCATGGAGTTCCCCATACCACGCAGCGTCGACAGGACGGCCATGCCGTCCTTCTTCGGCAGTCCTAGGTCGAGGATTGCCAGATCGTAAACACCGGTGTCCAGCGAGAGTTCAGCCGCCCGGCCGTCCGTGACCCAATCGACCGCGAAGCCGGCCTGGCTGAGGCCTTGGCGAACCGACTTGCCGATCATGGCGTCGTCTTCAATGAGCAGGATACGCATGGGGTTCAATGGGCGCCGAGCTCACGCCTTGCGCGTCGGACGCAGCCGGTCGCGTGCCAGGTCAATGAATCGATCATAGAGGCGGAGAATTCGCGCAACGGCCGGCCTCGAAGGCTTGCGCAGCATGGAGGCCGCGACGGAGCCGACCAGCGCCACCGGCAAGGCGGCCATGATGTCGAACGGAAAGTGCACACCGAGGTAGACGCGGCTCCATCCGACCACCAGCCCCATGGCGAGCAGCGGAAAAGCCCACACCGCGAATCGCCCGGTGGCGAGCGCAGCAAATGCCAGACTCCAGAGCACCGTCACGTGATCGCTCGGCAGGCCCGGATCGTTGCCGTGCTCGAGATACTGCGTGCCCAGGTGGAGTACGAACGGGCGTGGCTGCGGCCATGCGTGACCCACGATCTGCGCGATGCCCAGTGCAAGCACCACCGCCAGCAGCATCTGCAGCAGATCCCGGCGTGCCGCGTGGTCGCCTCGCACCCAGGCGACCACCATCGTCAGCGCAACCCCGTAGATCATCCACTGCGCGAGCGCAATCGCGAGCCCGAGTCGAATCGGGCCCAGCTCCGGCGGTGCGTTGATCAGTTCGAACAGATGCAGGTTGTTCATCGTCGCTGGCGACTGCCATGCCCTGTGCATGAATGACGCAGCCTCACGGTTCGATCGTCGCGTGCCCGAACTTAACGCTGACTTAACCCTCGGTAGCGCGATTGATGAGCGCGCTTGCTTGCGGCGGTGGGGCAGGTCAATCCACGAAGAAATCCGGAATGAAGTCGGTCGTCCCCGGCGTCACGCTGTACTTCTCCAGGTCGGTGATGCCGTGCTGTGCGAGCAGTTCGTCGTCGATGAAGAAGTTGCCGGTGGTGGTCTTGGCGTCGCTGGTGAAGATCAGGTAGGCGGCGTCGGACAGGATCTCCGGCGTGCGGCACTTGGCCACGTCGATGCCCGGGATCATCTGCAGCGCCGCCGTGGCGATGGCGGTGCGCGGCCACAGGCTGTTGACGCCGATGCCATAGGGCTTGAACTCGGCCGCGTGGCCGAGCGTGCACTGGCTCATGCCGTACTTGGCCATGGTGTAGGCCACGTGGTCCTTGAACCAGTGCGCCTTCATCGACAGCGGCGGCGACATGTTGAGCACCATCGCGTTGCGCCCGGCTTCTGCGCTCTTGATGAGGTGCGGCAGGCAAGCCTGCGTACACAGGTAGGTGCCGCGCACGTTCACGCCGAACATCAGGTCGAAGCGCTTCATCGGCGTGGCCTGCGTGGGCGTGAGGCTGATGGCGCTGGCGTTGTTGACCAGGATGTCGATGCCGCCGAAGCGCTCCACCGTCGCTGCCACCGCCGCGAGGACGCTCGCTTCGTCGCGGATGTCTCCGGCGATCGGCAGCGCCTGGCCACCGGCGGCGATGATCTCTTCGGCCGCGCTGTAGATCGTGCCAGGCAGCTTGGGGTTGGCCTCGGTGGTCTTGGCGATCAGCGCGATGTTGGCGCCGTCGGCCGCCGCGCGCTTGGCGATCGCCAGGCCAATGCCGCGGCTCGCGCCGGTGATGAACAGGGTCTTGCCCTTGAGCTTCATAACTGTCTCCTCGGTGGATGCCTAGACGGATGATCCGCTGACTCCCGCGCTCCGGGGTCTTACTCCCTCGCCCCTTTGGGGAGAGGGCTGGGGTGAGGGGCCGCGCGCACTGGCCTCACACCTTGTTGAAGTCGGGCTTGCGCTTGTCCATGAAGGCCGAGACCGCCTCGCGCGCCGCCGGCTCGCGCAGCATGCGGGCAAACACCTCGCCCTCGGCGGTCATGCGCTTGCGCACCGCGTCGGTCTGCTCGGCCTTCATGAAGCGCTTGGTCTCGAGCAGCGAGCTTTGCGGTTTGTCGGCCAGCTTCCTGGCCTGCGCCTGCGCAAAGCGGTTCACTTCGTTCGGCGGCAGGATGCGGTTGACGAGGCCCCACTCCTGGGCTTGCTCGGCGCCGAAGGGCTCGCCGAGCAGCAGCGTCTCAGCCGCGCGCACATGCCCCAGGCGTTGCGGCAGCAGCAGGCTCGACGCCGCTTCCGGGCACACGCCGAGGTTCACGAACGGCAGGCTGAACTTGGCGTTGTCGCCGGCATAGACCAGGTCGCAGTGCAGCAGCAAGGTGGTGCCGATGCCGACCGCCGCGCCGCACACCGCACCGATCACCGGTTTGGGAAAGCCGCTGATGCCGTGCAGGAAGCGCCACACCGGCGCGCTCTCGTCGGTAGGCGGGTTGTTCATGAAGTCGCCGAGGTCATTGCCGGCGCTGAAGATCAGCTCGTGGCCCTGGATCACCACGACGCGCACCGCGGCGTCCTCGCGCGCCGCCTCCAGCGCGACGGCGAGCGCGGCGTACATCGCGGCGGTGATGGAGTTTTTCTTGTCGAGACGGTTGAAGGTCAGCGTCATGACGCCGGCCTCGGTGTGGATCAGGATGTCGCTCATCGCGAGGCTCTCCGGGTAATGGGTTGGGTGACGGGTTGGGTGACGGATTGTTGGATCGGCTGCGACAGATCGTGCATCTTCGCGCGGATTCTCTGGCTCAGACGCGCTCGAAGATGCCGGCCGCGCCTTGCCCGGTGCCCACGCACATCGTCACCATGCCGTATTTGAGGTTGTGGCGGCGCAGCGCATGCACGACGGTGGCCGCGCGGATCGCGCCGGTGGCGCCGAGCGGGTGGCCGAGCGCGATGGCGCCGCCCATCGGGTTGACGCGTGCGCGGGCGATGTCGAGCGTGTTCAGCACCGCGAGCGCCTGCGCGGCGAAGGCTTCGTTGAGTTCGATCCAGTCGAGCTGGTCCTTCGTCAGGCCGGCCAGCTTCAGCGCCGCAGGAATGGCCTCGATCGGGCCGATGCCCATGATCTGCGGCGGCACGCCCTTGATCGCATAGCTGACGAAGCGCGCCAGTGGTTGCAGGCCGAACTGTTTGACGGCGCGCTCGGAGGCGAGGATCAGGCAGCCGGCGCCGTCGCTGGTCTGCGAGCTGTTGCCGGCCGTCACCGACCCCATGCCGGTGGCCTTGCCGCCGGCATCCCGCGACGCGGCGAACACCGCGCGCAGCTTGGCCAGGCCCTCGGCCGAGGTGTCCTTGCGCGGGCCTTCGTCGAGGCTCACGGTCTTGCGGGTAAGGATCGTGCTGCCGTCGTCGAGGTTCGGACTGCGGTCCACCACGTCGATCGGCGTGATCTCGTCCGCGAACTCGCCGTCGGCCTGCGCCTTCAGCGCCTTCAGGTGGCTCTGCAGCGCGAACTCGTCCTGCGCTTCGCGCGAGACCTTCCACTGTGCCGCCACCTTCTCGGCCGTGAGGCCCATGCCGTAGGCGATGCCGATGTTCTCGTCGTTGGCGAACACGGCCGGGTTGAACGAAGGCGTGTGGCCGCTCATCGGCACCATGCTCATGCTCTCGGCCCCGGCGGCGATCATCACGTCGGCCTCGCCGACGCGGATGCGGTCGGCCGCCATCTGCACGGCGGTCAGGCCCGAGGCGCAGAAGCGGTTGACGGTCACCCCGCCCACGCCGCTCGGCAGCCCGGCCAGCAGCACCGCGATGCGCCCCATGTTCAGGCCCTGCACGCCCTCGGGCATGGCGCAGCCGACGATGGCGTCCTCGATCGCCTTCGGGTCGAGCGTGGGCACCTGCTTCAAGGCGCCGTGGATCGCGGCGACCAGCAGGTCGTCGGAGCGCAGGTTGCGAAACACGCCGCGGCCCGGATTGCCGATGGGCGTGCGGGTGGCGGCGACGATGTCGGCGTCCTGGACTTGCTTGGTCATGGTCGGGTCCTTGGTGTTCTTGCCTGCCCTGCTCGGCGGCAGGGGCGAAGGCATCAGTTGCGCACCGGCTTGCCGGTCTGCAGCATGCCCATGATGCGTTCCTGGGTCTTCGGGTGTTCTAGCAAGCCGCAGAAGCGTTCGCGCTCCATTGCCATCAGGTAGTCCTCGCTCACCAGCGAGCCCGCGTCCACGTCGCCGCCGCAAATCACTTCGGCGATCAGGGCGCTGATGTGGGAGTCGTGCGCGCTGATGAAGGCGCCGCCCTGCAGGTTGGCGAGCTGGCCCTTGAGGGTGGCGACGGCGCCGCGCCCGGCCACCGGGAACAGTCGTTTGACCGGCGCGCGGTAGCCGCTCGCGAACAGCGCCTTGGCTTGCTGGATCGCCACGAACAGCAGCTCGTCCTTGTGGGCAACGATCACGTCGCTCTCCAGCAGGTAGCCGAGCGCGAGGCTCTCGATGGCGCTGGTACCGACCTTGGCCATCGCCGCGCTGGTGAAGCCGTCGATGGCGAACTTCAGGATGTCGGCGTTGGCGTTGCCTGCGCCGGCCATCTCGGCCGCACGGCGTGCGATGTAGGCCAGGCCGCCGCCGCCGGGGATGAGACCGACGCCCACTTCCACCAGGCCCATGTAGCTTTCCATCGCGGCGACGCGCCGCGCCGAATGCAGCGCCAGCTCGCAGCCGCCGCCGAGCGCGATGCCGCGGATGGCGCTCACCACCGGCACCTGCGCATAGCGGATGCGCAGCATGGCGTCCTGCAGCTTTTTTTCTTCGGGCGCGATGCCCTTGGCGCCCGATTTCATGAAGATCGGCATCAGCGCCTCGAGGTTGGCGCCGGCCGAGAACACGTCGTCGGGCGACCAGATCACGAGGCCCTGGAAGTCGGCCTCGGCAAGCTCGACGGCCCGGAGCAAGCCCTCGGTCACGGTCGGGCTGATGAGGTGCAGCTTGGCGGTGATGGAGGCGATCAGCACCTCGCCGTCGAGCGTCCACACGCGCAGCTCCGCGTTGCGATAAAGCTCAGTGCCCGACTCGAGCGGCCCCACCGCGCCGGCGCCGAACACGTTCTCGGGAAAGTGCTGGCGTTCGTAGACCGGCAGCCGGCGACGCGGCACGTAGGCCTCGAGGCTGGGCGACCACGAGCCTTCGGTCGTGTGGACGCCCGCGCTGGCCACCGGGCCATCGAACACCCAGGCCGGCAGCGGCGCCCTGCTGAGCGCCTTGCCCGCGTCGATGTCGCTCTTGACCCACTCGGCCACCTGCTTCCAGCCGGCCGCCTGCCACAGCTCGAAGGGGCCTTGCGAGGCGCCGAAGCCCCAGCGCATGGCGAAGTCGATGTCGCGCGCCGTCTCGGCAATGTCTTCGAGATGCACCGCCGCGTAATGAAAGCTGTCGCGCAAGATCGCCCACAGGAATTGCGCCTGCGGATGGCTGCTTTCGCGCAGCAGCTTGAGCCGCTCGGGGGGTGCTTTCTTGAGCATGCGCGCGACGATCTCGTCGGCCTTGCCACCCGCGGCCACGTACTCCTGCTTGACCGGATCGAGGCGAAGAATGTCCTTGCCCACCTTCTTGAAGAATCCCGCGCCGCTCTTCTGCCCGAGCGCACCGGCCTTGATCAAGCCGGCCAGCACCGGCGGCGTCGCATAGCTTGCAAAGAACGGGTCGCCTGCCAGGTTGTCCTGCAAGGTCTTGATGACATGCGCCATCGTGTCCAGGCCCACCACGTCGGCGGTGCGGAAGGTGCCCGAGCTGGCGCGGCCGAGCTTCTTGCCGGTCAGGTCATCGACCACGTCGTAGCTCAAGCCAAAGGTCTCGGCCTCCTTCATCGTGGCCAGCATGCCGGCGATGCCGACGCGGTTGGCAATGAAGTTGGGCGTGTCCTTGGCGCGCACCACGCTCTTGCCCAGGAAGGTGGTGACGAAGCTCTCCAGCTCGTCGAGCACGCGGGCCTCGGTGGTGGGCGTGTCGATCAGCTCCACCAGCGCCATGTAGCGCGGCGGGTTGAAGAAGTGAATGCCGCAAAAGCGCGGCTTGATCGACTCGGGCAGCGCAGCGCAAAGCGTCGTGATCGACAGGCCCGAGGTGTTGCTCGCCACGATGGCCCGCGGCGCCACGAACGGCGCGATCTTCACGTACAGCTCGAGCTTCCAGTCCATGCGCTCGGCAATGGCCTCGATCACCAGGTCGCATTCGCCGAGCAGGCCCAGGTGCTCGTCGTAGTTGGCAGCCGTGATCAGCGCCGCGTCATCGGTCACGCCGAGCGGCGCGGGCTTGAGCTTCTTCAGGTTCTCGATCGCCCTCTGGGCGATGCCCGACTTGGGGCCGTCCTTGGCAGGCAGGTCGAACAACACCACCGGCACTCTCACGTTGACCAGATGCGCGGCGATCTGCGCGCCCATCACGCCGGCACCGAGCACGGCGACCTTGCGGACTTGAAAACGACTCATGGCGATTGCCTTTCGTTGATGCTTGCTGATGGGACCGGGCTCATTCGACTCTCAGCCAGGTCTGCGTGCGGCCCAGCAGCGGCGCGCCGATGTAGCCGCGCACCTCGAGCTTCTGGCCGCCGTCGACCGGCTTGATGCGCACCTTGTAGGTCTTGCCGTTGTTCGGGTCGAGGATCTCACCGCCGTCCCACAGCGCCGCGTCGCCAGCGTTCTGCTTGACGTTGCGCACGATGGTCATGCCGAGCACCGGCTGGTCCTTGCGCTCGTCGCTGCACGGGTCGCACTTCGCGTCCTGTTTGGCCGGGTCGAGCAGTTTCTCGATCTTGCCGGTGTAGACGCCGCCCGATGCGCTGAAGCGCACGAGCGATTCCTCCTTGCCGGTGTCGTCGTCGACGGTCTTCCACAGGCCGACCGGCGAGATCTGAGCCTGCGCTGCGAGGACCGCAACAGCGAGCACGAGGCCCGCAGCGAATGGTTTGGTCATGGTCGTCGTCGTGTCCCGTCGAGCGCCGTTCAGAACAGTGCTTCTTTCATCTCGAACAGCGGCCCCACGCCGGCACGCGCGGTGCGGATCAGCATCGCGGTCTCGGGCAGCAGCTTGGCGAAATAGAAGCGTGCGGTGGCGAGCTTGGCGGCGTAGAACGGGTCGCCGCTGGTTTGCGGATTCTTCTGCTGGTCGAGCGCGATCTTCGCCGAGCGGGCGAAGAAATACGCGAACACCAGGTGGCCGACCACGCGCAGGTAATCCACCGCCGCGGCACCCACCTCGTCGGCATTGCCCAAGGCCTTCATGCCCAGCTCGGCGCTCAGCTTGGTGAGCTTGTCGCCCAGGTCGGCGAGCGGGTTCACGAACTCCTGCATGGCCTCGTTCGTGCCTTCTTCTTCGACCAAGGCCTCGATGAGCTTGCCGAACTTCCTGAGCTTGGCGCCGTTGTCGCCCAGCACCTTGCGGCCCAGCAGGTCCAGCGACTGGATGGTGTTGGTGCCTTCGTAGATCATGTTGATGCGGGCATCGCGCACGAACTGCTCCATGCCCGATTCGCGGATGTAGCCGTGTCCGCCATAGACCTGCATGCAATGCGAAGTGGCGAGCCAGGCGTTGTCGGTGATGAAGGCCTTGACGATGGGCGTGAGCAGCGCCACCTGGTCGGCCGCGTCGCGCTTCACTTCCTCGTCCGGGTGCGACAGCTCGCGATCGATCATCAGCGCGGTGTAGAGCGACAGCATGCGGCCGCCCTCGGCATAGGCGCGCGCGGTGAGCAGCATCTTGCGCACGTCGGGGTGAACGATGATCGGATCGGCCGGCTTGTCGGGCGCCTTGGGGCCGGACAGCGAGCGCATCTGGATGCGGTCCTTGGCATAGGCGGCCGCGTTCTGGTAGGCCACCTCGGTCAGGCCCAGCGACTGCATGCCCACCCCGAGTCGCGCCGCGTTCATCATCACGAACATCGCGGCCAGGCCCTTGTGCGGCTGGCCCACCAGGGTACCGGTGGCGCCGTCCAGGCTGAGCTGCGCGGTGGCGTTGCCGTGAATGCCCATCTTGTGTTCCAGGCCGGTGCAAAAGATCGGGTTGCGCTCGCCGAGCGTGCCGTCCGGCTTGACCAGGAACTTGGGCACCACGAACAGCGAGATGCCCTTGGAGCCCAGCGGCGAATCCGGCAGGCGCGCCAGCACCAGGTGGATGATGTTTTCGGTGAGGTCGTGCTCGCCCGAGCTGATGAAGATCTTGCTGCCGGTGATCTTGTAGCTGCCGTCCGCCTGGGGCTCGGCCTTGCTGCGCAACAGCCCCAAGTCGGTGCCGCAGTGCGACTCGGTCAGGCACATGGTGCCGGTCCATTCGCCGCTGGTGAGCTTGGGCAGATAGGTCGCCTGCTGCTCTTGTGTGCCGTGCGCGTGCAGCGCCTCGTAGGCGCCGTGCGTGAGGCCGGAGTACATGGTCCAGGCCTGGTTGGCCGAGTTGAGCATCTCGTAGACGCACTGGTTGACGGTGATCGGCAGGCCCTGGCCACCGAATGCCGGGTCGCAGGAGAGCGCCGGCCAACCGCCTTCGACGTACTGCGCATAGGCCTGCTTGAAGCCTTCGGGCGTGCGTACCGCATGCGTGCTCTTGTCGAGCGTGCAGCCCTGCTCGTCGCCGCCGATGTTGAGCGGGAAGGCCACCTCGGCGGCGAACTTGCCGGCTTCTTCGAGCACCGCGTTGATGGTGTCGGCGTCGATCTCGGCATGCGCCGGCATTGACTTGAATTCGTCGGTCACGGCCAGCAGTTCGTGCAGCACGAACTGCATGTCGCGGATCGGGGGGGTGTAGGTCGGCATGAAGGCTCCGGGGCGTAAGGCAAATCGTGGGGGAACGAGGATGTGTCGGGGATGGCCGGCCGGGGCTTTCAGTCAGCGCGCTTCTTGCGCGT
>NZ_JANMWL010000007.1:0-4949 GCF_031393925.1 Methylibium sp. | reverse complement strand
CGGCACCGCGGGCGCAGGCGCGGGTGGCACAACGCGCGCCACCGATGGCGGCGCGGGCGCTCGCGGGGCCGCACCGGCCGGGCGGAACGCCAGCATGCGCAGCAACACCATCACCAGGCCGCTGTACTCGTCGGGCGCAAGCGCCAGCTCGCTGCGCCCGTGCAAGGCGATGCTGTAGAGCAGTTGCGTCTCGTCGGGCGGCAGCACGCCGGCCCGCTGTGCCAGCGCCGGGGATTCGGGGTCGTCGACATCGAGCGCGTCAGGCACCACCTGCAGCACCGCAAGCTGCTGCAGTAGCGTACACATCTCCTCGAGCGCACCCTCGGCCGACTGGCCCTCGGCGCGCAGACGGTCGGCCGTTGCCACCACGCCCGCGCCATCACCGGCCGCCAGCGCATCGAACAGCGCGTAGACCGGGCCGCGCCCCACGGTGCCGAGCATCTGCTGCACACCAGCTTCGGCGATGCTGCCGGCGCCGAACGCGATCGCCTGGTCGGTGAGCGAGAGCGCGTCGCGCATCGAGCCGCGCGCGGCACGTGCAAGCAGCCGCAACGCGGCCGCCTCGGCGGGGATGCCCTCGCTGGCAAGCACGTGCTGCAGATGAGCCTGGATCGTCTCGGGCGCCATCGGCCGCAGGTTGAATTGCAGGCAGCGCGAGAGCACCGTCGGCAACACCTTGTCCGGGTCGGTGGTCGCCAGCACGAACTTCAGGTACTCGGGCGGCTCTTCCAGCGTCTTGAGGAGCGCGTTGAACGAGTCCTTGGTGAGCTGGTGTACCTCGTCGATCATGAAGACCTTGAAGCGACCGACTGCGGGCTTGTAGGCGGCGCGCTCGAGCAGGTCGCGGATCTCGTCGATGCCGCGGTTGGAGGCGGCGTCCATCTCGACGTAATCGATGAAGCGGTCGGCGTCGATCTCGGTGCAGGCGCGGCACACGCCGCAGGGCCGTGGCGTGATGCCGCCATTGCCGTCGGGGCCGATGCAGTTGAGGCTCTTGGCGAGGATGCGCGCCACCGTGGTCTTGCCGACGCCGCGCGTGCCGGTGAAGAGGTAGGCATGGTGCAGCCGCTGCGAGGCCAGCGCGTTGGTCAGGGCCTTGACCACATGCTCCTGGCCCACCATCTGCTCGAAGTTCGGCGGACGGTATTTGCGGGCCAGCACCAGGGTGTTGCTCATCGACCGATTTTACGGGAGGAGCGAGTCGCCCTCGCCCTAGCGCAGCCCCCTCGGCCCGACCGCACCAAGGCCCACGACGCAAAGCCGTTCGTGCGCATGCGCGCCGGCCCATGCCGGTGTCGGGATAATCCCTTCGAACCGGATTCACCGCCACGCGCCCTTGCTCATGAACACCCAGCCGCCCCCGACCGACGCACCGCTCAGCTACGAACAGGCCGGCGTCGACTACGCGCTGATCGATCCGCTCAAGGTCGCCGCGCAGCGCGCCGCCAGGGACACCGCGTCGCAGCTCGCCGCACACGGCTTCAGCGAAGTGGCGGCTTCGCGCGGCGAGTCGGCCTACGTGGTCGATGTGGGGCCCTTCTACCTGGCCAGCATCGTCGAATGCCTGGGCTCCAAGGCGCTCGTGGCCGACGAGATGAAGGCGCTTACCGGCAAGAGCTACTACGCGTCGATCGCGCAGGACACCATCGCGATGGCGGTCAACGACCTCATCACCGTCGGCGCCACGCCGCTGGTGGTGCAAGCCTACTGGGCCGCGGGCGGCAGCGAGTGGTTCGCCGACGCCGAGCGTGCAGCGGCGCTGGTGGCCGGCTGGAAGCGCGCCTGCGAGATCTGCGGCGTCGCCTGGGGCGGCGGCGAAACGCCTGCGCTGGCCGGCATCGTGGAAGCGGGGCGCATCGACCTCGCGGCCTCGTGTACCGGCCTGGTCAATCCGAAGGAGCGTCTCTCGGTGGGTGACAAGCTCGCGCCGGGCGATGCGATCGTGCTGCTGGCTTCGAGCGGCATCCATGCCAACGGCCTGTCGCTCGCGCGCAAGCTGCTCGAGCGGCTGCCCGAGGGCTACCTCACCGAGGTGGCGCCGGGCTTGGCCTACGGCGAAGCGCTGCTCGCGCCGACCACGCTCTACTCACCCGTCACCGAGGCACTCTGGAAGGCCGGCATCGCGCCGCACTACAGCGCCAACATCACCGGCCACGGCTGGCGCAAGCTGCTGCGCCACCCGGCCGAGCACACCTACCGCATCCACACCGTGCCGCCGGTACCCAAGGTGCTGCGCTTCATCGCGGAGCACGCCGGCCACGACGCCCGCGAGGCCTACAGCACGCTCAACATGGGCGCGGGCTTTGCGCTGTTCGTGAAGGCTGACGATGCGGCGCGCACCGTCGAAGTGGCCAAGTCGCAAGGCGTCGATGCGTGGGTCGCGGGCGCCGTGGAGATGGGGCCGAAACAGTTGCTGATCGAGCCGATCGGCGTGCGCTTCGGCGACGACGACTTGCAGTTGCGCTAGCGTCGCTTGGCTCTTTCTCCCGCTCGCGGGAGAGGGAGGGTCGTCGCACATGAGGACCGAGGCGACCCAGGGGCTTCCTGGCCCGCCCCTACATTCGGCAGCGACGGGCCTCCGCGCATGGAGGCGCGGCCAAACGGGTCAGGTCGGGAACGAAGCAGCCCTAACCGTTAGCCTCCAGTGCCGGGGGAAAGGCTCGTCACCTCTCATTCATCAAGCTAAGCGCGGGCCATTCCGGTCGGCCGACCGCTCTGACGGCGAACCTCGCCCGGCACTCACGGCATTTGCAGCAGCTCCCAAGCCCGCGCGTGCAGCACCCCGACCGGCTCGGCCAGCGAATGCACGATGTCGAGGTGGTTGAAGCCGGGCACCGTCTCGCACACCGGCACGGCCTCGGCGCCCCAGGCGGCGCGGATCAGCGCGTTGTTGCGCAGGAACTCCTCGCTTTCGAGCGCACCTGCGGCGGCGTAGAGCGTGCGGCCGCGCGGTGCGGCAAAGCGTGCCGGGCTGAGTCGCGCCACGGCCTGCGTCGTCAGCCGCAGATCGGCTTTCAAGAAGGGCGTGCGGCGCACCGGGTCGAGTTCGTAGAGGCCCGAAATGCTGAGCGCGCGACGCACCAGATCGGCCGGCAGATCGGGCGCGACGGCGCGCCAGTCGCAGGCCAGCAGCATCGTTGCCAAATGACCGCCGGCCGAGTGGCCGACCAGGGTGATGCGTGCGGGGTCGCCGCCATGCTCGGCGGCATGGCGCCAGGTCCAGGCGAGCGCGCGCGCCATCTGCAGCGTGATCGTCGCCACGCTCACCGCCGGTGCGAGCGCGTAGTTGGGCATCACCACCAATGCACCGCCGCGCACGAAGCCCGGCGCGACGAAGCTGTGGTCGGCCTTGTCGAGCGAGCGCCACCAGCCACCATGAATGAACAACAACACCGGCGCGGCATGGCCGTTGGGGCGCGCACTCGGGAACACGTCCAGCGTTTCGTTCGGCCCGTCGCCGTAGCGCAGGTCGACGTGGCAGCGCAGCGCCTGGCGTGCCGCCGCCGAGTCGGCCGCCCAGCGCGCGAACAGCTGCGGATGTTCAGGAATGCGCGCGCGGTTGTTGTACTGAATGTCGAGCCAGTCGGGGTCGAGGCTGGCAGGCTGCGGCAGGAGTGTGTTCATGACCCACTTTCTATACTGCCGCGCACCCTCGATCACTGCGGAGTTCCCCGACGATGAAGCCAATCAAGACCTGCCTGCTCGGTTGCGGCCTCATGGGAAACCCGATGGCGCGCCGCCTGCTCGGCGCCGGCCTGGAGCTCACGGTGTGGAACCGCACCCGTGCCAAGGCCGAGGCGCTGGCCGCCCATGGCGCGCACGTCGCCGACACCGCCGCCGAAGCGGTGCGCCACGCTGGCGTGGTGATCACCATGCTCGAGCATGGCGGCGCGGTCGAGGAGCTGCTGTTCGCACGCGGCCTGGCCGAAGCGCTGCCGCGCGGCGCGCTGCTGGTCGACATGAGCTCGATCAAACCGGCCGAGGCGCGCGCCCATGCCGCGGCACTGGCCACGCGCGGCGTTGCGCATCTGGATGCTCCCGTGTCGGGCGGCACGGTCGGCGCGGCGGCTGGCACGCTGGCCATCATGGCGGGCGGCGAGGCGGCCGATTTCGAGCGGGCTCAGCCGCTGTTCGCCCCGCTCGGGCGCGCCACGCACGTCGGCCCGCACGGCGCCGGGCAGCTCGCCAAGCTGGCCAACCAGATGATCGTGGGCATCACCATCGGCGCGGTGGCCGAGGCGCTGCTGCTGGCCGAGCGCGGTGGCGCCGACCCGGCCAAGGTGCGCGAGGCGCTGCGCGGCGGCTTTGCCGACAGCCGCATCCTCGAGGTACACGGCCTGCGCATGGTCGAGCGCGATTTCGCCAAGCGCGCCGCCATCACGGTGCAGCTCAAAGACCTGCGCAATGCCTTGGCCACCGGCACCGAACTCGGCTTCGATGCGCCCATCACGACGCTGTTCGAGCAGCTCTACGCGAGTGCTGCCGAACACGGTTGGCCCGACGCGGACCATGCCGGCCTGTGGCTCGAACTGGCCCGCCGCAACGGCATGGGCTGAGGCGCCATCGGCTACACTTTCTTCGTTCTTCGTGGGGGGGTAGCTCAGCTGGGAGAGCGTCGCGTTCGCAATGCGAAGGTCGGGAGTTCGATCCTCCTCCTCTCCACCATATCTCCAATGAATACGGGCCTTTTGGCCCGTTTTCATTGCTTACCCACCATCTAGCCCACCTCTTGGCAGTGCGCTTGGATGCGTCACCCACAGACGCCGCTCGACGGTCATGCAGTATCCGGTGGCAACCACCCTACCGCATGTCATGACATCCCACCGCGAACCAGTATTCAGCCGCTCCGATTTCAAGCTGCTAGCACAGAGGCTCGAGCCGCAGTGGTTCACCGGCGAATCGGCCGGCCATGGCCACCGCATTGATGCCGATGGCTTCTGGCCCGATCG
>NZ_JANMWL010000276.1:0-8688 GCF_031393925.1 Methylibium sp. | reverse complement strand
TATCACGGGGCGCGACCCGGGGGCGGTGCGCCGCCGAGTCGCCGACCTTGGCATAGCGCACGCGATCTATGGGGCAAACGACAAGCTCAGCGCCGGCGAATCCATCCGGTCGCTGCTGGGTCTGGAATGGCCCCAGATCGCGGTCATTGGCGACGACTGGCCCGACCTGCCCCTGCTCGCCCGAGCCGGCTTCGCGGCGGCGCCGGCCAACGCGCACATCGAGGTGCGAGCGATCGTTGATCACGTCACCGGGTCGGCCGGAGGGCACGGCGCGGCGCGCGAATTCTGTGATCTGCTGCTGGTGGCCTCTGGCCGCTATGCAGCGCTGCTGCAAGGGCATCTGACAACGCTCGACGACGGCAGTGCCGCCGCGCCGGCATGAGCTGGCGTTGCGCCGCTGCAAGCGAAACGAGCAACGCAGCGCCCACATTCGAGGGCCTTCCCGTGGCGCTCGTCGTGCGCCCATGAGCGAGCGCGACGTTGGCGAGGACGCACCGTTCAGCGAGCTGGCACCGCTGACGCCACGCAGCAGCACGATGGCCGCACTCAAAGGTCCGTGGAGTGCGCGCGCCTGGGCGCAGACGGTGAACGCCTTGCCGGTGCTGTTCATGGCCGTGCTGGCCGCAGCGAGCTGGTGGCTGGTAAAGAATTCGCCGCTTCCCGGCGATGCTCGCCAGGTCGCGGCACCGCGACATGAGCCCGACTACACCATGCGTGGTTTTGCCCTCAGTAGTTATGGCCAGAACGGCGCCTTGCGCTCGCGCCTCGAGGGCGACGTGCTGGTCCATTACCCGGACACCGATACCCTCGAAGTCGAGGGGGTGCGGCTGCGTGCGCTCGACGAGCGCGGTCGCGTCACGCTCGGCATGGCGCGACGCGCGCTCAGCAATGGCGACGGTACGCAGGTGCGCCTGAGCGGCAACGCACGCGTGGTGCGCGAGCCCGGGCCCGACGAGGCGCCGAGTGCTCGCGTCGAAATACGCGGCGAGTTCCTCGAGCTGTTCACCGAAACCGAGCGAGTGCGCTCGCACCTGCCGGTGACCGTGGTGACCGAGCGGGGCGAGACACGCGCCGGCAACATTGACTACAACCACAACGACCGCAGTGGTCGCTTGGGCGGCCGCGTCACCGGTGAGTTGCGACCGGTACCGAGGTAGAGCAATGGCCGTGCCTTTTGTGTTCATTACCGGCGCCTCCAGCGGCATCGGTCAGGCACTCGCCGCGCACTTTGCGGCGGCCGGCTGGCGGCTGGCCCTGGTGGCGCGGCGCGCGGGCAAGATCGAGGTTTGGTGCCGCGCTCGAGGCGGGCCCGCCGAGCGCTGGGAGGTTTACGGCGCCGCCGTGCGTGACATGTCAGCCATCACCGCGGCGGATCGTGACTGCCTGGAGTGCCAGGGACTGCCGGCCGTGGTGATCGCCAATGCCGGCATCAGCGTCGGTGTCGACACCGACGAAGCACGAGACCTCGAGGTGATTCGCGCCACCTTCGAGACAAACAATTTCGGCATGGCAGCCACCTTCCAACCGTTCTTGAAGCCGATGCGCGAATTGCGTCGCGGCACCCTCGTCGGCGTGGCGAGCGTCGCGGCGATTCGCGGCTTGCCCGGCCATGGGCCTATTGCGCCAGCAAGGTCGCAGTCGTGAGCTACTGTGAAAGCCTGCGCGGAGAATGTCGGCCTTTCGCGTTGCGCGTCGTGACGCTGGTGCCTGGCTACGTCGCCACGCCGCTGACCGCCGGCAACCGCTACGGGATGCCGTTCCTGCTCACACCCGAGGCATTCGCCGAGCGAGCTTTCCGCGCCATCGAGGCAAGGTCAAGCTACCGGGTCATACCGTAGCAGATGGGGATTGTGGCCAAACTCTCGCGCTTGCTGCCCAACGTGCTGTTCACCGCTTGCTGGCCGGTCGCAGCCGCAAGAAGCGACAGGTTGAGTAACCGCAGTGATCAAGAAAAAAGCGGTGGGCCGCAAAGCACCACCGCTTGCTCGCCACCCTGCCATTCAGCAAGGTCCGGCGCGAGGGCCGGGTTCAAACGATTAGCTCAGTAGCCGCCGCGGCCACCGCCGCTGCCGCCGTAGCCGCCACCACCGCTGCGTCCACCGCCGCCACCACCGCCGTAGCCACCACCGCCGCCGCTGCGCCCACCGCCGCCGCCGGTTGAGCCACCACCGCCGTAGCCACCACCACCGCCGCTGCGGCCGCCGCCACCGCCGTAGCCACCACCGGTCGAGCCACCACCGCCGTAGCCACCACCACCTGCGCCGCCACCACCGCCACCGCCGTAGGGACCGCGAAAGCCACCCGGACGCTCCTCACGGGGGCGGGCTTCGTTCACGACGATGGCACGACCTGACATCGACTGCCCGTTCATGCCTTCGATGGCAGCCTGGGCCTCGGCATCGGTGCCCATCTCGACGAAGCCGAAGCCTTTCGAGCGGCCGGTGTCACGATCCATCATGACCTTGGCCGAGGTCACTGTGCCAAACTCGCCGAACGCCTGCTGGAGTTCATCGTCACGTACACCGTAGGCCAGATTGCCTACATAGAGCTTATTGCCCATGGGAGAGCGCCTTTCATTCTCTGTAAACGGTACCGCGGTACCCCGAACGTCTGTGGAGCCTCGACCTGTTGGAACCGAACCAGAAAAGGCGCCGCATCCAACCACGCCAAGTCATTATGTGTGAACCTGTGAGTTTGGGTGCGCGATGCAAGCGGGAGTGTTGTATCGGCGCCGTCCGCGCATGAGCGCCGAGTCTGCGCGCATTGCCAGCTTGGTACCGAGCCTCACTGAGCTGCTGGTGGCGCTCGGCCTGGGGCCTCGTCTCGTGGCGCGCACCGGTTTTTGTGTTCACCCGGCCGACGCGGTGGCGTCGGTGCCGAAGGTCGGTGGCACCAAGGACGTGAACCTGGCCAAGCTGCGCCGCCTGGCGCCGAGCCACGTGCTGCTCAATATCGACGAAAACCGGCGGGAGACGGCCGACGCCCTGAGCGCCTTCGTGCCGCATGTGATCGTGACCCACCCGTGCGGCCCGCGCGACAACCTGGAGCTGATCGATCAGCTTGCGCACGCATTCGCCGATGAACCGGGCGTGGCCGAGCGCGCCGCGGCTCTGCGAGCCGAGCTGACGCAGGAGCTGGGACTGTGCGCCGCCGGCCACTGGGAGCCGCAGCGCGTGCTCTACCTGATCTGGCGTGACCCGTGGATGACGGTGGCGCGCGACACCTACATCGCACGGATGCTCGCTACGGTCGGCTGGCAGACGCAGCCCCCGATCGCGGGCGGGCCTTGCGGCGCATCGCGCTATCCGGTCGTGGCGATGGGGGCGCCCTGGCTGGCGGGTGTGGACCGGGTGTTGCTGAGCAGCGAACCCTATTGCTTTGATGCGGCGCATTTCGCCGAAGCACAGGCGCTGTGCCCCGGTGCCCGCGTTCAGCCTGTCGACGGCGAGTTGATCAGTTGGTATGGCCCGCGCGCCGTTGCCGGCCTTCGCTACCTGCGCGCACTCGCCGGTTCGCCCTGAATCGGCAAGCGCGCGCCGGGCGGCAGAATCCCGGCAATGGACCTCAAGCGGCTGATCGCCATGCTGGCGATCGTGAACCCGATCGGCGCGATCCCGTTTCCCATCAGTTTTACGCAGTCTTTTGGCCGCGCCGAGTGGCAGCGCACCATCCGAGTGAGCGCCTCAGTGCCTTCATGGTGATCGCAGTCAGTGCGCTGACGGGCCTGAGGATCATCAAGTTCTTCGGCATTAGCATCGCGTCGTTCCAGATCGTCGGTGGCGGCATGCCGCTGCTGATCAGCTCGTTGCAGATTGCTCAACGTCCGGCCCGCCGAGACCAGCCGGGAGGGACGTGCTCACCGGCCCGCCCACCATGAGGCCGGCGTCAACATCATGATCCGCCTGAGGGGGCTCGTCCTCGCTGCCATGGCGGTCCAAACTGTTCCCGGTGCTCGCTGCGGCCAGCTCGGGGTAGGTCAATAGTCAATGACAGACGACAACACTTTCGACCACATCATCATCGGCGGCGGAACGGCCGGTTGCTTGCTGGCCAACCGCCTGAGCGCTGACCCGCGCAAGAGCGTGCTGCTGATCGAGGCCGGCGGACGCGACGACTATCACTGGGTGCACATTCCGGTCGGCTATCTGCACTGCATCGGCAATCCGCGCACCGACTGGCTCTACCAAACCGAGCCCGACCCGGGCCTGAACGGCCGCTCACTGCGCTATCCGCGCGGCAAAGTGCTGGGCGGCTGCTCCAGCATCAACGGCATGATTTACATGCGCGGGCAATCGCGCGACTACGACCAGTGGGCCGCGCTCAGCGGCGACGAAGCTTGGCGGTGGGACGCCTGCCTGCCGTTTTTCAAGCAGCACGAAGACCACCACGGTGGGGCCGACGCGATGCACGGCGCGGGCGGCGAATGGCGCGTCGAGAAGCAGCGTCTGCACTGGGACGTGCTCGAAGCGTTTGCCGAAGCGGCCCAGCAGGCCGGTATTCCGGCCTGCAGCGACTTCAACCGCGGCAACAACGAAGGCGTGGGCTACTTCGAGGTCAACCAGCGCGCCGGCTGGCGCTGGAATACCGCCAAGGCTTTCCTGCGCCCGACCTGCTATGGCCGCATGAACTTCGAGATGTGGACCGGCGCCCAGGTGACGCGGCTGCTCATCGAGCGCAACGACGACGGCAGCCTGCGCTGCAGCGGCTGCGAAGTGACGACGGCGCATGGAGTAGAGACTGCTCGCACAACGGGCGAAGTGCTGCTCAGTGCCGGCGCGATCGGATCGCCCCAGATCTTGCAGCTCTCGGGCCTCGGGCCGGCGCCGCTGCTGGCCCGCCACGGCATCGCGGTTCATCACGATCTGCCCGGTGTCGGCGAAAATCTCCAGGACCATCTGCAGATCCGCGCCGTGTTCGGCGTCGAAGGCCCCAAGCGGCGTGGCCTGACGCTCAACACCCGGGCCGCCTCGTTTTGGGGCAGGAGCCTGATCGGGCTGGAGTACGCCCTCAGGCGCACCGGCCCGATGAGCATGGCGCCATCGCAACTGGGCGCCTTTACCCGGTCATCGCCGGAGCGCGAATGGCCCAACCTGGAGTACCACGTGCAGCCGCTCAGCCTCGAGGCGTTCGGCGAACCATTGCATACCTTCGATGCCTTCACCGCCAGCGTCTGCAATCTCAATCCGGGCAGCCGGGGCACGGTCCACATCACCAGCCCACGCGCCGGGGACGCCCCGGCGATCGCGCCGCACTACCTGTCCACGCCCGAGGATCGGCAGGTCGCCGCAGACAGCCTGCGCGTGACACGGCGCATTGCGGCGCAGCCGGCGCTCGCGAAGTACCGACCCAGGGAGATCAAGCCCGGGCCACAGTTTCAGAGCGACGAAGAGCTGGCGCAGCTGGCCGGCGACATCGGCACCACCATCTTCCACCCGGTGGGCACCTGCAAGATGGGGCGCGCGGACGATGAAGCGGCGGTGGTCGACGCGCGGCTGCGCGTGCGCGGCCCCGGCGGCTGGATCTGCGGGCTGCGGGTGGTCGACGCCAGCGTCATGCCGACCATCACCAGCGGCAACACCAACAGCCCCACCTTGATGATCGCGGAGCGCGCGGCGGCCTGGGTCCGTGCCGAACACGGGCACCGGCGCTGATGTCGCACGCCAGCTCGGCGAAGGAAAACCCCGATGCGAGGTCTGGACGCGCTACCTAAAGTCCGCCCACTCGCATCGGGCCAACCCCGTCACGCGGGGTTCGAGGAGACAAGCAAAGACGCGCGGGCCATCGCATGACCGCCGCAATGATGACAAGTAAACAAGCACGACGCGGGCCTACCAGCCCGCGCCTGGAGAGCGCCGGTACCCCCGGCGCTCTTTTGTTTTTGAAGCGCGCTCGGCATGCTCGACCTTGACCTTGCCATCATTGCGCTTGCCTCGTTGTTCGCCGGCTTCGTCGATGCCATCGTCGGCGGCGGCGGTCTGATCCTGGTGCCGGCCCTGTTCGGCGTTTTTCCGGGCGCAGCGCCGGCCACACTGTTCGGCACCAACAAGGGTGCGGCGGTCTGGGGCACAGCATGGGCGACGCTTCAGTACGCGCGCCGCGTCACCCTGCCCTGGCATGCGCTGCTGCCGGCCGCCGCCGCCGCCCTTGTGGGCAGCTTCGCCGGGGCTTGGAGCGTCACTGCGTTCAGCGCCGACAGCTTGCGGCGCGCTCTGCCGCTGGTGTTGCTGGTCGTGTTGATCTACACGCTGGCCAGGAAGGACCTCGGTCGTTTGCATGCGCCGCGCCATGCCGGCCACATCGAGGCCGCCTGGGCGTGTGGGATCGGCGCCGTGATCGGCTTTTACGACGGCTTCTTCGGCCCCGGCACCGGCAGCTTCTTCGTCTTCCTGTTCGTGCGCTGCCTCGGGTATGACTTCCTGCATGCCAGCGCCAGCGCCAAGCTGCTCAACACGGCCACCAATGTCGCCGCGATCGCCGCTTTTGCCTGGAAGGGCCATGTGTGGTGGCACCTGGCGACGGTAATGGCGGTGGCCAACGTCGCCGGCAGTCTGTTCGGCACACGCCTGGCGCTGCAGCACGGGGCCGGCTTCGTGCGGGTCATATTCATGCTGGTCGTCGCGGCGCTGATCGCCAAGACCGGCTACGACGCGTTCCTGCGCTGACATGACGCGGGGGGCGGCGCGAAGGAGGGCACCTCGACGCTGCCTGCTGCTCATTGGCAAGAGCTCGTGCGCGCCATGCCGACCGCCACGACGCTCGCGCACAATGCGCGCGGATGAAGGCCCTTTCGGTATTGGTCGTCCTGTTCGCCACGGTGCTGGCGCTGCCGATGGCAAGCGCTGCGCCGGCCAGCGAAACGCTGCGGGCCTGCCGACTCGGCGCACTCAGGCACGAGCTACTGTGCGGCCGGTTGACGCGGCCCCTCGACCCGGCCCGACCGAGCGGCCCGACGATCGAGCTGCACTACGCGGTCATCCCGGCCGCCGCACGCAGTAAACATCCCGACCCGGTGTTCGTGCTGGCTGGTGGCCCGGGACAAAGCGCTGTTTCGTTGGCCGGCAACATGCTGGCGCTGCTACAGCGGTTGAACAACCGCCGTGACCTGGTGCTGATCGACCAGCGCGGCACCGGTCGCTCGGCGCCGCTGGTCTGCGAAAGCGACGAATCGCTGTCGCTGGCGGAGCGTCTCGACAGCGCGCGCGCCATCCAGCGCCTGCGCGCCTGCCGCACCCGGCTTCAGGCGCTGCCGCACGGCGACCTGCGCTTCTACACGACGACGATCGCGATGGCCGACGTCGATGCGGTTCGCGAGGCGCTCGGCGCGCCGCAGATCAACCTGGTGGGTGCCTCCTACGGCACGCGCGCGGCGCTCGAATACCTGCGTCTTTATCCGGGGCGCGTGCGCCGCGCGGTGCTCGATGGTGTGGCGCCGCCCGACATGGTGCTGCCCGCCAGCATGGCGACCGACGTTCACCATGCGCTCGAAGCCCTGTTCTCCGATTGCGAGCACGACCCGGCCTGCAACAGGCGCCGCCCCGACCTGCGGGCGCGCTGGCAGGGCCTGCTCGACTCCCTGCCACGCGAGTTCAGCGTCGCCGATCCAGCCAGCGGGGAGCCGACGTCGATCACGCTTACAGCCGAGACGCTGGGCGCGGCCGTGCGCGGGCCGCTTTATGCACCGGCGCTCGCTTCGGCGCTGCCGTTCGCCATCGACGAAGCTGCGGCCGGGCGCGCCATGCCGCTGTTCGGCTTGGCCACCAGCCTGGGCGGCGGCGTGCGCGCGACGCGCATTGCCGAAGGCATGCATTTCTCGGTGGTGTGCGCCGAGGACTATCCGTTGTGGATGCTGCAGAAGACGCAGGTGCCCGCGTCGAACGTGTTCGCCCAAGCCTTTGCGCGGCCCTATGCCGAACTCTGTCGCGACTGGCCGCGCGGCGCCGTCGAGCCGGCGTATTACACGATCGGCCCCAGCGCTGCGCCAGTGCTCGTCTTCAGCGGCGGCCTCGACCCGGTGACGCCGCCGCGCCATGGCGAACGGGTGACCCAGGCGCTCGGCGCTCGTGCGCGCCATGTGGTGGTGGCCAACGCCGGCCACGGCGTGATGAGCATCGGCTGTGCGCGCGACGTGCTGCAACGCTTCATCGATGCGTCGACCCACGCAGAGGCGCTGGCCGTCGACGTGGCCTGCCTGGCCGGGCTGCCGCGACCCCCGGCTTTCGAGCCGGCGCGCGCCGCAGCGGTGTTGCCGGCCGGAGCACCGCGGTGATCCGCGTCGACGCCGTGCACAAGCGCTTTACCGTGCCGGCACGCGGCTGGCGGCGTGAGCGCGCGGCGCCGGTGGTGGCGGTCGAGCAGGTGAGTTTCGTCGCGGGCGATGGCCGTATCACCGGTCTGCTCGGGCCTAACGGCGCCGGCAAGACCACCACGTTGCGCATGGTGGCCGGCTTGATCGAGGCCGACGGCGGCAGCATCGAGGTCGACGGCATCGACGCCCGGCGCGAGCCGCAGCGGGCGCTGCGTCGCATGGGCGTGCTCAGCGACGCGCGCGGGCTGTACCCGCGGCTGACCGCGCGCGAGAACAACGTTTATTACGGCGCGTTGCAGGGTCTGGGCCGTGACCAGGCCGAGGCGCGGGCTGAGTTTTTGGCCGAGATGCTGGCCTTCAAGCTGCTGCTCGACCGCCGCACC
>NZ_JANMWL010000251.1:0-2178 GCF_031393925.1 Methylibium sp. | reverse complement strand
CATCGCCAGGTGGATCTGCTCGTAGGTCGCGGGACTGCCGTTCAAGCGCCAGCCGTGCTCGGCAACGACCGTGTGCAGCTGCGAATGGATGTCGCGCCATTCGCGCACGCGCCGCGGCGAGACGAAGTGCTCGCGCAGGCGCTGCTCCTGCTGGCGGTTGGAAAGCCGGGGCGTGTCGGTGCCGGTGCCCGCATGGCCATGGATGCCGCGGCCTTCTTCGAGCCAGTTCCAGAGCTTCAGGTAGCCCATGAACTCGGAGCGCTCGTCGTCGAACAGTTTGTGCTTCGCATCAGCCGCCTGCTGCTGCTCGAGCGGGCGGTCGCGCACGTCCTGCACGCTGAGCGCGCTGGCGATCACCAGCACCTCGGTGAGGGACTCGCGTTCGCGCGCGGCCAGGATCATGCGACCGACGCGCGGGTCGAGCGGCAGCTTGGCCAGCTCCTTGCCCACCGCCGTGAGTTCGTTGTCGTCGTCGGTCGCGCCGAGTTCGTTCAGCAGCGCATAACCGTCGGCAATGGCCTTCTTGGGAGGTGGCTCGAGGAAGGGAAAGTCTTCGACCGTGCCGAAGCGCAGCGCCTTCATGCGCAAGATCACCCCGGCCAGCGAGCTGCGCATGATCTCGGGGTCGGTGAAGCGCGGCCGGCCCGCGAAATCGGGCTCGTCGTAGAGGCGAATGCAGATGCCGTCGGCGACGCGCCCGCAGCGCCCGGCGCGCTGGTTGGCCGCCGCCTGGCTCACCGGCTCGATCTGCAACTGCTCGACCTTGGTGCGGTAGCTGTAGCGCTTGACGCGCGCGGTGCCGGCGTCGATGACGTAGCGAATGCCGGGCACGGTGAGCGAGGTCTCGGCCACGTTGGTGGCCAGCACGATGCGCCGCCCGTTGCCGGTCTCGAAGACGCGGTCTTGCTCGGCCTGCGAGAGGCGCGCGAACAGCGGCAGGATCTCGGCCTGCGGCCCGCCGCGATGCGCCTTGTTGGCCTCGTGCGCCAGGTGCTTGCGCAAGTGGTCGGCGGCCTCGCGGATCTCGCGCTCGCCGGGCAGGAAGACGAGGATGTCGCCCGGGTTGGCGCGCCACAGTTCGTCGACCGCATCCGCGATCGCGTCGTTGAGGTCGTGTTCGCGCGACTCTTCAAAAGGCCGCCAGCGCTGCTCGACCGGAAACAGCCGTCCCGACACCTGGATCACCGGCGCCGGACCGGCGCTCGAAGCGAAGTGCCTGGCAAAGCGGTCGGCGTCGATCGTGGCCGAGGTGACGATCACCTTCAGGTCGGGCCGTCGCGGCAGTATCTGGCGCAGGTGGCCGAGCAGGAAGTCGATGTTGAGGCTGCGCTCGTGCGCCTCGTCGATGATGAGCGTGTCGTAGGCCGTGAGCAGCGGGTCGGTCTGCGTCTCGGCCAGCAGGATGCCGTCGGTCATGAGCTTGACCGACGCGTTCGGCGTGAGCCGGTCCTGGAATCGCACCTTGAACCCGACCACTTCGCCCAGCGGCGTGTTCAGCTCCTCGGCAATGCGCTTGGCCACCGAACTGGCGGCGATGCGGCGCGGCTGGGTGTGGCCGATAAGGCGGGGCCGCTCGCCCGCCTTCGCATTGGCCTTGCCACGCCCGAGCGCCAGCATGAGCTTGGGCAGCTGCGTCGTCTTGCCCGAGCCCGTCTCACCGCACACGATCACGACCTGGTGCTCGGTGACGGCGCGCGCGATCTCCTCGCGCCGGGCCGAGACCGGGAGCGCCTCGGGGAAAGTGATGGGGGGGAGCGGGCGCGCCTGGGGCGGTGCGCGCTCGCGAGAAGTTGGCAAATTCACGAAGGCGCGATTATCGGGTCGGGCCGACTCATTGCCCTTGCGCGGAAAGGTCAGTCACCCGTCTGCGCGCCGTAGGTGATGAGGCTGAGCATGGCGCCCTGCGGGTCGGCGATCAGCGCAAAGCGGCCGACGCCGGCCACGTCGGTCGGCGGCACCATCACCTTGCCGCCGAGCGCGGCGACGCGCTGCACGCTCTCGTCGACGTTGTCGACGGTGACCTAGACACCCCAGGTTGGCGGCATAGTCGGCGCTCCGGGCGGCATGTTCATGATGCCGGCCAGCGCCGCGCCTGCGACCTTGATGACGCGGTACTCGCCGCCCTCCATGTCCATGGACTGGATCGTCCAGCCGAACAAATCGCCGTAGAAGGCGGCC
>NZ_JANMWL010000193.1:0-56741 GCF_031393925.1 Methylibium sp. | reverse complement strand
TTACTCACCCGTTCGCCACTCGCCACCAGGATTGCTCCCGTGCTGCCGTTCGACTTGCATGTGTAAGGCATGCCGCCAGCGTTCAATCTGAGCCAGGATCAAACTCTTCAGTTCGATCTTGATAAATTACTCAAAGAATTGAAGTGAACTTCACTTCAGTGAGCGTTTAAGGTCCAGTAGACCTCGAATTTCATAGTTACCTACGAAACTCTTGGCACTCGCCTCTTAACGCCCACGCTTATCGGCTGTTATTTGTTAAAGAGCGCGCCTTGCGGCCAGTACTGAAAAATCGTTCTCAGCACAGAGGATCGATTATGACTTGATTACTAATCCTTGTCAAGCAATCCAATTTTCTCGCAGTGCTCGCGGCTTGCTCTGTCGTGTTGACAAAGACCAGCAGCGTGTCGCGAAGAGATCGACTGTAGCACAAGCAATAACGATGACGCAAGACCCTCATGCCGAGCCTGCTTGGGGATGTTCGATCGCCGCCAGTGTCTTTCTGGCGTCGAAGCGAAGAACCTGCTGCTTGACGGTGGAGATCTGCGCGGGTTGCATCGAAAAACTGCGCAGCCCCATGGCCAGCAATGTCGGAGTGAAAGCGGGGTCTCCCGCCATCTCGCCGCAGACGCTAGCAACTTTACCGCGCGCATGTGTTTTTCGGATGGTGCGGGCAATCAGCTCCAGCACTGCAGGATGCCAAGGATCGTAGAGATGCGCCACCGACTCATCGGCGCGGTCGATCGCCAAGGTGTACTGAATGAGATCGTTGGTGCCGATGGACACGAAGTCGAAGTCGTCCAAAAAACGCTCAATCATCAAGGCCGCAGCGGGCACTTCGATCATCGCGCCGAGCGGGACGTGTGCGTGCTCCCGACCGGCATCACGAAGCTGCTGTCTTGCGCGCGCCAATGCCTCAAGCGTTCCGCGAATCTCGGAAACATGCGCGAGCATCGGTACAAGCAATCGGACCGGGCCGTGCGCGCTGGCGCGCAAGACGGCCCGTAGTTGTTGCCGGAACATGCTGGGTTCCGAAAGACTCCATCGAATCGCTCGCAGTCCGAGCGCCGGGTTCAGTACGTGCTCGTGGCGCAGCTCATGAGTCGACATCCGATCGAGAGGCTTGTCCGCCCCAATGTCCACGGTGCGGATCGTCACGGGCAATCCATTCATCGCTTTTACGACCGCTCGGTAGGCTTCGTATTGCTCGTCTTCGCCCGGAAGGTCGCCCCGGCGATTCATGAAAAGGAATTCGCTACGGAACAGTCCGACGCCAACCGCGCCAGCCTCGAGCACCGCGGCCGCATCGCCGGGCAACTCGATGTTGGCGAGCAGCTCGACGCGCTGACCGTCGAGCGTCACGGCCGGCGTGCGACGCAGTCGCGTCAGGCGGGCTCGCTCGAGTTCGCTCTGTCGCTGCCTGAAACGGTACTCCTCCAGCACGATCGGTGGGGGATCAATGATGACAACGCCCGTGTCGCCGTCGATCACGATCCAATCATCTTGCCGGATGATCCGACTTGCCTCGCGCGCGCCCACCACAGCAGGAATATCGAGGCCTCGGGCAACGATGGCCGTGTGCGAAGTCTTGCCACCCACATCGGTGACGAAGCCAGTGAACACACTGCGCTTGAACTGCAGCATGTCGGCCGGCGCGATGTCGTTGGCCACCAAAACCAGCGGGTCTTCTCCCGCGAAATCGCGGGCATCGACGCCGGGCGAGGGCGTCGCATGTCCTTGCTGCTGTGCCAGCACGCGCAACAAGCGCTCGACGACCTGCTCGAGATCGGCCTTGCGCTCTCGCAGGTAGTCGTTTTCCATTTCGTCGAACTGCCTCGCAAGCACCTCGAGCTGCGCCGAAAGCGCCCACTCCGCGTTGTAGTGCCGATCTCGAATCCACTGCGCGGTCGCCCCCGCCAATGTGTCATCGTGCAGCAGCATCAGATGCACGTCGAGCAGTGCGGACAGCTCCGTCGGCGCGTCGCTCGGAAGGTCACGTTGAAGTCCGCCGAGCTCGGCAGCGACGGCGTCGCGCGCCATGCCAAGACGCTGCACTTCGGATTCAATCCGGGAGGGCTCGATGAAGTAGTGAGCGACGTCGACGCGACTCGACGCCACCAACACCGCACGACCGATCGCCACGCCGCGAGAAATGGCCAGACCGAACACTTGAAAGCTCATCGAACGATCCTAGCCTAGCGGCGGCATGCGCAAATCAGCCGCAGGATGGGGCGCTCGCCCACGGTCAAGGCGCTGCCGAGCTGGGGCGCCGCCTGTCCGACACACTATCCGACGTTGCGGGCGCAACAACACTGACGCGCATCGGCGAGCACGCGAAGGACTTCGCGGCCATGTGCGAATCAGTCCGAGCGGAGGCGACTCGTGAGCGTCTATTCGCCTTCTCCGAACTTATCAGCGATCAAGGCGAGTAAGGCGTCCATCGCCTCGCGTTCGCGTTCGCCCACCGTTTCGACCTCGATTTCGACACCAACACCTGCGGCCAGCATCATCACGCCCATGATGCTCTTGGCGTTGACTCGCCGAGAACCGCGGCTCAGGAAAATATCGCAGGAATAGGTGCCCGCAAGCTTCGTCAGCTTTGCAGACGCGCGTGCGTGCAAACCCAGCTTATTGCTGATGCTGATGCGCGTTGAGATCATCGTCGGCTCGCCCTCCCGGTCTCTGGGTCTGGGTCTGCGGCCTGGCCGGTGCCACTTGCATCACGCCCTGGGTCGCACCGGCCAAAGCACGCGACACGAGCAGATCCAACGGTTCGTCGGCGTAATTGATGGTGCGCCAAAGCATCGGCACATTGGCACCGGTCACGATCTTCACGCGGACGCCATCGGCCAGGCGTTGCGCCACGTTGTTGGGCGTGGCCCCAAAGACATCCGTCAGGATCAACGCCTCGCGCCGTCCGGGCACGGACAGCGCCTTTTCCAGAAGGATGCGCGCCTGCGCCTCGATCTCCTCGGGCGTGAGCTGCGGCGTCACGTCAAGCGCCTCGACGCGCGACGCGGCCTCCGGGAACGCATGCCCGGCAGCCGCCTTCAGCGCGGAGGCGAACGGGGCGTGAGCAATGATGAACAAACCGGCCATCTTGTGATGATTATGAGATCGGTGCTGTCCATTTTTGCGGGCTGCAGGCGCTCTCTTGAACGCGGCTTGCGGCGCTGAGGCCGACATGACGGCGCCTCACGGCCGCAAACGGAGGCCGCCGAAGAAAGTCTCGAGCGCATCTTGCGATGGCGTACCGCCCAATGCCGCGGCGTGAAACACGCGGGTTGCACTAGAGAAAACCACCGATTGCTCCGCAACCGCCTTGCCGTCCGGACGTTGCCCGCTCACTTCGAAGCGCAGCGCTATGCCCGCCGGCTTCATGCCTTGCAGCTTGACGGGCCGAAGCTGCCTTTCGCGCCCGTCCAGATTGCGCGACCGCGCGGTACGCAGCTCTTCGAGTGCCAAAGCGACCCGGGACAAATCGCCGACGTCGGCGGTGGTCAACCCCCATGTGGTGCCGTCGGCACTGCATCCGAGCACATCGACCGTTGCCTCGCCGCCTGCCATCGGGACGCGCCGCGAGTGGCGCTCGGGCTTGCATGGGAACAGCATCACCAAACGCTCGCCGTCGAGTCGCACCTCGCGCCAGTCTAGCGTCGGAGCACAGCCGCCAAGTACGGTGGCGGTGACGACGCCGAAGCACACGAATCGAGCAATCAACATGTCGCAATTGTCCGCCGGCAAGCCGCGGCCGCAGAGTCGTCCGATGAACCCTGCCATTGATGCCACTGCGTCATCGCTCGTCGGCATGCGCGTGCTTGATCTGTCGCGCGTGCTCGCCGGGCCCTGGTGCACCCAGGTGCTCGGCGACCTGGGTGCCGATGTCGTCAAGGTCGAACGCCCAGGCGTAGGAGACGACACCCGCGGATGGGGCCCTCCTTTGCTGCGCGATGCAGTGGGCGCCGACAGCGCCGAATCGGCCTACTTCCTCGGCGCGAACCGCAACAAACGCTCGATCACGATCGACCTGGCGCACGGCGAAGGCCAGGCACTGGTGCGAGTGCTGGCTCAGCACGCCGACGTGCTGGTCGAAAACTTCAAGGTCGGCGACATGGCCCGCTACGGGCTGGACCACGCGAGCCTGGCAGTGTTGAACCCGCAACTCGTCTATTGCTCGATCACCGGCTACGGGCAGACCGGCCCGTATCGCGAGCGTGCCGGCTACGACTACGCGGTGCAGGGGCTCGGCGGTCTGATGAGCGTGACCGGCGAGCGTGACGATCTGCCCGGCGGCGGGCACCAGAAGGTCGGTGTTGCGGTGGCCGACCTGTTCACGGGGCTCTACGCCACCCTGGGCATCCTGGCGGAGCTGCGCCATCGCGACGTGCTTGGCTTTCGGCGCGGCCTCGACCAGTATCTCGACATGTCGCTGATCGACACGTAGGTGGCGATGCTTGCCAATCTGGGCGCCAGCTACCTCGTCAGCGGCGACGTGCCGGGTCGCGCCGGCAACGCGCACCAGACGATACGTGCCGTATCAGGTGTTCGAGGTGGCCGACGGGCAAGTGATTTTGGCCGTCGGCAACGACGCGCAGTTCGCGCGCTTTTGCGCCGCGGCCGGTGTGGCGTCCATGGCTGCCGAGCCGCGTTTTGCCCGCAATGCGGACCGGGTGTGCCATCGCTCGAGCCTGGTAGCTCGACTCTCGACGGTGATGCGCGAGCGCAGCCGCGCCGATTGGCTGGCCACGCTCGAAGCCGCCCAGGTTCCCGGCGGGCCGATCAACTCCCTGGAGCAAGTCTTCGCCGACCCGCAGGTGAAGGCACGAGAAATGATCGAGACGTTGTCGCATCCGCTCGACGACGCGCTGCGCCTGGTGGCCAGTCCGCTCAAGCTGTCAGCAACGCCGACACGGACCCGTCATCCGCCCCCGCTGCTGGGCCAGCATTGCCGCGAAGTGCTTGTCGATTGACTCGCCTGGGACGAGCCGCGGATCGCTTCGGTGCTTGCAAGCGGCGCGCTGGGTTGAGCTGCGCCGGCGCCCGGGGCCGGGCAACGAGTGCGCCGCGTGTCGATCAAAAAGCGCCGAACACCTTCTTCAAGATTGCGCTGCCCGTGGCCACGGGGTCCTGACGAATCTTTCGCTCCTCTTCGCCGATGATCAGGAAGAGGCCATCGAGCGCCTTGCCGGTGACGTACTTCTGCACATTGGCGTCTTCCTTCTTGACCAACCCGAAGCCAGCCGCCTTGCCCGCGACGGCGTTGTACTTGTCAGCGAGCGCCACCTTCTCGGTGGCACGGGTCACGATCGGCAGGAATTTATCGCCCAACGGCAGGCGAGTTTTTTCGGCAAAGAACTGCGTGACGGAGGTGTCGCCGCCGCCCAGAATTTTCTTGGCATCGGTCACGGTCATCTGCTTGACGGCATTGCCGAGCAGCGGTTTGGCTTCGGGCACGGCCGCCTCGGCGGCGCGATTCATCGCGGTCACGAGGTCATCGACCTTTTGCCCCTGACCGAGACCGCGCAACAACTTGGCAGCACTTTCCAGTCCGCCGGGCAGGGGGATGCGTACCTTCGGGTTGCCAAGGAAGCCATCGGTGCGGCCCAGCAGCGCCACCGCCGCAGCCGCGCCATGATCGAGCGCGGCCTTCAGGCCCGCACTCGCATCGGCGTCGCTCAGAGAGAGCGCCTGGGCCTGGGCGGCCCAAACCCACAGCGCCATGGCGGCACTGACCTGGCTCGTAAAATCGCGTCGATTCATTGAAAATTCCCCATGAAACTCATCGCTTATGTTGCCTCCGCAGTCACGGTTTTGGCAATCGGTGTTGCCGGCGTGATGCTGACACGAACCGACGCGGCGCCCAGTGTTGCGTACACGCTGCTCGACGGTTCCAAACACCGCACCGACCAATGGCGCGGCCAGGTCGTGCTGGTGAATTTCTGGGCGACCAGCTGCAGCACCTGCATCAAGGAAATGCCGCAGATCGCGGCGACGCATGACATGTTCAAGGCGCGCGGCTACGAGACCCTGGCGGTCGCGATGAGCTATGACCCGCCGGCGTACGTGATCAACTTTGCCGAGACGCGTCGCCTGCCGTTTCGCGTTGCCATGGACCACGATGGCCTCATCGCGCGCAGCTTCGGCAATGTGCAGCTCACGCCGACCAGTGTGCTGATCAACAAGCGCGGCGACATCGTCAAGCGCTACGTCGGCGAGCCCGACTTTGCCGAGCTACATGCCTTGATCGACAAGTTGCTTGCCGAGACCTGAACGGCGTATCAGCGCTTTCACCGCTCGGCGGCGCTTGCGGAGCGCTCGACCAACCTCGCTTCAACTAAAGCGCGACCGCCACGCCGGCAGCGTGCGCCTGCTGATCGGCGTGGTAGCTCGAGCGCACTAGTGCGCCTACGGCGGCATGGCCAAAGCCCATCGCCTGCGCTTCGCGCTCGAACATCCGGAAGGTGTCGGGGTGGACGTAGCGGCGCACTGGCAGATGGTGCCCACTCGGCGCAAGGTACTGG
Source organism: Methylibium sp. (assembly GCF_031393925.1). Taxonomy (GTDB): domain Bacteria; phylum Pseudomonadota; class Gammaproteobacteria; order Burkholderiales; family Burkholderiaceae_C; genus Methylibium. The sequence continues at coordinate 50,223 of NZ_JANMWL010000193.1, read as the reverse complement.
CCGAGCGTGAGCATGTCGATGCCGTGCCGACGCATGTCGCGCATGACGGCAAGGATTTCTTCATCGGTCTCGCCCAGGCCCACCATCAGGCCGCTCTTGGTCGGCACGCGGGGGGCCAGCACTTTGAAGCGCTCGAGCAAATCCAGCGAGACCTGATAGTCCGAACCCGGCCGCACTTGCCGGTACAGGCGCGGCACGGTCTCGAGGTTGTGGTTCATCACGTCAGGCGGCGCGGTCTCGAGGATCTCGAGTGCGCGGTCCGTGCGGCCGCGGAAATCGGGCGTCAGGATCTCGATGCGCGTGGCGGGCGACAACTCACGGACTTTTTCGATGCAGGCCACGAAATGAGCGGCACCGCCGTCGCGCAGGTCATCGCGGTCCACGCTCGTGATCACCACGTACTTGAGCCCGAGCGCGGCAACGGTCTTGGCCAGGTTCAGCGGCTCGTCGGCGTCGAGCGGGTCGGGGCGCCCATGGCCGACATCGCAGAACGGGCAACGCCGCGTGCATTTGTCGCCCATGATCATGAAGGTGGCCGTGCCTTTGCCGAAGCACTCGCCGATATTGGGACACGAGGCTTCCTCGCACACGGTGTGCAGTTTGTGCTCGCGCAGGATCTGCTTGATCTCGTAGAAGCGCGTGGTCGGCGAGCCGGCCTTGACGCGGATCCAATCGGGCTTCTTCAGCACCTCGGCAGGCACCACCTTGATCGGGATGCGTGCCGTCTTGGCGTGCGCCTTTTGCTTGGCTGTCGCGTCGTAGGCAGCGGAGTCGGTCGTCATCGAGGGCTCAGTAGGCTGGTGAGATGGGCGCCGAGGCGCGCAGCCGCGTCGTCCCAGGACGGGGTGATGCCGATTGTAGAAAGGTCCACCGTCGCGAGACCCCGGTAGCCGCAGGGGTTGATGCGGCCAAAGGGGCGCAAGTCCATCGCCACATTGAGCGCGACACCGTGGTACGCGCAATGCCGCGACACCTTGATGCCAAGCGCGGCGATCTTGCCAATGCCCCGCCACGGATCATGAGGACGGCGCGGCGACGGCAGCGCGGCGTGGCCGAGCGGGTCGGCCAGGTTCACATAGACGCCGGGCGCACCGGTCACGCGCTGACCGGTGACGCCATAGCCTTCGAGCGTCTTGATGAGCGCGCGCTCCAACTGAAAAACATACTCTTTCACGTGCAGTCCGAGCCGGCGCAGATCGACCAGCGGATACGCCACCACCTGACCCGGCCCGTGATAGGTGACCTGCCCGCCGCGGTTGGTGGCCACCACCGCGATGTCGCCGGCGTCGAGCACATGCTCGGCCTTGCCGGCCACGCCTTGCGTGAACACCGGCAGGTGCTCGCAGAGCCACAGCTCGTCGGGCGTGTCGGCACCGCGCGATTCGGTGAAGGCGCGCATGTCGGCCACGGTCGCGACAAAGTCGGCTCGGCCCAGCCGGCGCAGCAGCATGCCGACTACAGCACGAACTTGACCAGCGGGTGCGTGCTCAACGTGCGGTAAAGCTCGTCGAGCTGCTCGCGGCTGGTGGCGGTGACGGTGACGGTGAGGCCCAGGTAGTTGTTGCCCTTGCTGGGCCGCACCTCGAGCGTGGCGGCGTCGAAGGAGGGATCGAACGCCCGCGCGATGGCCACGATGGCCTCGGCAAAGCCGTCGACATTGGCACCCAGCACCTTGATGGGAAAGGCGCTCGGGTACTCGATCAGCGAGCGCTCGGCGGGTTCTGGGGCGGTCGGCATGACGGGGCGGGGCATCGACGCAGATGAGGTCTCGACCGGTCGCATCAAGACGCGTTAGACCGACTCGCTTTGCTTGGCGCGCTGGTAAGCCTGGTACAGCCGCGCATAGACCGGCCCGGGCTTGCCGCGCAGCGTGCCGTGACCGACCGCTTCGCCGTCGAGCCGGGTGACCGCCAGTACCTCCTTGGTGGCCGAACTCAGCAGCAGCTCGTCGGCGGCGGCCACTTCGCCTTCGCTGATGGGACGCAGGCTGTAGCCGATGCCCACGTCTTCGCACAGCTCTCGCAGCAACTCGAAGCGGATGCCCTCGAGCACATGCTCGCTCGTGGGCGGCCCGATCAAGGCGCCGTCCTTGACCAGCCACACGTTGGAGGCTGCGGCTTCGGTGAGGAAGCCGTCGCGAAACATGACGGTCTCCACCGCCGCGTGATCGGCCGAAATCTGCCGCGCCAGCACGTTGCCGAGCAGCGAGATGCACTTGATGTCGCCGCGCTCCCAACGAAAGTCGCGTGCGCTCACGCAGGCCACGCCGCCGTGGCGCTGTTCAGCCGTGGCCGGCTTGAGTGGCGTGGCCATCATGAACACCGTCGGCACGATGTCGCTCGGCATCACATGGTCGCGCACCGCCACGCCGCGCGTGACCTGCAGGTAGACGAGCTGGTCGGCAGCACCGCTGTGATCGTGCTGCGCCGCCACCAGACGACGCATGCGCACCAGCCACTGCTCGGCGGTGTGCGGGTTCGCAATGCGCAGCTTGCCCAGGCTGCGCTCCAGCCGCGCCATGTGCTCGTCGAAACGGAACAGCCGCTGCGCGTAGACCGGCACCACCTCGTAGACGCCGTCGCCGAAGAGGAAGCCGCGGTCGAGCACGCTCACCTTGGCGTCGGCAATGCGCAAGTACTCGCCATTGAGATAGCAGAGCGTTTCGGCGGTGGCAGTCGGCAGCATGTTCATCGTGGGTCTGAGCGTAGGCCGGTCGGTCGCTGCCCGCAAGCGTTCACTTGATCCACAGCCGCAGCGAATCCCATGCCCGCCCCAGCAGCCCGGCCTGCTCGACCGGCTCGAGCACCGCCAGCGGCACTTCAGCCACCAGTGCGCCTGAGGCGCTGACCTTGATGCTGCCGACCACCTGACCCTTGGCGAGCGGGGCCACCAGCGGGTCGGTGCGCGCGATGTCGGTCTTGAGCTGGTCGCCCTGGCCCTTGGGCACCGTCACGTAGACGGCCGCGGCGCTGCCCAGCTTGGTGGTCTTGCTGACGCCCTTCCAGACTTCAGGCGTGACGATCGCCTGGTTGGCGTCGAACAGCTTGACTGCGTCGAACGCGGTGTAGCCCCAGTTCAGCAGCTTCTGGCTTTCGTTGGCGCGCGCGTCCGATGACGCGGCACCGAGCACCACGCTGAGCAGTCGGCGCTGGCCGCTCGGCAGATCGCGCTTGGCGGTGGCGATGAGGCAATAGCCGGCCGCGTCGGTGAAGCCGGTCTTCAGGCCGTCGACGCTCGGATCGCGGTAGAGCAGCAGGTTGCGGTTCTGCTGCTTGATCTTGTTGTAGGTGAATTCCTTCATCGCGGAATAACGCAGGTACTCGGGAAAGTCCTGCACCAGCCGCGTAGCGATCACCGCCAAGTCTCGCGCGGTACTCACATGCCCCGCCGCGGTGAGCCCTTCGGGATTCTTGAAGCTCGTGCCCTTGAGGCCGAAGGCCTGAGCCTGGCGGTTCATCATGGCGACGAACTGGTCGTAGCTGCCGCCCACGCCTTCGGCCAGCACCACGGTCGCGTCATTGCCGCTTTGCACGATCTCGCCCTTGAGCAGGTCGTCGACCGTCACTTGGCTGTTGAGCGGCAGAAAGCTGCGCGAGGCCCCGGTCATGCCGGTGCGCCAGGCGCGCTCGGAAACCGGCAGCGTCTGCTCCAGCGTGAGCTTCTTGTCCTTGAGGGCCTGGAACACCAGGTAGGCGGTCATCAGCTTGGTGAGCGAAGCCGGCTCGACGGACAAGTCGGCGTCCTTGGTCGCCAGCGCCTGGTTGGTGGTGACGTCGAACAGCAGGTAGGAGCGCGCCGCGATCTCGGGCGGTTGCGGCGCCTGCGCCTGGGCGGTGGTGGTGGCGAAGGTGCTGGTCAGTGCGAACAGCAGGCAAAAAAGTCGTTTCATGAATGCTCGAATTAAAGAGGGAGGTTCGCTTAGATCGGCACCGACCAGGCGCGCAGCAGCAGCGTCTTGAGCAGAGCGAGCTGCCCGTGGAAAAAATGGCCGACGCCCGGAATCACCGTCACCGGCAGGCCTTGCGGTCGCGCCCAGTCGAGCGTGGCCGCAAGCGGCACTACGTCATCGACCTCGCCATGCACCACCAGCGTGTCGGGCGGCACGGCGGGCACCGACTGCTTTTGTGTCGACGGCGCGACCAGCGCCAGGCGCACCGGTCGCGCGCCTTCGGGCAGCCGCGCGGCAGCGCTGGCGGCCACGAAGCCACCGAACGAGAAGCCGGCAAGCCACAGCGGCAGCACGGTCGCACCGTCGTGCGCGCCAAACGCCGCGATCACCGCGAGCGCATCGTCGACCTCACCGGCGCCTTCGTCCCAGCTGCCGGCCGAGGCGCCGACACCGCGAAAGTTGAAGCGCACCGTGCGGCAACCAAGCTGCAGTCCGGCGCGTGCCACCGTCTGCACCACCTTGTTGTCGAGCGTGCCGCCGTGCAGCGGGTGCGGATGGCACACCACCAGCAGCGCCCGAGGCTCATCAGCCGGCACATCGAGCGCGCACTCCAGCGCGCCGGCCGGGCCGCTCACGCTCACGCGCTGCGTCTGCGCGTTCATCGGCCCGTGTCGGGCGGCAGCAGCAGCCGCTCGACCACCTTGCCGTCGCGCAAGTGCGACTCGACGATCTCGTCGATATCGTGTGCGTCGACATAGGTGTACCAAGTGCCTTCCGGGTAGACCACCGCCACCGGCCCGCCGGCGCAGCGGTCGAGGCAGCCGGCCTTATTGACGCGCAGCTTGCCTGGCCCCAACAGGCCGGCCGCCGTGGCCTGCTGCTTGCACCGCGCGAACGCCGCATCGGCGTCATGGTCAGAACACGCCGGCTCGCCATCGCGCTTGTTGAGGCAAAAAAAGATGTGGCGCTGGTAGTAGCTCATCGGCGGAATTGTAGGTTTGCAGCTCATCGCCCCCGCGACACGACACGCCCGAGCAGGTAGAAGAGTGTCGCGTAGGGCCACAGCCAGCCGATCCATTGCGACAGGCCATGAAAGCGGATGAAGCGGCCCTGCTCCCAGCCCTGCAGGCTGGCGGCATAGAACGGGTCGGCCGGCGCCACGTTGACGAGCGCGACGGTGGCGCTCAGCAGCAGCAGCGCGATCGCTGCCGCTGCACGCGCCGGCACCCAGGCCAGCGCCGCGCCCGACAACACGGCCAGTGCGACCGCCGGCCACACCGGCGGCGTGATCCAGGTCAGCGCATGCTCCGGGCCGAAATTGAGCGCGGTCGACAGCATGGTGGCGGCAATGCCGAACGCGAGCACCCCAACCAGCAGCGCCAGGCGACGCGGGCCCGGGCGCGTCAACGCATAGCCGAGCAGGCAGGGCGCGAGCAGGCCAGCGGCGATGCCGAACAGCTCCACGCCGGGCGCGAGCTGCGACGTGTCCTGCAGCGCACCGACCTCGAGCCAGCCATCCCAGGCGCTGCCCTCGAGCCATTCGGCCAGCAAGTCGCGCGAGCGCCTGAGCACCTGGCCCAGTCCGAAAGGCAGTGGCGGGGGAAACAGCAGCCCCAGCGGCCACAGCAGCAACAGCGCCAGCCCGGTGCCGCGCCCACCGAGCAGCCATCGCTCGCGCCAGTGTTGCCAGCGCGCCAGGCCGCCCAGCGCATCGAACAGCAGCATCGCCAGCGCGCCGAGCGCCGCGCCGGCCGCATTGAGGCCCCAATCAATCAGGGAAGACACGCGCCGCGGCAGCAGTTGCTGCAGCGCTTCCAGGCCGTAGCTCAGCACCGCGGCGAGCGCCAACGCAGCCAGCCAGGCGACCCACCGCGAGCCGCCGCCGCGCAGCACGCCGGCCGCGATCAGGGCGCCCAGCGGCATGTAGCCCAGCAGGTTGCTCAGCAGGTCGAAGCGACTCACGCCGCGCGGCTGCGGCACCTTCAGTACCCACCAGCTCGACTGCAGGTGCTCGGGCAGGCTCCAGCCGCTGAAAGGGTGAAGACTGGCGTAGACGATCAGGCAGATGAAAGCGCCGGCCAGCGGCCAGGCCAGGCTGCGGTGACGCGCCATCAGAACGGCTTCACGACAGCCAACACGACGATGGCCGCGAACAGCAGCACTGCGGCTTCGTTGAAGAGGCGAAACCAACGGTGGCTGCGCCGGTTGGCGAGCTGCTCGAAATCGCGCAGCAGCCGGCGGCACGAATGGTGATAGCCGATGGCCGCGGCCACCAGCACCAGCTTGGCATGCAACCAGCCGTTGCCCGCGCCGCGGCCGATGCCAAAACCCAGCCACAGCCACAGGCCGAGCACCAGCGCTACGACCATGAGCAGCGTCGCGAAGCGGTCGAGTTTGTGTGCCATCAGCAGCAGCCGCTCGCGCTCGGCGTGGCTGTCGGCAGGCACCGTGGCGAGGTTGACGAACAGACGCGGCAGATAGAACAGGCCGGCGAACCAACTCGCCACGAAAACGATGTGAAAAGCCTTGACCCAGAGCATCACGGCATTATCACGACGTGCAGAAAAAAGCCCCGACATGAGCCGAGGCTAAAAGCCCGTTCGCTGTCACACGTTGGGGCTCCTGCTCAGGGAGGTGAAGCAGGGAATGAGCGTCTTGCGACGTATCATCCGGGCCGAAGTCTAGCAGCGCCTGCGTTGCGTCGATATGCCGAAAACGAGCCCGGTCGCCTGCCTTGAGCCCTTACCCGCAACGCTTTCCAGCGACACGCGCGCGGCGTCTGCGCCGCGACGATTTCACCCGCGCCCTGGTCCGCGAAAACGCACTCACCGTGAGCGACCTGATCCTGCCGGTGTTCGTGCTCGAGGGTTCGAACCAGGCGCACGATGTCGCCTCGATGCCGGGTGTGCAGCGACTGAGCCTGGACCGCCTGCTGCCCGTGGCCGAGGCCTGCGTCATGCACGGCATTCCGGTGATGGCGCTGTTCCCGGTGATCGACGCGGCCCATAAAACCGAGGACGGCCGCGAGGCGCTCAATCCCGACGGCCTGGTACCCAGGGTGGTGCGTGAACTCAAGCGCCAGTTCCCCGCACTGGGGCTGCTCACCGACGTGGCGCTCGACCCCTTCACGACGCATGGCCAGGACGGCTTGCTCGACGCCAGCGGCTACATCGTCAACGATGAGACCGTCGAGGTGCTGGTCGCTCAGGCGCTGGTGCAGGCCGAGGCGGGCGTGGACATCGTCGCGCCGAGCGACATGATGGATGGGCGCATCGGCGCCATCCGCGACGCGCTCGAGGCGCACCGCCTGATCCACACGCGCATCATGGCCTACAGCGCCAAGTACGCCAGCGCCTTCTACGGCCCGTTTCGCGACGCCGTCGGCTCCGCCGGCAACCTGGGCAAGGGCAACAAGAAGGTCTACCAGATGGACCCGGGCAACAGCGACGAGGCGCTGCGCGAGGTGGCGATGGACCTGGCCGAAGGCGCCGACATGGTGATGGTCAAGCCCGGCATGCCCTACCTCGACATCGTGCGGCGCGTGAAGGACGAGTTCCGCGTGCCGACCTTCGCTTATCAGGTGAGCGGCGAGTACGCCATGCTCAAGGCTGCCGCCGCCAACGGCTGGCTCGACGGCGAGGCGGCGATGATGGAATCGCTGCTGGCCTTCAAGCGCGCTGGCGCCGACGGCGTGCTGAGCTACTTCGCGCTCGAGGCGGCGCGGCTGCTTGCGACAACGCGCTGAACGATCGATGCGCGTCTTCCATGTCAGCGCCGAACAGTTCCGCGAACTCGACGGCCTGCCCGATCAACTACCGCCCGACGGCTATTTGTGGATCGGCAGCGCGCGGCGTGAGTTCGAGGTCGGCGTCGGCGGCGTGCAAGAGTCGCTACAGCGCTGGACCGGCGGACAGCTGGTCGACCTGCACGTCAGCGACCTGCTGAACAACCAGCTGCCCTCGCACTTCGAATACACGTCCTGGTACGACGTCATGGTTTTTCGCCGGCTCGCGGCGGGCAGCGGCAGCTCGAGCCTGTTCGTCGACGACCAGAAGGGCACGCTCGTGAGCGCGCGTCGCGCGCTCGAGGCGATCGACACCAGCCCGGTCGGCTTTGCAATCTTCGACCGCGTGCTGCTCACCGTGCACCCGACCGATTGCCAGGTGCGAGACTTCTTTGCCAACCGCCTCAGTCAGGCCACCCAGGGCGCCGACGGCCGCACCAACGGCACCCGGTTGCCGGCCAGCCCCGCCGACCTGATGCTGCGCATGGTCAACCACATGGTTGACAGTTACCTTGAGCTGCGGCGCCTCTTGACCAAGCAGCTCGGCTACCTGCAGCAGGAACTGTTTCGCCCGAACAGCCACTTCCACGACTGGCAGATGCTGCTCGACTCGCGCAACGCACTGCACATCCTCGAAGACACCTGCGAGGACCAGCGCAGCGCGATCACCGAATGGATCGACGCGCTCGACGAATGGCCGGACGAGCCCAACCCCTCTGCGCAGCGCGAGCGCGAACTCCTGCGCGTGCGCTCGCGCGACGTGCTCGAGCACATCGAGCGCGTGCTCGGCCACGTGCGCCGGCTCGAAAGCTCGGCCGAGAGCGCGGTGCAGATGCACTTCTCGGCGCAAAGCAACCGCACCAACGAGATCATGCGCACCTTGACCGTGCTGACGGCGATCTTCATGCCGCTGAACTTCATCACCGGCTTCTTCGGCATGAACTTCGACTTCCTGCCGCTGATCCACAGCAACACCGCCGTGTGGGTCACGACGCTGGCGATGGTGGCCCTGGTCGTGGTGCTGGTGATTTACTTTCACCGCAAGCGCTATCTCGAGCGCAACCGCTGAATCGCGCTGACGTGCAGCTTCGGCGGCGCGCCGCTCAATCGGCCCCGGACGTTGCCTGCAACGCCTCGTGCGCCATGCACAGGTCGTCCCAGGCACGCGCCTTGTCGGTGGGGTTGCGCAGCAAATAGGCCGGGTCGTAGGTGACCACGGTCGGCACGCCCAGATAGCTATGCACGCGCCCACGCAGGCGCCCGAGCGGCTCGTCACCCGCGAGCAACACGGCCGCCAGGCGCCCCATCGCCAGGATCATTCGCGGGCGCACCAGCGCCACCTGCCGCTCGAGGAACGGCGCGCACTGCGCAAGGTCCTCGCGCGAGGGGTTGCGGCCCTTCGGCGGGCGGCACTTGAGCACATGCGCAATGAACACCTGCCGCTCGGGCGGCCCCGCCTGGCGCGACAAGCCGAGCGCGGCCAGCATGTTGTCGAGCAGTTGCCCGGCCTTGCCGACGAAGGGCTCGCCGCGCGCGTCTTCCTCGTCGCCTGGCGCCTCGCCGATGATCATCCAGTGCGCCCGCTCGTGGCCGGCTCCGAACACGGCTTTCGTGCGTCCCTCGCACAGTCCGCACGCCGTGCAGCCGGTCACCGCAACGCGCAGCGTGGGCCAGTCCATCGATGCGGTGTCGGCGTCGCGCGCGGTCGCACGTGCAGGCGCGGCGCTGGCGGGTTCGCCGCCTGTCGCTTCGACGCGAATGCCGAGCGGCGCAACCGCCCCGGCCAGCCCGGCCGCCTCGGCGACCTCGGCAATCGGTGCGCGAGGCCACAGTCGCACGCCCAGCTCCGCGAGCATGGCAACGCGCCGCTCACCCAGGTCCATGCGTCGCCTTTGCCATCTGCAGACTCATGACCACCGCATCTTCACGCTGGCGACCGTGCGCCGGGTAATACGCGCGTCGCACGCCGACATTGCAAAAGCCGTAGCGCTCGTACAACTCGCGCGCCCGGGTGTTGGAGATGCGCACCTCCAGCCACAGCTGCGCCGCGCACCGCTGGCGCGCAAGCTCGCACAGCGCATCGAGCATGTAGCGCGCATGGCCTTGGCCCTGGCAGGGTGGCGCGACGCTCAGGTTCAGGAGATGCAGCTCGTCCACGCCCGCCAGGGCAATGAAGTAGCCGACCCGCCCGTGGGCCGGCGTGAGCAGCACCTGCATCAGGTAGCCGGCATGCAAGGAGTCCACGAAGTTGCCGCGCGTCCACGGGAACTCGTAGGCCAGCTGCTCGATCGCCAGCACGGCGTCGAGGTCGGCCTCGCCCAGTGTGTGCAGCAGCCGATGAGGTCGCACCACTGCGTTCATGACGCGCCCCGCAGCGCCGCGCGTTCCGCGCTGGTCGCGGCCACCTTGTCGCGCACGTAGAGCGGCAGCGCCTCGGCGGCGTCGAGTCGTTCGCCGCGCGCCCAGGCCGTGCGCGCCAGCGTCAGCAACGCGGCCGCGCGCGGTGCGCTTGCTGGCCAGCGGCCGCCGTCGAAGCCGGTCCATGCTGCGCTGTGCACCAGCAAGGAGTTACCGGCCACCGCGTCGCCCGACGCCGTATCGGCGATGCGGCGGGCCAGCGCCAGCGGCGAATGCAGCGCAGGCGCGTCGAGCGTGCGCCAGGCGGCGTCGACCCGCTCCATGCGTGCGGCGTAAACCTCGCCCATGCGTGCGTCGACTGCCACCCACACGCGCTCGCCGGCACCTTGCGCTCGCGCGTCCTCGGCGACCGCCATCAGGCTGTCGAGCGCGAGCACCGCGAGGCTTGCACCGAACGCAAGGCCCTGCGTCACGGCGCATGCAACGCGCACGCCGGTGAAGGCGCCCGGGCCACGGCCGAACGCGATCGCGTCGAGGTCGCGCAGCGCCAACCCCGCCTCGTCGAGCAGCGCCATCAGCGCCGGCAACAGCGCGGCCGAGGCCTGTGCTCCACCGGGCACCACGCGCACCCACTCGCGCTCGCCATCGCACACGCCCAGATGCAGTGATTCGGTTGAGGTGTCCAGCACCAGCAGGCGCGGGCTCACAAGGGCACCCTTCGCGCTACGCGCTGGACCAAAGGGCGGGAGCATTCGCCAAGGGCCACGCGAGTGGCCCCTTCGTGGCCCTGGCGGCCGTGCGGGCTCATCGAGCCTCCAGCACGGGTCGAGGCACCGATGTGCGCGCGGTCGCGCCGCGCAGACCGAGCAGCAAGCCACCGGTGACGGCGGCGAGTCCGAACCAGGTGGTCGGCGCCAGCGCTTCGCCCAGCAGCGGCACGGCCGCCAGCGCCGCAATCGGCGGCACCAGCGCGGTGATCATGGTGCTGCGCACGGCGCCGAAGGTCACCACCACCTGGGTGAAGGCGATGCCCGCGACCACCATCGACAACAAGCCCTGGAAGACGCCCTGGAACAAGATCTCCGACCAGGGCGCCGCGCCCAAGCGGCTGTCGACCCACCCGGCGGCGGCGGCGAGCGCATAGAGCGGCACCGCGCTCACCAAGCAAAAGCTGCCGATCGCAAGCGTTGCCTCGAAAGCGCTGACGCGCCAACGCCGACACAGCACCGTGTACAGGCCCCACAGGGCCGAAGCGCCGAGCAGCAGCAAGTCGCCGATCCACACCGTGCCGCCATCCAAAGCATGCAGCAGGCTTGCGCCACCGACCAGCAGGTCGCCGCCCGCGATCAGCGCGAGACCGGCGACGCGCTGGCGCGTCGGCCGCTCGCGCAGCAGCCACCAGGCGCCGAGAGCGGTCCACAGCGGCAGCGACCCCGGCAGCAGCACCGCGCCATGCGCGGCGGGCGCGAAGAAGAACGCGCTGTAGGCCAGGCCACAGTAAGCCACGCCGGCAATGACGCCGAGCGCGGCCCAGCGTGCCGTTGGTAGCGCCGTGTGCGTGCGGGGCGCGCGCCACCGTGCCAGGGCCACCAGCACCAGGCCCGAGACCAGAAAGCGCAGGAAGGCGAGATCGAAGGGGCTGAGGGTTCCGCTGGCCGATGAACGGGCCACGAGGATGAACGAGGTCCAGATGCAAAGCACCACCGCCGCACATGCCCAGCCGACCCGGTTGGCCCGCGGATCAAGCGGCACAACGGGTCGGGAATCCATGACTTCGAGTGTAGCGGCGCCCTCGTATCGGGCCGCTACCATCGACGCATGACCCGACGCCGCGAACAAGCGCGAGGCTGTGGATGGCGCCGACTTCTCGGGGCTGCCGTGCTCGCCTGGAGCGGCCTCGCCACGGCGGCGGCGCCCGGCCTGCCGCCCGCCGTGCTGTCCGCCCTCGAGCGCGCGCAACTGCCCCCCGAGGCGCTGGTTGCCTATGTGGCCGAGCTGGGTCCGCAGGGCGCGTTCCCGCCGCGACTGGCGCACCGCGCGCAGCAGCCGGTCAACCCGGCGTCGCTCATGAAGCTCTACACCACCGGGGCGGCGCTCGAGCTGCTCGGCCCGGCCTGGACATGGAGTACGCCGGTGCTGGCGAACGGACCGGTGATCGACGACGTTTTGCAGGGCGACCTGGTGCTGCAGGGGCGCGGCGACCCGACGCTGACGATCGAACGCGTGTGGCTGCTGCTGCGCCAGCTGCAGCAACGCGGCATTCGCGAGGTGCGCGGCGACATCGTGCTGGACGGCAGCGCCTTCATGCTGCCCCCCGCCAACCCCGCGGACTTCGACGGCGAGCCGCTCAAGCCCTACAACGTGCGCCCCGACGCGCTGTTGCTGAACTACAAGTCGATCACGCTCGGCTTGCGGCCCGAACCGCCGAACGGCGTGGCGCGCGTGAGCACCGACGTGGCGCTGGCGGGCGTGTCGGTCGACGCGAGCGTGCCGCTGGTGGCCGGCGCCTGCGGCGACTGGCGCGGCGCACTCGAGCTCGACTTCAGCGACCCGGCGCGGCTGCGCCTGGCAGGCCGCTACCCGGCGGCCTGTGGCGAGAAGACCTGGCCGCTTGCCTACAGCGAGGCGCGCAGCTACAACGCACGCCTGCTCGAATCGATGTGGCGCGAGATCGGCGGCCGCATCGGTGGTCGCGTGCGCGAGGGCAGCACGCCGCCCGGCGCGCAGACGCTGTTCGAGGTGACTTCACCGCCGCTGGCGGCCGTCGTTCGCGACATCAACAAGTACAGCAACAACGTGATGGCCGAGCAGTTGTTCCTGAGCCTGGCCTACAGCCAAACCGCCGCGGCACGCGCCAGCACGACCGCCGCAATCGCCGCGATCGCCGCCCTGGCCGAGCCACCTCCTGCAGCGGCATCGGGCGCGGGCGCTGCGGCGAGCACCGTCGCGGGCGCTGCGGAGACGTCGAGCGTGACGGCCGCCAACGCGTCACGGCCTGGCGTTGTCCACAGCGACCAGCTCGCGCGCGAGCTGGTCGCTGGCCAGGTGCGCCTGCGCACCGGTTGCAGCGAAGCCGAGTTGGTGGTGGACAACGGCTCGGGCCTGTCGCGCCATTCGCGCAGCAGCGCGCGCTGCCTGGCGGCTTGGCTGCAGGCGCTGTGGGCGAGCCCGGTCATGCCGGAGTTGATGAGTTCGCTGCCGGTCCCGGGCATCGACGGCACCACGCGCCGACCCGGCCGCCATTGGGGCGCCGCACTCGGGCGGGCGCACCTCAAGACCGGCTCATTGCGCGACACGGCCGGCGTGGCCGGCTATGTGCTGGCCGCCTCGGGCCGGCGCTACGCGCTGGTGGCGATCGTCAACCATGCGCAGGCCTCGGCCGCGCGGCCGGTGCTCGACGCGTTGGTGCAGTGGGCCGCCGAGGACACCGGACGATGATTGCCGTCGGCACCGCGGCGGCCGACTGGATCGGCTACGCCGCCGCGGCCCTCACGACCGCCGCCTTCGTGCCGCAAGCCTGGCTGAGCTGGCGCAGCCGTGACCTCAGCGGCGTCTCGCTCGGCATGTATGGCGTCTTCACGCTCGGCGTGGCGCTGTGGCTGCTCTACGGCCTGCTGCTCGGCGCCTGGCCGATCGTGTGGGCCAACGCGATCACGCTGGGGCTTGCGCTGTTCATCGTGCTGCTCAAGCTGCGCCACGGCGGGCGTTGAGTGCGCTCGTGGCGACGTGCCGAACGGCTTTAGCGGCAGCCCGTCGGCGCGCTTCGGGAATAACCCGTGACGCAGTTAGGCAGCCGGCCCTGACCGGCGGCGGCTGCGCAGATCAGAACGGGTTGCGGCTGGCGCGCGTGACCGCCAGGTTGCCGATGCGCGCGTGCGCGTCGACACCGAAATGCCGGTCATCGGCCCACAGGTAATTGCCGGCAGTGGCGCCGGTGACCAGCGTGCCGGGCGTGGCCGGCACGGTGCCCACGGCGACCGTCGGCGCAACGCAATTGATGGCGGTCGGCGTGGTGCAGGCTGCCGCCGAAACGCTGACATAGCCAAACGCGCTCGGATTGCTGAGCCCGAACTGGAGCTGCTCGTCGGCCTGCACCAGCCCGATCAGGCGCCCGTCGTTGATCAGCGTTGCGCGCAAGCTCGCGTTGTAACGCTCGGTCATGCGCTGAAGCAGTGCCGAGCGTTCGGCGCTGATGAGGTTTTGCGCCGCGGCGAAGGGCGTGCCGCCCTGATTGGGCACCGTCGCCACCAACACGCGACCCCCGGCCTGGGCGATCGAATTGATCTGGTTGCCGAGCCGCTCGCCGGCGGCTTCGACGCTGGCCACCACCGCGGCGGCGCTCTGCGCGGGGTACTGCGCATAGGCCTCGAGAATGTCGCGCTGGCCGACCATCACCGTCACCAGGTCGGTGTTCGAGAACGCGCCGATCGTGGGCAATGCGCTCGCCACTTGGGTGGCGATGTTGGCCACGCGTGCGCCGACCTGCGCGAAGATCATGCCGCGCGGAGGGGTGCCCACATACGGGTTGCATTCGGCAAAGCCAAAACCGAAGCGATTGGCGACCGGCTGCACCCAGATCGGCAAGACGTTGCAGTCCAGCGTGGTGAGCGGCGCACCGGTCGCATCGAGCTTGCGCGCGTTGACGGAGTACTTGGCGCCGGGCTCCGCGGCGATCACGTTGCCATCGACATCGGTCAGATTGCCACCGGCGATGACGCTGGCCTCGTCGCCGAACACCAAGAGTCGTTGCGGCGCGAAGCTGCTGACGCGTTCACCGCCGCCGCAAGCGGCCAGCGTCAGCAGTAGGGCGCCGGCAGCAGCGCGCAGCGCGCAGGGCAGGCCGCGGCCCGAACGGTCAAGCTTATCGATCGCAAACTTCATACTCGCTCCAGAACGCGGGGTAAATGGATGGGGTTGGGGTCGGCTTCACGGCGCGGCGGCGCGCTGCAGGCGGTCGCGCACGCCGTCCCACGCGGGATCGGCCGGCGGCTCCTCGACCCAAATCAACTGAACGCCTTCGTCGTCGAAGGCGCGCAGCACGGAAAACAGCTGGTGCGCCGCGGCGGCCGGATCATCCGGCATGCGCCGCCCGGTTAGCGCGGCCGGTGGTTCGACGCTGCGCGAATATACCGCCAGGGTCGGAGCGGCCCGGCGCGGCAGGGCATCGAGCGGCAGCACGTCGAGCGCGCTGCGCAACGCGGCGCCGCTCATCAGCCGCAGCCGGGCGCGTGGGGCGTAGTGCGAGGCGAGCGTACCGGAGGCGCGCGGCGCGTGGGCATCGGCCGCCTGAAGCACTGCGCCCGCGGCCGCCTCGATGCGCTCGCGGCTGAGCATGCCGGGGCGCAGCAGCACCGGCACGCCGCGCGAGCAATCGACGATGCTCGACTCGATGCCGATCTCGCAGTCGCCGCCATCGAGCACCACCAGCGCGTCGCCGAACTCCGCGACGACGTGGCTGGCGCGCGTCGGGCTGATGCGGCCGAAACGGTTGGCGCTTGGCGCGGCCAGCCCCGGTACGCCGAGCGCTGCGGTGGCGGCGAGCAGTGCGCGCGCCACCGGGTGGGCCGGCGAGCGCAGGCCGATGCTCGACTGAGCGCCGGCCGCGGCGCCGGCAACGCCGGCACGGCGCGGCACGATCACGGTCAGCGGTCCGGGCCAGAAGGCTTCGATGAGGCGCTCGGCCAGCGACGGCAGGGCGTCGGCGAAGTGGCGCGCGCTGGCGACATCGGCCACATGCACGATCAGCGGGTGCCCGGCAGGACGACCCTTGGCGGCGAAGACGGCGGCCACCGCCGCGTCATCGTCGGCGCGCGCGCCCAGCCCGTAGACGGTCTCGGTCGGGAAGGCGACGAGTTCGCCCGCTGCGAGGCGGCGCGCGGCATCGGCAATCGACGCGGGCGAGCGCCCGTCGAGCAGCGGCATGTCGGCGCCTTCAGAACGGCGCGATACCGAGCACGCGCGCGGCCTGCAGCGCCGTTGCCTGCGCCGCTTCGGGCGTGGCGGCGGTCAAGCTCAGGTGGCCCATCTTGCGGCCACGCCGCGCGCTGGACTTGCCGTAGAGATGCAGGTGGGCGCCGGGCAGCGCCAGCACCCGGGCCCAGTCGGGCGTGCGCTCGTGGCCGTCGGCATCGAACCAAAGATCGCCGAGCAGGTTGAGCATCACCGCGGCCGAATGCTGGCGCGGCGCCACCAGCGGCAGGCCGGTCATGCAGCGCACCTGAAGTTCGAACTGCGAGACGTCGCAGCTGTCCAGGCTGTGATGCCCGGAGTTGTGCGGCCGCGGCGCCATCTCGTTGGCCAGCAAGGTGCCGTCGGCCAGCACGAAGAACTCGACGCACAGCACGCCGACGTACAACAGCCCCTCGGCGATGCGCCCGGCCGCGGCCAACGCGTTGGCCGCGAGCGCGTCGCAGAGGCCCGGTGCCGGCGCGGTGGTGACGGCGAGGATGCCGTCGCGGTGCAGGTTGTGCTGGATCGGCAATGCCACCGTCAGGCCGTCGGCATCGCGCGCGAGGATGACGCTCAACTCCAGAGCCAGCGGCAGCCACTGCTCGAGCACGCAGGGCTGCTGCTTCAGTGCGGCCCAGGCGGCAACGAGCTGCTCGCGCGTGGCCACACGCTCCTGGCCCTTGCCGTCGTAGCCGAGCCGAGCCGTCTTCAAGATGCCCGGCAGCAGCGCTTCGGGCGCCGCGGCCAACTGCTCGGCGGTCTCGATCACGGCATAAGGCGCGCACGCCACGGCGCATTCATTGAAGTGCCGCTTCTCGCGCGCGCGGTCCTGGCAGATCGCCACCGACTCGGAGTCAGGCGCTGTCGGCAAGTGCGCGCCCAGCGTGTAGAGCGCGCCCGAAGGCACGTTCTCGAACTCGATGGTGATGGCCGCGCAGCGCTTGAGCATCTGCGCCAGGCCCTGCTCGTCGAGGTAGTCGGTCTGCACATGCACATGCGATATGAGCCCGGCCGGGCTCGCCACGTCGGGGTCGAGCACGGCGGTGAAGTAACCCATGCGCTGTGCGGCCTGCACGAACATGCGGCCGAGCTGGCCGCCACCCATCACGCCGAGCGTGGTGGACTGGGCGCCGACGGCGGTGGCCGCCGGCAGGATGGTCTTGTGCAGCGACATCAGGAGTCCAGGGTCATGGCACGGGCGGCTTCGGTCTGGCGCGCGCGCCAGGCGTCGAGTCGCTCACGCAACGCGGTGTCTTCGTGGGCCAGCAGCGCAATCGCGAACAGCGCCGCGTTGGCCGCGCCCGCGCCGCCGATGGCAAACGTGGCCACCGGCACACCCTTGGGCATTTGCACGATGCTGTGCAGGGCGTCGACGCCCTGCAGGTGCTTGCCGGGCACCGGCACGCCGAGCACCGGCACGCTGGTCTTGGCCGCCAACATGCCGGGCAGGTGCGCCGCGCCGCCCGCGCCGGCAATGATGACGACGAGGCCGCGACCGCGCGCTTGCTCGGCGTAGCGGAACATGTCGTCGGGCATGCGGTGCGCGGAGACGACCCGCGCTTCGTAAGGCACACCGAACTCGGTGAGAATGTCCGCCGCGTGGTGCATCACCTCCCAGTCGCTGCTGGAGCCCATCACCACGCCGATCAGGGGAACTGCTGCTGCGCTCACGCCCGCTCCGGTTCTTCGAAAGCTGCAAATTGTAGGCGGCGCTTCAAACGCGGACTGCCATCCCCATCTGACCGGACATGACCGACATCACCCTGCAGAACTTCGAGTCCGAGCTGATCAACGCCTCGGCCCAGACCCCCGTGTTGCTCGACATCTGGGCGCCGTGGTGCGGCCCGTGCAAGACGCTCGGCCCGCTGCTCGAAAAGCTCGAGGTCGCCTACGCGGGGCGCTTTGCGCTGGCCAAGCTCGACAGCGACGCACAGCCCGAGATCGCCGGCCAGTTGAGCCAGGCCTTCGGTGTGCGCTCGATCCCGTTTTGCGTGATGTTCGTCGGCGGTCAGCCGGTCGATGGTTTCGTCGGCGCGCTGCCGGAGGCGCAGATTCGCGCCTTCCTCGACAAGCACGTGCCGAGCGTCGAAGCGCTGGCCGCCGAGGAGGAGGTCGAGCAAGCCGGGCAACTCGCCGCCGAGGGCGACAGCGAAGCGGCGCTGGCCAAGCTCTCCGAAGCGATGGCCCTGGCGCCCGGCGACGACGCGATCCGTGCCGAGTACGTCAAACGCCTGCTCGAAGCCGGCCGCGTCGCGGATGCGCGGCGCATTTACGAGCCGCTCGTGCCCAAGGCCATCATCGAGGCGCGGGCGAGCGCGCTCGGGCTGTGGATCGAAGCCTGCGAGGCCGCCGCGGCGGCGCGTCCCGCCAAAGCGCTGGCCGCCGCGATCGCCGCCGACCGGCGCGACTTCGCCGCCCGTTTCGAGCTGGCGCAAACGCTCGTGGCGGCGCAGCGCTTCACCGAGGCGATGGACGAGTTGCTCGAGATCCTGATGCGCGACAAGGCATGGTCAGACCAGCGCGCCCGCAAGCTCTACGTGGCGATCCTCGAGCTCATGACCAAGCCGCCGCCCAAGGCCGCCGCAGCCACCGAAGCCAAGGGCACGCTCGAGCTGTCGGGCCGAGCCGCCGTGATCGCCAGCGATCCGGTGGTGGACGGCTATCGCCGCAAGCTGAGCATGGTGCTGCTCAGCTGACGCACCGCGTCAGCGGTCGAGCGCTGGCGGCAGCGCCGCGTCGAGCAGCAAGACGATGCGGGCCTGGTCCTCGGCATGGCGCGCCCAGTGCTGCTCGGCCTGCTGCGCATGTCGTGCGGCCGCAGCGTCCTGGCCGAGCCCGGCCCACACTTGCGCCAGGCGGCCGTGGCTGAACGCCAGTTCGTCGACATCGCAGCCCGGCTCGATGGCCGCCTCTGCTGCTGCGGCCTGCTCGCGTGCCAGCAGCGGTTGCGAGAGCTTCAACCGACACCACGCCATGTCAGCACGCAGGCTGCATTCGATGCGCGACAGGCCCTGCGCCAGCGCGTCGCGCAAATACACCTCGTAATGCGCCATCGCCTGGGCATGGCGGCCCTGGATCGACAGCACCTGGGCGCGCAGGATCGGTTGCAGCACCGGCAGCACGTGGGTGCCAATGCCGGCGTCGAAGTGCGCCGACGACTCGGTGACGGCCAGCGCCTGCGCGGCCTCGTCGACCAGCGACCGGCCCGCCGGCTTGACCGCTTGCTCGCGCGCGAGGTAGACGCGCAGCGCCGCCATGTTGTGCAGCACCGCGCCGAGCGTTGCCTCGTCGCCCTCGGCATGGGCGTGGCGGCGCGCTCGCTCGTACCACGGCCGGGCCCGATCGAAATGGCCCGCATGGTGGTAGGAGTTGGCGATCACGAGACTGGCACGCGAGCGCGCCGCGTGATGCTCGGGCGCGGCCAGGCGCAGCGCCAGTGCGGCGTGGTCCACCATGCCTGGCAGGTCATTGCGTACATAGTCCAGGTGCGCCAGCCAGGCAGCGCAGAGCGCCTGCAGCGACGCCCGACCCGCTTCGACGCTCGATGCGTACGCGCTTTGCAGCTTGACGCGCGCCTGGCTGTCCAGGTCGTCGTGGTAGTCGATCAGCGCGTCGGCCATGCCCAGGGCCGCGGCGCTGGCCGGCTGCGGGTGGGTGGCGTGGCGGGCACGCAGCGGCACCATAGCGCGCCGCGCATCGAGCAGGCGACCCGCGCGGGCCAGCAAACCCACGCGCTCGGCGCCGAGCAGCAGTTGTTCGAGCGGCCTGCGCTCGCGTGCTATCGCCTCGTCCAGCCGGGTCAGCAGGCGCGACGCCATCGCGGCATCAGCCGGCCAGGCGCTCGAACGCTTCGCGGTACTTGGCCGCCGTCTTCTCGATTACCTCGGCCGGCAGCGCGGGCGCGGGTGCCTGCTTGTTCCAGGGGCGGCCATCGACGCGCGCATGCTCGAGCCAGTCGCGCACAAACTGCTTGTCGTAGCTCGGCGGGTTGCCGCCTTCGACATAGCCTTCGACCGGCCAGAAGCGCGACGAATCGGGCGTGAGCACCTCGTCCATCAAGGTCAGCGTGCCGTGCTCGTCGAGGCCGAACTCGAACTTGGTGTCGGCGATGATGATGCCCTTGCCCAGGGCGAACCCGGCGGCCGCCTCGTAAAGCGCGATCGACACGCGTCGCACCTCGCCGGCCAGCGGCTCGCCGATGAGTGCGGCCATGCTCTCAAAGGAAATGTTCTCGTCGTGCGAGCCCATCTCGGCCTTGGTGGCGGGCGTGAAGATCGGCGCGGGCAGCTTGCCGGCGTTGTTCAGCCCTGACGGCAATGGCACGCCACAGACGGCACCGTGAGCGCTGTACTCCGCCCAGCCCGAGCCGGCCAGGTAGCCGCGCACCACCGCTTCCACCGGCAAGGGTTTCAGGCGTTTGACCAGCATCGAGCGGCCGACCACCTGGGCGCGCTCGGCCGCCGTCACCACGGCTTCGGGCGGCTCACCCGTCAGATGATTTGGAACGATGGCGCCGAGCCTTGCAAACCAGAACAGTGCCATGCGCGTGAGCAGTTCGCCCTTGCCCGGGATCGCCTCGCCCATCACCACGTCGAAGGCCGAAAGGCGGTCGCTCGCCACCATGAGGATGCGATCGTCGCCGACGGCATAGTTGTCGCGCACCTTGCCGCGCGCGAGCAGCGGCAGCGAGGTCAGCGTCGAGGTGAGCAGTGCAGCGGTCATCGCGCGTCCTGGCGGGCGGCTCGGGCGGGCCGTCGACTTACTGCACCCTCTGCGCGAGTTCGCCCCTGGCGTAGCGTGCGGCCACCGCCGCGAGCGGCTGCGCCTTGATCTTGCCGGCCTGGCCCTCGCAACCGAATTCGACATAGCGCTGTTTGCAGATCGACTTGGCCGCGGCCGTGGCCGGCTTCAGGTAGTCGCGCGGGTCGAACTTGCCGGGGTTTTCGGCCATGTACTGGCGAATCGCCGCCGTCATGGCCAGGCGGATGTCGGTGTCGATGTTGATCTTGCGCACGCCGTGTTTGATGGCCTCCTGGATTTCGGAGACGGGCACGCCGTAGGTTTCTTTCAGGTCGCCGCCGAACTGGCGAATGGTGGCCAGCAGATCCTGCGGCACGCTCGAGCTGCCGTGCATCACCAGATGGGTGTTGGGAATGCGCTGGTGGATTTCCTTGATGCGGCCGATGGCCAGGATGTCGCCGGTGGGCTTGCGGGTGAACTTGTAGGCGCCATGGCTGGTGCCGATGGCAATCGCCAACGCGTCGAGCTGGGTGCGCTTGACGAAGTCGGCGGCCTCTTCCGGGTCGGTCAGCAGCTGGTCCACCGTCATGGTGGCTTCGGTGCCGTGACCGTCTTCCTTGTCGCCGCGCATGGTCTCGAGCGAGCCCAGGCAGCCGAGCTCGCCTTCGACCGTGACGCCCAGCGCGTGCGCCATGTCGACCACCTTGCGGGTCACGTCGACGTTGTAGTCGTAGCTGGCGATGGTCTTGCCGTCGGCCTGCAGCGAGCCGTCCATCATCACCGAGCTGAAGCCCAGGTCGATGGCGCCGCGGCACACGTCGGGGCTTTGGCCGTGGTCCTGGTGCATGACCAGCGGAATGTCGGGCCAGGTCTCGATCGCGGCCTGGATCAGGTGTTTGATGAAGGGCTCGCCGGCGTACTTGCGCGCGCCCGCACTGGCCTGCAGGATGACCGGTGCACCGACCTCGTGGGCCGCGCTCATCACCGCCTGCACCTGCTCGAGGTTGTTGACGTTGAAGGCCGGGATGCCGTAGCCCTGCTCGGCGGCGTGATCGAGCAGCTGGCGCATGGAAACGAGGGGCATGAATATCTCCGAGAGTCAGGACCGGCGCGGAGGTGCGCACGAGACCGCGAATTTTAGGCGCGCGGCCCGGCGCGCGGCGCTGGCCAAACCCCCCGCTCAGGCGACCCGGCCCACCTTGAGCATGTTGGTGCCGCCCGGGTGCCCCATCGGCTCGCCGCAAGTGATGGCATAGGTGTCGCCCGGCTTGAGCACGCCGGCTCCGGTCAGCAGCGCCTCCGCCTTGGCAAGCGCTTCGTCGCGATCGGCGTAGGAAGGCATCAGCAATGGATGCACGTTTCGATACAAGGTCATCTTGCGGTGCGTCTGCAGCTGCGAAGTGAGTGCATAGATCGCGACATGAATCTTGTGGCGGCTCATCCACAGCGCCGTGGAGCCCGACTCGGTGAGCGCGACGATCGCCTTGCAGCCCAGGTGATGGGCGGTGAACAGCGCACCCATGGCGATGCTCTGGTCGATGCGGCCGAACTGGCGGTTGCGGAAATCGGCATCGAGCGACACATCTTCGGCGCGCTCGGCCTCGAGCGCGATCGCAGCCATCTGCTCGATCGTCTCGACCGGGTACTTGCCGGCCGCCGTCTCGGCGCTGAGCATCACCGCGTCGGTGCCGTCGAGCACGGCATTGGCCACGTCGCTCACCTCGGCGCGCGTGGGCACCGGGTTGACGATCATCGACTCCATCATCTGCGTGGCAGTGATGACGACCTTGTCCATCTCGCGCGCCATGCGGATCATGCGTTTTTGCAGCGCCGGCACGGCCGCGTTGCCGACTTCGACGGCCAGATCGCCGCGCGCCACCATGATGCCGTCGCTGGCGCGCAATATCTGCTCGAGCACCGGGATCGCTTCGCTGCGCTCGATCTTGGCAATGAGTGCCGCCTTGTGCTGGTAGGGCTCGCCGGCCACGTTGGCGAGCTGGCGCGCCATCTCCATGTCGGTCGCGCTCTTGGGGAAACTGACCGCCACGTAGTCACAGCGAAACGCCATCGCGGTCTTGATGTCCTCCATGTCCTTGGCCGTCAACGCCGGCGCGGTGAGGCCGCCGCCGAGCTTGTTGATGCCCTTGTTATTGGACAGCTCGCCGCCAATCTTGACGACGGTGTGCACAGCGTCGCCGACCACCCGCTCGACCGTGAGCATGAGGAGGCCGTCGTTGAGCAGCAGCGTGTCGCCGGGGCGTACGTCGCGCGGCAGCGACTTGTAGTCCAGGCCCACGCCCTGCAGGTCGCCGGGCTCGGTGCGTGCGGCGTCCAGCACGAACGGCGCACCGCTCTCCAGCATGACCTTGCCCGCGACGAACTTTCCGACGCGGATTTTCGGGCCCTGCAGGTCGGCCATGATGGCGACCTGCTTGCCGCAGCGCTCGGCCACTTCGCGCACCAGGCCGGCGCGCGTGATGTGGTCCTGAGCGGTGCCGTGGGAAAAATTGAGCCGCACGACGTCGACGCCGGCACGGATCATCCGCTCGAGCACCTCCGGGGACGACGAGGCGGGGCCGAGAGTCGCGACGATCTTGGTGGCGCGGGGCATAGGGCTTTCGGAAGGTGTTGGTGTAGCAAGCGACGCGGCTCAACCGGCCGCGCGCTGATGCAGGATCGCCAAGGCCGGCAACTGCTTGCCCTCGAGCATTTCGAGAAAAGCGCCGCCGCCGGTGGAGATGTAGTCGATGTCGCGCTCGATGCCGTACTTGGCGATCGCCGCCAGCGTGTCGCCGCCGCCGGCAATGCTAAAGGCGCTCGACTCGGCGATTGCCGCGGCCAGCGCGCGCGTGCCGCCGCTGAACTGGTCGTACTCGAACACGCCCATCGGCCCGTTCCAGACCACCGTGCCGGCGCGCGCAATGATCGCCGCCAGCGCAGCGGCGGTGCGCGGGCCGATGTCGAGGATCATTTCGTGGGGCTGCACCGCGTCGGCATCAACGGTGCGGGCCTCTGCGGTGGCCGAAAACTCGCTGGCGACCACCACGTCGCTCGGGATCGGCACCGCGGAACCGCGCGCCGCCATCATCCCGATGATCGCCCTGGCTTCGCCCAGCAAGTCGGGCTCGGCGAGCGATTTGCCGATCGGCAGGCCCGCGGCCAGCAAGAAGGTGTTGGCAATGCCGCCGCCGACGATCAGCTGGTCGACCTTGCCGGCCAGCGCCTCGAGGATGCTGAGCTTGGTGGAAACCTTGGAGCCGGCGACGATGGCCACGAGCGGGCGCCGCGGCTCGTCGAGCGCGCGGGTCAGCGCGTCGATCTCGGCCGCGAGCAACGGGCCGGCGCAGGCGATCTTGGCGAACTGCGCGATGCCGTAGGTTGAAGCCTCGGCGCGGTGCGCCGTGCCGAAGGCGTCATGCACGAACACGTCGCACAGCGCCGCGAGCTGGCGGGCGAGCGCCTCGTCATTTTTCTTCTCGCCTTTGTTGAGCCGGCAGTTCTCGAGCAGCACCAATTGGCCGGGCTGCACATCGACGCCGTCGACCCAGTTGGCAACCAGCGGCACCGGCCTGCCGAGGAGTTCTGCCAGCCGTGCGGCCACCGGGGCGAGCGAATCCTCGGGCTTGAACTCACCCTCGGTTGGACGCCCGAGGTGCGAGGTGACCATCACCGCGGCGCCGGCCGCGAGCGCCATCTCGATGCACGGCACCGAGGCCCGGATGCGCGTGTCCTCGGTGATGCGCCCGGCATCGTCCTGCGGCACGTTGAGGTCGGCGCGGATGAAGACGCGCCGACCCTGAACGCGGCCTTGATCGATGAGATCGGAGAATCGAAGAACGTTCAAGGATGCCCTCTCGAAATGAAGCGCCCGGCTACCAACCCAGCCCCAGGCGCAGCGGCAGCAGCACCGCCATGCCGGTGACGATGGTGCCCAGAATGCCGCGGCGCCAAAAAAAATAGACGCTGGCCGCTGCGGCCGCGTAGAAGCGTGCGTCGAACCAGGGTTCGGTCACGAGCCGGCCCTCGCTCATCACGATCTCGGGCGTGACCACCGCCGCCAGCGCCGCGAGCGGTGCGTAGCGCAAGCCGCGCTTGACCCATTCCGGCAACACCGGCTCGCGCTTGGAGAGAAAGAAGAACGAACGCGTCACGACCGTGACCACCGTCAACCCGGCGATCGCGAGCAGGAACTCGGCGATGCTCATGCTCATGCCGCCGTCGCCTGCCGCTTCAGCGCCTCATTGCGACGCGAGCGGTCTCGCGCCAGCCAGCCGCGCAGGCGCCGGTCGGCGTCGCCACCGCCACCCTCGATCAGCAGGCCCACGCACACCGCGGCGGCAATCGCCACGACGATGTGCAGCTTGAACGGCAACGCGAAAGCCGCGACTGCGGCGGCGCCGGCCACCGCCGCCGACAGCAGCGTGACGCGGTCTGAGACCAGCGCGCAGATCAGCCCGAGCAGCGCCAGCGTGCCGGCAAAACCCAGGCCCCAGTGCGTCGGTATCGCGTCGGCCAGCACGATGCCAATGAGCGACGGCAGCTGCCACGCGGCGTAGTTGGCGGTCACCGTGCCCCAGAAATACTCGATCTGCCCCGCGGGCGCCTCGCCCTCGGCGGGCGGCTCGGGATAGCGCTTCATGAACAGCACGTAATTGATGTCGCCCGAAAGGTAGCCGAGCGCCATGCGCGTCTTCAGCGAAAACCGCATGAAGTAGGGGCGCCACTGGGCGCTAAAGATGACAAAGCGCAGGTTGACGCAAAACGCGGTGGCCCAGATCACCCACACCGGCGCGCCGAGCATCAGCAGCGGCACCACCGCGAGCTGAGCGCTGCCTGCGAACACCGTGAAGCTCATGAGCAGCGCCAGCGGCACCGACAGGCCGCCCTTGACCATGGCCACACCGGTCACCAGGCCCCAGGCGGCGATGCCCAGCGAGACCGCGGACATCTCACGCAGTCCGCTGCAGTAGGCGGGGTGCGAAACGAGTGCACGAAAGGACGAGGACGAAGACGCCATGGAGCGCGGATTCTCCCACTGCCTGCATGGCCCTCGAGGGCGAAAAAACGCCCCGCGAACGGGGCGTTTCAATCGGCAAGGGCATTCAGGCGCGCAGCCCCTGCGGCGCCATCGCCATCAGACGTTCGACGCGTTCTTCGGTCGACGGGTGCGTGCTGAACAGCCCGCGCAGGCCGCCGCCGGAGAGTGGATTCATGATCATCATCTGCGCCGTCTCGGGGTGACGTTCGGTCGTCTCGAACGGCTTGTCCTGCGCATGACGATGGATCTTCTGCAGCGCAGTCGCGAGCGCCTGCGGATCGCCCGAAATCTCGGCGCCACCGCGATCCGCCTCGAACTCGCGCGTCCGGCTGATCGCCATCTGGATCAGGCCGGCCGCCAGCGGCGCGAGCAGCATGACGGCGATGCTCGCGATCGGGTTGGCCGGGCGGCCTTCGCTGCCGCGGCCGCCAAAGATCATCGCAAAGTTGGCGAGCATGGAAATGGCGCCGGCCATGGTGGCGCTGACCGTCGAGATGAGGATGTCACGGTGCTTCACATGCGCGAGTTCGTGCGCCATGACGCCGCGCAGCTCGCGCTCGGAGAGCGTGCGCAGGATGCCGGTGGTGGCCGCGACGGCAGCATGGGCCGGATTGCGGCCGGTCGCAAACGCGTTCGGCGCGTTCTCCTCGATCAGGTAGACGCGCGGCATCGGCAGCCCGGCGCGCTGAGCCAGTTCCTGCACCATGCGGTAGAACTGCGGCGCCGAGGACTCGTCGACCTCGCGCGCCTTGTACATCTTCAGCACCAGCTTGTCGGAGAACCAGTAGCTGAAGAAATTCATGCCAAGCGCCACCACCAGCGCGATCAGCATGCCCTGCTGCCCGCCAAGCACCGCGCCGATCGCCATGAACAACGCCGTGATGGCGGCCATCAACACGGCGGTCTTCAACAGGTTGAACATCGTGAGGTTTCCTTGCTCGCGCCCGATCGGCGCACGGACATAGATGCGGCCCGCAGCGGCGAGTTCAATGGGCCGCAGCGCCCGCCCTGGCTAAAGCCGCGCGCCCACCACCACCGGCGGGCGCGCCGCGCTGAACTCGCGAACGCCAATACGGCGTCCCCCCGGGCGCTGCAGATGAAGCAGCGACAGCGCCGCGACGCCGCACGCCACGACGAGCGCCTCGCCGTCGGCACGCAGAACCGTCCCTGCGGGCGCAGTGCCTTCGCAGACCGCGGCGCTCCACACCTTGACGGCTTCGCTGCCGAGCCGGAAGTTGGCGCCAGGCGCCGGATCGAAGGCGCGAACGCGGCGTTCGATCAGCACTGCCGGTAGCGACCAGTCGATTGCACCTTCGGCTTTTTCGATCTTGCGCGCGTAGCTTGCACCTTCAGCGGGTTGCGGCATTCGCACCAGACGCCCGGCGGCTGCCGCAGCCACGGCCTCGACGACGAGCCGGCCGCCAAGCCGGGCCAATCGGTCTTGCAGCGTCGCGGTGGTGTCCTGCGCGGTGATCGGTTCGCGCTCGACCATCAGCATGTCGCCGGTATCGAGGCCTTCGTCCATCTGCATGATGGTGATGCCGCTCACCTCATCGCCGGCCTCGATCGCGCGCTGGATCGGCGCCGCACCGCGCCATCGCGGCAGCAACGAAGCGTGAATGTTCAGGCAGCCGAGCCGAGGCAGCACGAGCGCCGGACGA
Organism: Methylibium sp.; assembly: GCF_031393925.1. Taxonomy (GTDB): domain Bacteria; phylum Pseudomonadota; class Gammaproteobacteria; order Burkholderiales; family Burkholderiaceae_C; genus Methylibium. Next base: position 22,804 of record NZ_JANMWL010000193.1, on the reverse strand, counting down.
GGCAGGATCAGGCCATACGCGGCGACCACCAGCATATCGAGCCTCGCGTCGGCAAGAGCCTGCTGCGCGGCAGCGGCATCGTGCGCATACCGGCCCTCCAGACGCAGCCCGCGCGGCTGCACCACTTGAATACCTCGCTCGAGCGCAAGGCTTTTGACGGGGGACGCCGCGAGCTTCATGCCGCGCCCGGCCGGACGGTCCGGCTGGGTGAGCGTCAATGCCACCTCGAAGCCAGCGGCCAGCAACTGCTCGAGCGCGACGCGGGCGAACTCCGGTGTGCCGGCGAAACCGAGCCTCACACCTGGACTTCCTCGCGCGCCTTCTTGAGCATCTTGCTCCTGATGCGGTTGCGCTTGAGCGGCGAGAGGTATTCGACGAAAACCTTGCCCATGAGGTGATCCATCTCGTGCTGCACGCACACCGCGAGCAGTCCTTCGGCGTCGAGCGCATACGGCGCGCCATCACGGCCGAGTGCCTTCACCTTGATACGGGCGTGGCGCGGCACCTTGTCATAGACCAGCGGCACGGAGAGGCAGCCTTCGTCGCCGAGGATCATTTCTTCACTTAGCGCAACGAGTTCAGGATTGATGAGCACGCGCGGCTCGTCACGTTCTTCGGACACATCAATGACCAGCACGCGCTCATGCACGTCGACCTGGGTCGCCGCAAGGCCGATGCCCTGCGCGTCATACATCGTGGCGAGCAAGTCGTCGACGAGCTGGCGCAGGCGCGCGTCGACCGCGGCCACCGGCTTGGCGATGGTGTGCAGCCGCGGATCGGGATACTTGAGGATTTCGAGCAGAGGCATGACGAGGATAAGTAAGCAAAAGCACCGCAAGTCCTGTGGACCGCACGCAACGAAATGCCGTGAAGGGCTACCGGAGGTCCGCCGCACGGCAGCTCGGTTTCATTGCGGCAGCAAGGCTTTATGGGCAGAATCTTCCAAACGAAGTGAGGATTTTCGCTTAACCGGCATGGTGAGGCGGCGTCCTTATAAAAACCACAGGACGCCGGGGTGGGTAGGACGGCGCCACGGAGAGAGCCCGATGACACGTATCTCCCCCGCTGCACGCCGCTTTGTCGGCTTTGCTGCGACCGCTCTGGTAACGGCGTTCGTCGCCGGTGGCCTGCACGGTGCAGCCGTGGCCGCCGAACCCAACTTTCCCATCACGCCGCAGCAACGCAGCACAGCGCAGCAAGTCGCACAGGCCGGCGTCGCGCTGTCCGAGCTGGCGCCCAACGCGCCTGATTCCTACACCGTCAAGCGCGGCGACACACTGTGGGACATCTCCGGCATCTTCCTCAAACGTCAGTGGCGCTGGCCCGAGCTTTGGGGCATGAACCTGGAGCAGATCCGCAACCCCCACCTCATCTATCCCGGCCAGGTGCTGCTGCTCGAGCGAAGCGGTGACCGCGCGACCCTGCGCGTGGCAGGCGGGCAGACGGGGACGGTCAAGCTGTCACCGCGGGTGCGCGACGGCGGCCCTTCGTCGGGCCCGATCACCTCAGTGCCACTGCGCTTCATCGAGGGGTTTCTCAACGAAGCCGTGATCTTCGACAGCGATGAACTCGAGCGCGCGCCGCGCATCGTTGCGACCCAGGAAGGCCGGGTACTGCTGGGCAAGGGTGACGCCGCTTATGTGCGTGGCGAACTCGGCGCGACGCGCGAATGGCGCATATTCCAGCAGCCCAAGGCGCTGCGCGACCCCGAAACCAACGCCATCCTCGGCTACGAAGGAACCTACGTGGCGACCGCCGCCTACGAGCAGGCTGGCGAGACCAACGCACGCGGCGAGATCGTGCCGGCGACTTTTCGCATCACCTCGAACAAGCTCGAGGCCAATGTTCTCAATCGCCTGGCACCCGCCCAGCCGCGCGACTACTCCCCTTACGTTCCCCGCCCCCCCTCGGCGCCGGTGAGTGGGCGCATCGTCTCAATCTACGGCGAAGCGCTGAATGCGGGGCAAAACCAGATCGTATCGTTGAACAAGGGTTCGAGCGACGGCATGGAGCGCGGCCATGTGCTGGCGCTCTGGCGCGCCGGCGCCCAGGCGCGCGATCTCACGCAAGACAGTGGACCGCAGCCGATCCGGCTGCCGGACGAGCGTCATGGGCTGCTGTTCGTTTTCCGCGTGTTCGACAAGATGTCATATGCGCTGATCCTCAACGTCCAGGAACCCGTCACGCGCGGCGACCGTTTCACCGAGCCTTGAGAACGATGCCGGTTGCGTGCAACCGGGTCGAATCGGGCCCATGATCGATCGTGATGAACTTGCCGCTTGGTTGCGGCTGATCGAAACGCCGCAGATCGGCCTGGATAGCGCGCGCCGCCTTCTCAGCCACTTCGGTTCTCCACAAGCGGTCTTTGATGCCCCGAACGCTGCGCGCCGGGAGTTGCTCACGCCCAAGCAGGCCGAAGCCCTGAATGCGGCCGAGCTGGCCGGGTTGGTCGACACCACGTGGCAATGGCTCAATGCGAGCGACGAAGCCGACCGCCACGTCATCACGCTCGGTGACGCCGACTATCCGCGCGCGCTCCTCGAAACCGCCGATCCACCGCTCCTGCTGTATGCCATCGGTCGAACGACGTTGCTGCGCGGCCCGTCGATCGCTGTCGTTGGCAGCCGCAATCCGAGCCCGCAAGGCGCCGAGAACTCGCGCGCCTTTGCCAACGCGCTGAGTGCGACCGGCCTCACCGTCGTCTCCGGACTCGCGCTCGGCATCGACACCGCGGCCCACGAGGGCGCCCTGGGTGGTGCGGGCTCGACGATCGCCGTGCTCGGCACCGGCCTCGACCGCGTCTACCCCAAGCGCAACCTGGCGCTGGCGCACCGCATCGCCCGAGAGGGCCTGCTGCTTGGCGAGTACGCGCTGGGAACACCCCCCCTGCCAGCGAACTTTCCGCGTCGCAATCGTCTCATCGCCGGAATGACGTGCGGCACCCTGGTGGTGGAGGCGGCCCTGCAATCGGGCTCGTTGATCACCGCCCGGCTTGCCATAGAAGCCGGCCGCGACGTCTACGCCATCCCCGGCTCGATCCACGCGCCGCAGTCGCGCGGCTGCCTGGCGCTGATCAAGCAGGGGGCCAAGCTGGTCGACTCGGTGGCCGACATCCTTGATGAACTTCATCCCGCTGTGCAAACCATGCCACCACCGCCGAGCCCAGCACACGCGAGCCGAACAAGCGATGACCCGGTGTTGTCCGGTCTCGGATACGAGGCGATGACGCTCGACGCACTCAGCGATCGGCTGGGCACACCCCCCGCCGAACTGAGCGCTCGCCTGCTCGAACTCGAGCTGTCCGGCGAGGTGGTGCGGCTGCCCGGTCAGCGATTCCAGCGCCTCGTGCGGGTGTGAAACGGCGGTTCTCGAACGGCAGGCGTCGGCCTCTTTTGCAGGGCGGTCGGCAAAAGCGCTGTGGTATGGTCTTGGCATGTTCGACGTGCTCGTCTACCTGTACGAAAACTACTGGCAACCAGCCGCCTGTCCCGATCACCGGCAGCTCTCGCGCAAGCTCTCCGCGGTGGGCTTCGAGAATGACGAGATCGAGGATGCGTTGAGCTGGCTGGCTGGCTTGGCCGAGGCCGCCGAATCGCACAGTGGCGAGCAGGGCAAGCACGCGCTGCGGGTCTACACGTCGCATGAACAGGAGCATCTAGGCGAAGCCTCGATCGGCTTCGTCAGCTTCCTCGAGTCCGCCGGTGTCCTGCGTGCGCCGATGCGTGAGATGGTGATCGATCGCGCTATGGCGATCCCGGCCAGCCCGCTGGCACTTGAAGACCTGAAGATCATTGTGTTGATGGTGTTTTGGAGCCTGGGCGAAGAACCCGACGCGCTGATCCTCGATGAGTTGTTCGTCGACGACGAGGACCGACTCATCCACTGAGCCGGCGTGCGGGTCAAAAGCGACGAAGCCGCCCTCGGGCGGCTTCATGCATTGAGCGCCGAGAGCCCCTCCGATCAATCGAGCAAGCGCTCGGGTGCGGCGTCGAGTTTGGCCAGGGCGCTGCGCGTGGCGCGCACCGTGAGAGCCTCGTCTTGCGCCGGTACCAACAAGCCGGCCTGCAAAAACGCCGCCAAGCGTTGTTGCTGGAACAGCGTGCCCCTGCCTCGCTCCGATACAAACAAGCTCAGTTGCTTGCGCAAGCCCTGCCATGCGAGTTGGACCGTGTCGATGTGCCCGCGGTGCTCGAGCATGTACCAGCCGCCGACCTGCAATTCGCGCGCCCAGGCAAGCATGGCCGGCGTGGGCATCGAGCCGCCGTCGGTGACGATCTGCAGCTCGGTACTTTCGTGGCCGGAAAGGTCCAGCACCAGGGACTCGTCGATCTGGAGATCCTCGGCGTCGGGCAGCATCTCTTCGAGATCGTCGAGACGGCGCATCAACTCGTCGAGGCGCTCGGCGGGAATCGCCGCCGCCTTGGCCGTGAAGGCCGCCGCCAAGGAATCATTGAGCGCCTGGACGTGCTCGTCCTGCTTGTCCGCAACGATGCCGGCCTCGGCCATGCCTTCGCGCAAGGTCTTGAGCAATGGCGGCAGGCGCCGGATCACGTCGGCCCGCTCTTCTCGGGAAACTTTGCCCCCGGCCGACCAGATGAGATCAGTGGCCGCGCGCTTCATGAGCTTGGTGGCTTCGCTGCCGGCGCCCGACTTGAGCGCCACGGTTGCCAGCACGTCGGCCCACACGCGGAACAGGAAGTTGCGCACGCCCTCTTGCACGGGCACCTCGTTGAGCATCTTGCGCAGCTCGATCGTGTACTGGATCGCCAGCGTTTCGCGCTGCTCCACCTGCTGCGCCAGCGACACGCCCTTGCGCGTAGCTTCGTTCTCGTTCTTGAAGTAATGCTCCAGGAAGCGCTCGAACTCGGTGAGCACCGTCTGGAAGACGCGCCGGCCCGTGTCAGGGTAGGCTTCCACCACCTGAACCACGCGCTTGATCTCCTTGTCGAGCGCGTCCCCAGCTGCGCGCGTGCCGACGTCAAAGCCCATCACGCAGGCGCCCATGCGGTCGATCAGCTTGCGCGCCGGGTGATCGATGGTGGCGAAGAAATCGGGCTCGCCGACCGCCACGCGCAGCACAGGCATCTGCAAACGCGCGAACCACACGCGCACCACGGCGGGAATCTTTTCTTCAGTGAGGATGCTCTGGAACAGCAGCGCAACGATCTCGATCGTTGCGCGCTCGACGGGGGTGGTGGCGGCCTGCTTGAGCGCAACCTTGCGTTGCTGCATCTCCTGCAGGAGCGCCGGCATACTGACGGGTGCGCGATCGTCACTCCCAGTGCTGCGAAGCTTGACCTGGACGCCGCTTTGCGCGTCGGCAATCGCCCGGACCAGGCCGGGCGAAGGCGGCATCTCGGCAGTGTCGGCGAAGGCGGGTACTTGGCGTCCCACCAATCGGTTGAGCCGGCCCAGCACAGCCTCGGCATGGCCGACGTTCTGGCGGGCCATACCGCCCATGCGCGTCATGAGGCGGGTTTCCTCACTGACGCCGGCTCCGGCGTCCGGGGCCGGTCCGCCGACGTAAACGTTGGTGCGCCGCGGCCCGCTTTCGAAAGAGTCGCCGAAACCCGACGAAACATGCGCGCCGATCGAGCGGCGGATGAAAGGTCGCAGGTCGATTTCGGGGCGCACGCCCTCGCCGATCAACCAGCGGTTAGTCTCGTGATAGGCCTCTTCGACCAGTTCGCCGAAGGTCTCGTGCATCACCGCCTGGAGCGTGCGCCAGTGGTCGAGCGACAGACCCGTTGCGCGCCAGGTGTCGAGTACCACGCGCGCCACGACCTGCGGGCGAAGCACGTCGGTTGTGTCAAGCTCGTCGCGGCGCTCGAGGTGCGACACCCGCGCGCGCAGGTCGGTGAATTCCCACGATGCCTTGTCCATCATCGCCAGCGCCAGCCGCGAACCGAGGATTTCAAGCTCGATCGTGTCGTCGTCGACCAGCTGCAGCCCCGGCATGTTGCCGGCCAGATTGGAGGAGGGCGTTGAAGCCAGCGACCCCCGGCTCGTCGCGGTGGAGCGGCCGAAGGGTGCTGCGGCCAGCGCTTCGATCAAGGCGTGCTGCCAGTGGGGCATCGGCTGCCGGATGTCGGTTGCGGCCGTCTGGCGCTTCTGCGCCGTCGGTAGATCGCCTTTTTCGCCGGCCAGGCGACTCGCGCCACTCAGCACTGACTCGATCGCCGCCGGCACCGCTCGCAACAGCGTCTCCATGTACGCCCGCCGCGCTTGCGCGGCAAGGGTAAACGGGGCGGCTGCGGTGGCCATGAAGGGTGGCGTGCTTGGCAAGAGTCTGATAACCCGTAGAACTCTACACCACGGCCCCGGCGTTCGGGTCGTCCGGATCGTTGCTCTTCGGGCCACCTGCACGCATCAGGTCTTCGCGCTTGACGCCCAGCCACATGGCAATGGCCGCAGCGACGAACACTGATGAATAGATGCCGAACAGGATGCCGATCGTCAGGGCGACGGCGAAGTAGTGAAGCGTCGCACCGCCGAAGACGAGCATGGAGAGAACCATCATCTGCGTGGAACCGTGGGTAATGATCGTGCGGCTCATCGTCGAGGTAATCGCATGATCGATCACCTCATGGGTGTTCATCTTTCGAAAGCGCCGGAATGCCTCCCGGATCCGGTCGAAGATCACCACCGACTCGTTGACGGAGTAGCCCAATACCGCCAGCACCGCCGCCAGCACCGAGAGCGAGAACTCCCACTGGAAAAAAGCAAAGAAACCCAGGATGATGATGACGTCGTGCAAGTTAGCAATGATTGCCGCGACCGCGAACTTCCATTCGAAGCGGATCGCGAGATAGAGCATGATGCCCGCGACCACGAAGCCGAGCGCCATCGCGCCGTCCGTGGCGAGCTCCCGGCCGACCTGCGGGCCGACCACCTCGCTGCGCTGCAGCCGCACCGGCTCGATGCCGCCCGCATCGCACACCTGGCGGCTGACCTGCTCAACCGTGTCGCTGCTCGCTTGGGCCTGTCGGACCTGGCCGCCTTCAGCAGCGCACAGCGCCGCGAACACCCGACTCACCACCTCCGGCTGCTTGATATCGCCTCCAGCAGCGCGGATCGGCAGGCGCACCAACACGTCGCGCGACGTGCCGAAGGTCTGCACCTGGACCTCGCCGAAACCGAGCGCCTCGACGCTGGAGCGCACCTTGGTCACGTCGGCCGTTTTTGCATAGGCCAGCTCGAGCACGCTGCCGCCGGTGAACTCGATCGAGAAATGCAGGCCCCGCGTGGCCAGGAAAAACACCGCCGCGGCAAAGGTAATGAAGGAGATCACGTTGAAGATCAACGCGTGCTTCATGAACGGGATGTCGCGCTTGATGCGAAAGAACTCCATGGCTCGCCTCCTTCAGGCCTGCGCCGCAGGCGGCATGGCGCCATCGGGCCGCCAGATCTGCCCGATCGACACACTCTTCAGTTTCTTCTGCCGCCCGTACCACAGGTTGACCAGGCCGCGCGAGAACAGCACGGCCGAGAACATCGAGGTGAGGATGCCCAGGCAATGCACGACCGCAAAGCCGCGGACCGGCCCCGATCCGAAGGCCAGCAGGGCCAGGCCGGCGATCAGGGTGGTGACGTTGGAGTCGAGGATGGTGGCCCACGCGCGCTCGTAGCCCGTGGCAATTGCCGTCTGTGGCGGGGCGCCGCCGCGTAGTTCCTCCCGCACGCGCTCGTTGATCAGCACGTTGGCGTCGATCGCCATGCCGAGCGTGAGCGCGATGGCCGCTATGCCGGGCAGGGTCAAGGTCGCCTGCAACATCGACAGAACCGCCATGAGCAGCAACAGGTTCACCGCCAGCGCCACGGTCGAGAACATGCCAAACAACCGGTAATAGGCGCACATGAAGACGGCGATCGCCGTGAAGCCGTAGATCACGCTGTTGAAGCCCTTCTCGATATTTTCGGCACCGAGGCTCGGGCCGATGGTGCGCTCCTCGATGATCTCCATCGGCGCTGCGAGGCTGCCCGCGCGCATCAGCAGCGCCAGGTCATTGGCCTCCTCCGGGTTGCGCATGCCGGTGATCTGAAAACGGTTGCTCAGCTCCGACTGGATCGTCGGCGCCGTCAGGATTTCGGGCTTGCCCTTTTCGATCAGCACCACGGCCATGCGGCGTTTGACACCCTCACGCGAGGCGGCCTTCATCGCCGCACCGCCCTTGGCGTCGAGCGTCACACTGACGACGGAGCCGGAATGCTGCTGATCGATCGAAGCGTCTGCGCCAGTCAGGTTTTCGCCGGTGAAAACGACCTGCTTTGACAGCAGCAGCGGCTCCTCGCGACCGTCTCGCCGCGAATAGATCAGCTCGGTGCCAGGCGGTATCAGCCCCTTCTTGGCGTCTTCGATCTTGCTCGGATTGAAGTCGCGCACTTGCGGGTCGGAGTTCAAGTGCGCCTCGACCATGCGCACCTCGAGCGTCGCGGTGCGCCCGATGATGTCCTTGGCCTTGGCCGTGTCTTGCACGCCCGGCAGTTGCACCACCACGCGGTCGGCGCCCTGCTGCTGGATCACCGGCTCGGCCACGCCCAGCTCGTTGATGCGGTTGTGCAGCGTGGTGATGTTCTGCTTGATCGTTTGCTCCTGAACGGCGCGCGCCGCCTGCGGCTTGAGCCGGCCGCTCAGTGCCAGATCGCCGCCCACGCTGGCGTCGTTCCATTCCAGGTCGGGCAGCGCCTCGACGAGCACGGCACGCGCCGCATCGCGCGTGGCGGCGTCGCGAAAACGCACCTCCACGGCCAAGCCGGCGCGCGCAATGCCGGCGTGGCGCACATTCTTCTCGCGCAGCAAGCTGCGGATGTCGCTGCTCAGCCCCTCGGCGCGCTTGATCAGGGCCGCCTGCATGTCGACTTGCATCAGGAAGTGCACACCGCCGCGCAAGTCGAGCCCCAGATACATCGGCAGCGCATGCAGAGCGGTGAGCCACTTCGGCGAGCGACTGAGCAGGTTGAGCGCGACGATGTAGTTCGAGTCGGTAGCGTCGGGGTTGAGCGCCCGGGTGATGGCGTCCTTGGCCTTGAGCTGCGTGTCGGTGTCGCCAAAGCGCGCCCGCACCGAGGTGCCGTCGAGTTGCACGAAATCGGCCTGCAACTGTGCCGCCCGCAGGGCCTGCTCCACGCGCGGCACGAGGCCCGCATCCACCTTCACGGTCGCCTTGCCGCTGGACACCTGCACCGCCGGCGCTTCGCCGAACAGATTGGGCAGCGTGTAGACCAGCCCGACCAGCAGCGCCAGCGCCAGGATCGCGTACTTCCACAAGGGATAGCGGTTCATCGAAAGATCCTCGAGGCGCTGGGCCCGTCCGTCGTACTCTGTTGACTACGCGAAAACGTAAACATTCGCTTGCGCTGACAAAAGGCCGCGGCACCTGCCGGTGACCGCGGCCTTGCGTCCCCCGCGCGCCGTAGACGGCGCGCGGGGCTGGCGGCTACTTGAGCGATCCCTTCGGCAGCACCTGCACAACCGCCGAGCGCTGCACCTGCAACTCCACGCCGTTGGCGACTTCTAGGTGCAGGTAGGTTTCTCCCAGTATGGACACCTTGCCGAGCATGCCTCCGGAGGTGACGACCTCGTCGCCCTTGGCAATCGCCTCGACCATCGCCTTGTGCTCCTTCTGGCGCTTCATCTGGGGGCGGATCATCACGAAATACAGCACCACGAACATCAGCACCAGCGGCAGCATCGTGATGAGGCTGGAGTCGCCGCCGACAGCAGCGGCCGGTGCGGCCTGGGCGAAAGCTTGGGAAATGAACACCTGGGGATCCTTCGGGCGGGTCGAAATGGAAGCGCGAATTGTAAGGCGGGCTCCGCGGGGCCAGCCGCTGCAACGGCACAGGCCAGCGACCGGGCTCAACCCCTGCGCGTCCCATGCAAAACGGCCCGCGAAGGGGCCGTTTTCAACTGGTGGCTCGGGGCGGAATCGAACCACCGACACGCGGATTTTCAATCCGCTGCTCTACCAACTGAGCTACCGAGCCAAGGGGCGAGAGTGTAGCAGCAGCCCCCACCGCGTCAGACCGCGACGCCCTTCTTGCCGCGCGTGAGGTCGACCCCCAATTGCTTGAGTTTGCGATAGAGGTGCGTGCGCTCGAGGCCGGTCTTTTCGGCCACGCGCGTCATGCTGCCGTTCTCGCGCGCGAGGTGAAACTCGAAATAGGCCTTCTCGAAGGCGTCACGGGTTTCGCGCAACGGGCGGTCGAGATCGAAGCTCTGCTCGGACTGCGGCCCGGCGAGGCACGGCAACGCGCCGAGCTGCGTGACGGGTGCCTCGGCGGCGATGGGTTCACGCTCGCCCAGGCGCAGTGGCGTTACCGTCGCCAGCGGCCGCCCGGGCGGCTTGGCCAGGCCCTGCTCCACCGCGCGCAACAACTTTTGCAGCGTGATCGGCTTCTCGAGGAAGGCCATCGCACCGAACTTGATGGCCTCGACCGCCGTGTCGATAGTGCCGTGCCCGCTCATCATGATCACCGGCATCGTCAGCTGACTGCTGGCCCCCCACTCCTTGAGGAGCGTGACGCCGTCGACGTCGGGCATCCAGATGTCCAGCAGCACCAAGTCGGGCCGGGCCCGCTCTCGCACCAGGCGCGCCTCGGCGGCGTTCTCGGCGAGCTCGACGCTGTGGCCTTCGTCGCTCAGGATGTCCGAAAGCAAGGCGCGGATGCCGAGTTCGTCGTCTACAACAAGGATGTTCGCCATGGGGTCTCAGTAGGTCGCGGACGGCACATCGGCCGCTCCGCCGGGCGCCCCTTCGCGGGACACCCATCTGGAAAATGATATCGAAACTTGCGCGCCACCCACTGCGGGTTGACCTTGCTCGGCTTGGCTGTCAGCTGGAAGGTTGACCAGCCGCACGCGCGCGGCGTGCTCGTCGGCGATTTTCTTGACCACCGCCAGACCCAGGCCCGTGCCCTTGGTCTTGGTGGTCACGTAGGGCTCGAAGGCGCGTTTGAGCACCCGTTCGCTGAAGCCCGGACCGTTGTCCGACACGACGAGTCGCACCGAGCGCCACTGGCCCTGGTCGTTCTTGGCGCCTTCGGTGCGCAGGCGCACCTGGCCCGAGCCTTGGTCGGCCACCGCGTCGAGGGCGTTTTGCACCAGGTTGTGGACCACCTGGCGCAGCTGAGTCGCGTCGCCCTCGATCAACGGCAGGCCTTCGACGAACTCGGCCTTCAGTTGGCCCGACTCCTGCGGCCCGGCATAGAGCCCCAGCACCTCGAGTGCCAGCGCGTTCAGGTCGAGCGGCACCAGCTGCGCCGCCGGCAGCCGCGCGTAGTCGCGAAACTCGTTGACCAGCGTCTTCATCGCCTGTACCTGGTTGACGATGGTGGCGACCGATTTGACGAGCATCTGCTGGTCGCTCTCGCCGAGCTTGGCCTCGAGCTTGTGCTGCAGCCGCTCGGCCGAAAGCTGGATCGGGGTGAGCGGGTTCTTGATCTCGTGCGCCAGGCGCCGCGCGACCTCGCCCCAGGCCTCGGCGCGTTGCGCCGACACCAGTTCGGTGATGTCGTCGAACACCACCAGCCGGGCCGCACCGGGGAGTTGGGCGCCGCGCACGAGCAAGGTCACGCCGTCGCGGTCGGGGGCGCTCTTGAGTTCGAACGAGTCCTGCCACTGGTCACGTTCACCGAGTTCGGGGCCGGTCTCGAGCTGCTCGAAGCGTCGCCGCAGCGCGGTGTCGAAATCAGCCAGCCCCGGCACTTCGCCGAGCCCGCGGCCGAGATAGGCCGACAGCGGCAGGCGCAGGATGCGCGTGGCGCCGGCGTTGAGGCTGTCGACGTGGCCGGAGCGGTCGAACACGATCACGCCGGCACTCATGTTGTCCAGTATGGTCTGCAGCTTGGTGCGCGCCTCCTCCAGCTCCGCCAGGCTGTGCTCGATGAGACCGCGCGCATCGGCCAGTTGCTGCGTCATCTTGGCGAACGAGCGCGTCAGCCCGCCGAGTTCGTCGCGCGAGGCGAACACCGGCTTGGGGCTCAGGTCGCCGCGCGCCACCTCGCGCACGCCGTCGGCCAGCAGCAGCAGCGGTCGCGCCAACCGGTTGCCGAAAGTCACCGCCAGCAGCATGGCGCCGAACACCGCCAGGATCAATGTGAGCGTGAGCGTGCCGATGTACATCTTGCGCAGGCCGTCGCGCGCCAGCGAGCGTTGCTGGTATTCACGGTAGGCCGACTGCACGGCCAGCGCATTGACCGCCAGCGTCGGCGGCAGCAGCTGCGTGACCATCAGGTAGCGGTCCTCGCCGCTGAGCGAAAAGCCGGTCGAAGGCAGCAACGCAAGCGCACGCACGCGCGGCTGCGCGGCCGACACCGGCGCCCCCGCGGCACGCAGCGCGGCGCTGTCGTCGTCCAGACCCTCGACCTGCGCGGTGACGCGCGACTTGCGCGCCTGACGCAGCAGCGCCAGCGACGGCCGCTCGGGGGCCAGCACCGCCGCCGCGCCAGCGCTCGCCAGCACATGACCGGTCGGCCCGATCACCGCCACGTCCTGTGCGGTCAGCTGCTCGCGCAGCCGCTCCAGCGCGAGCGGTTGCTGGCGCTCCGGCGCCTCGGCCAGGCGCTCGGCCGCGACGCGCGTCTTGTCGGTCACGTCGCTCACCAGCGTGTCGAGCGTGCCGCGGCCGAGGTTCAGCCCGGCCTCGAGCGCGCCCTCCACGCGCACGTCGAACCAGCTCTCGATACTGCGCGAAACGAACTGGTAGCTCACCGTGTAGACCAGCACACCGGGCAGCAGTCCGACCAGCCCGAAGATCGCCGCCAGCCGCAGCAGCAGCCGGGAGCCGAAACGACCGCGCGCCACGCGCGCCCCGAGGCGCAGGCCGTTGCCGACGATCACCGCCACCAGCAGCGTGGCGATCAGCACGTTGACGGCCACCAGCCAGGGATAGTGGCGCTCGTAGAACTGGCGGTTGTTGGTGGCGATGACGAGCAGGAAGGTCAGCACCAGCGCCGCGCCGATGCTGGCCGCCAGCGACACGATCCACAGCCAGCGCGAGGTGTGCCGCCCGCTGCCGCGCGACAGCAGGAGCGCGACGCGCCGACGCCAGCGCGGGGTGCTGGTGCTCATGGGGGGCTCGTACGCACCTTCAACGCGCGACGGGTTCGGGCACCACCGCCGTGCGCTCGAGCGCAAGGTCCCAGGCGGCTTGGCCGCCAAAGCCGATCTGCAGCGGCCGTGGCAGTTGCGAAGTGTCCAGGCGCAGGCTGAATTCGACGTACTGGCGCGTCTCATCCTCGAGCACCGAAGCGTCCGCCAACTTCCAGCGCGTGGCGCGCTGGATGGAGCCGAGCGCGTCCGACAGGGTGTCGTAGTTCTGGCTCACACTGCCCAGGTTGATGCGGTAGTGGCGGGTCAGCGGCTGCCAGGTCAGGCGCCAGTTGCGAGTGGCACGCGTCACGCGCTTGTCGCGCCAGTACCAGCGCGAGCGCAGCACGTCGGCCTGGGCGACGAAGTACAGCGGCACGCCCTTTTGCAGCGCGTCCTCGACCGCACGCGGCAGCTCGATGCGGGCGGTGTAATCGAGCAACAGGCCCTGCTCGTCACGAGTCAGACTGAAGCCGGTCAGGTCCAGCCCGTCGGCGCGGGCCGATGGCGCCGTCAGCCCCGACGCCAGGGCCAGGACGAGCAGCACGCCGAGCCCCGTTCGCGACACCGCGCGGGGCTGAAAAAACCAGCATCGAACCCAGGCGGTGAACACGGTCGGGGGCAGCTCGGTCGTTGGATCTCGTGGACTTCTCGGGTGGGGGTGCTAAGGCGCGCGCTTGTCGAGCACGGCGTAGAAAAAGCCGTCTGTCACCGACGGCGGCAGGCCAGAGGCCCCCTCGATGGCATTGTCGGCCAGGGGGAGCAGGTGCCCGGGCGAAGGCCGCATGCAGGCGTCGCTTGCGCGTTGCAAAAAAGCGTCGACCTGCTGTTCGCCCTCGGCGCGAAAGATGGAACAGGTGGCATAGACCAGCCGCCCGCCGGGCGCCAGCAGCGGCCACAGCGCATCCAGTAGTTCGCGCTGGGTGCGCGCGAGTGCCGCGGTGTCGCTGGCGCGGCGCAGCCAGCGCACGTCGGGATGGCGGCGCACGATGCCCGAGGCGCTGCACGGTGCGTCGAGCAAGATGGCATCGAACAGGCGGCCGTCCCACCAGCTTTGCGGGTGGCGTGCGTCGCCCGCCTGCACTCGAGCGCGCAAACCCAGCCGGCCCAGCGTTTCGCTCACCTTGCCGAGCCGGCCAGGGTCGGCGTCGAGCGCCAGCAGGTCCAGTTCGGCCAACTCCAGCAGATGGGCGGTCTTGCCGCCCGGCGCCGCGCATGCGTCCAGCACACGGGCGCCGGCTGGCAAGCGCGCAGCGCCGAGAAGCAAGGGCGCGGCCTGCTGGGCGGCGAGGTCCTGCACCGACACCAGGCCCTCCGCAAAGCCCGGCAATTCATGCACCGGCCGCGGCGCACCCAGCTCCACGCCGTGCGAGCCGACAGCGCGGGCCGGGATGCCGGCCTCGGCGAGCCGGTGGAGGTAATCACCGACGCTCGAGCGCCGAGCGTTGACGCGCAGGCTCATCGGCGCGCGCGCATTGGCCGAGCGCAGCAGCGCCTGCCACGTGGTCGGCCAGTCCTGCTGCAGCCGCGCTATCCACCAAGGCGGATGGTTCCACTGCGCCAGCGGCTCGCAGAGCGCCTGTTCCAGTAGCGCATCCTGCTCGCGCAGGAAGCGTCGCAACAGCGCATTGACGAAGCCCGCTTGCGCGCGGGCGCGCTGCTTGGCGGCCTCGACCGCCTGGCTGACCAGGGTGTGCGGCGCATAGGGTGGCGCATACGGCAGCGCCTCGCCCGATTCGCCCTCCTGCCAGGCCAGCGCCAGCGCGGTGAGCAACAGTGCGTCGACCCAAGGCGGCGGTGCCTTGGCGGCCAGCAACTCGCGCAGCACCTGCGCGCGCCCCAATCCGCGCAAGGCGCGAAACGCCAGCGACTGCGTTGCCGGCCGCGCCGCCACGGGCGTGGCGGCGAGCGCGGCGGTCAGCGAGCGGCCGGCGCGCACCGCGGCGACGGCGTCGGCGGCATGCGCCAGCAGCGCGGCCAACGGCAGCGAGGCGGCTCGGGCGGGGTCGGGGGCAGCGGTCACGGGCGCGCAGTGTAGGCGGCGCCGCGTTGGCGGCTAAGACACTGCGTCGTGCGTCCAGCCGGTCTCGACGTAGCGCTCGGCCAGCGTTGGCGGCAGCGGCGCGTCGAGCAGGGTCGCGACCAGCCGCAGCGCGTCGCACGCCTGCGCATCGAGCCCCTCGACGCCGGGCGGCTCTAGCGCGTCGACCAAAGCACGCAGCAGCACCGGCCGCAGCATCCACGACTGCGCCTGCAACATACGCAGCGCCGGCAGCAGATCTTCGGCATGCGGCACGCCGCGCCGACGAGCTTCGTTGGCGTCCTGCGTCGCCCACGGGGCGAGCATGCGCTCATGCCAGGCCCATCCCTCGGCGCCGATGCCACCGTCGGCCTGCGCCAGCGGCACGATGCGCGCCAGGAAAGCGGCAAACACCGACAGCGCCGGGACGGTCGATGCCGGCAGCTCGCTGCCGGCTGCGGGCGCGGACAGCGGCGCCTCGCCGAGCCGATGCCGCATCACCAACCAGCGCAGGCGGTCGAGCGGCCTGACGCCTCCGGCCGCGGCGAGCACGCGCCGCGCATGCTCGAGCAAATCGCGCTTCTCCGCGAGCGGCGCGGGGCGCGAGCGGTCGAGCAAGGCCTCGAACACCGGCAGTCGCGTGGCTGGCGCGAGCAGGGCGACATCGACGCCGATGCGCTCGGCCAGCGCCACCCCGACACAGGCGCGTTCCCAGGCATGCTGCTGCGGCTCATTGAAGGGTGACACCAACAGCGCCAGCAACGCCGTGCGCCGCTCGAGCGGGCCGTGCGCCAGCGCGAGCCGCTCAAGCGCACCGCGTTGGCTGGCGACCGCGGCGTCCGTCGCCGCAGTGCTCACCGCCGGTCTCCGAAGGAGGAGACGAGTTGCGAATCCGGCCCGCGCTCCGGCGACGCACCCTGCAGCGGCGCGGCCGGCCGAAAGCCGAACGCGCTCGCGACCAGCCGCGTTGGCAATTCATGCACCGCGGCGTTGAAACTGGCGACCGCTTCCTTGAAAACGCGCCGCGTGAAGGAAATCTGCTCGTCGGCTTCTTGCAGGCCGTGAAGCAGCGCCTGCACGCGCTCGGCGATCGGCGGCTCGTCGAGCAGCCCCGCGCGCGCTCCGATCAGCACGCGCAGCGGCCGCAGCGCGCCGTCGAGCACCTGCTCGGCCAGCCCCAGGCTCTGAATCGCCCCGGCGCTGCTCGGGCGCACCTGGGCATGGTCGGCAGCCGCCTGCGCCTGGCGCGTGGCCGCGACCACGGTCTGCAGGGTGGACCGACCGACCTCGTCAGACATCGCGGGCAGTTCGGCCAGCGCGGTCGCCAGGTCAAAGGCGAGCGCCTGGCGGCGACGCAGCTGCGCATCGATGGGCGCCCAGGCCGCCGTCACCGCACTGCGCAGACTGACCAGCCGGTTATAGGCGCCTACGCCCCAGAACAGCAGCAACGCCGACAGCGCGACGAACACGATGCGGCTCGTGCTCATCGGGCAAGCTCTCGGTGACCGTTAAAGGCCGTTCCAACGCCCGGGAACTCGCCGCGAGTGAGCGGGGTTGGCCCAGGATGTCTCAACGGCCGAGAAGGCGTGGTCTTCATGACAGACCACTCTACGCCAGCACCACACGGCCGGCGCTGCGGCTCAGCCCGCAAGACCGGCGCGCCACGCCTCGTGGCCCTTGCGGCGCAGTTCGCAGGCCGGGCAGGCACCGCAGCCGTAGCCCCAGGCGTGGCGGTGTTCGCGCTCACCGAGGTAGCAGCTGTGCGTGTGCTCGACGATCAGCTCGCAAAGTGCATCGCCGCCGAGCGCCTGCGTCAGCGCCCAGGTGCGCGCCTTGTCGAGCCACATCAGCGGCGTCTCGATCGTCATCGGCGTGGCCATGCCCAGGCTGAGCGCCACCTGCAGCGCCTTGAGCGTGTTGTCGCGGCAGTCGGGGTAACCCGAGTAGTCGGTCTCGCACATGCCGCCGACCAGCACGCTCAGGTTGCGTCGGTAGGCGATGGTCGCGGCGAAACTGAAAAACAGCAGGTTGCGCCCCGCCACGAAGGTGTTGGGCAGGCCGCTCGCCTGCATCTCGATGGCGCGCGGCTCGGTCAGCGCCGAGTCGGAAATTTGCGCGAGCAGCCGCAGGTCGAGCAGGTGATCGTTGGCCAGCCGGCCGGCCCAGAGCGGGAACACCTCGCTAATGCCTTGACGCACACGCCCTCGGCAATCGAGCTCGACACGGTGACGCTGGCCGTAGTCGAAGCCGATCGTCTCGACATGCGCATGGCGCTCGAGCGCCCAGGCCAGGCAGGCGGTCGAGTCCTGCCCGCCGGAGAACAGCACCAGGGCACCGCGCGGGTCCAGGCTCATGGCGCTGACTCGCCGCGCACTTCGCCCTGGCCGAACACCACCCACTTCATCGAAGTCAGGCCCTCCAGCCCGACCGGGCCGCGGGCGTGCAGCTTGTCGGTGCTGATGCCGATCTCGGCGCCCAGGCCGTACTCGAAGCCGTCGGCGAAACGCGTGCTGGCGTTGACCATCACGCTGGCGGAATCGACCTCGCGCAGGAAGCGCATCGCGCTCGGGTGATGGGTGGTCAGGATCGCGTCGGTGTGGTGCGAGCCGTAGCGGTTGATGTGACTGATGGCCTCGTCGAGCGACGCCACCACCTTGATGCTGATGACGGGCGCCAGGTACTCCTCGGCCCAGTCGGCCTCGGTCGCGTCGGCAAGCCTGGCGCCGGCAACGCCCGCGAGCAGCGATTTCGCAGCGGCGTCGCAGCGCATCTCCACGCCCTTGGCGGCGAACGCGGCGCCGATGCGCGGCAGGAAAGCCGCCGCCTGCGCCCCATGCACCAACAACGACTCGGTGGCGTTGCAAGGGCTGTATTTCTGCGTCTTGGCGTTCTCAGTCACGCGCACGGCCAGGTCAAGGTCGACCTCGGCGTCGACATAGGTATGGCAGTTGCCGTCCAGGTGCTTGATCACGGGCACCGTGGCCTCGGCGGCGATGCGCGCGATCAGCCCCTTGCCGCCGCGCGGGATGATCACATCGACGTACCGCGGCATCGTGATCAGCCGGCCCACCGCAGCGCGGTCGGTGGTCGGCACGCCCTGCACGGCGCCTTCGGGCAGGCCCGCTTCGCACAGTGCGCGCGCCACCAGGCTCATGAGCGCGGCGTTGGAGTGCCGCGCCTCGGAGCCGCCGCGCAGGATGGCGGCATTGCCGCTCTTGATGGCCAGCGCGGCGGCGTCGATGGTCACGTTGGGGCGGCTCTCGTAGACCATGCCGAACACGCCCAGCGGCACGCGCATCTGGCCCACGGTGATGCCGCTCGGGCGGCGACGCAGGTGGGTCATCTCGCCGATCGGATCGGGCAGTGCGGCGACCTGATCGCAGCCTTCGGCCATCTGGGCGATCACCGCGGCGGTGAGGCGCAGGCGGTCGAGCAGCGGCGCGTCGAGCAGCGCGGCGCGGGCAGCTTCCAGGTCGCGCTCGTTTTCGGCGCGCAGCATCGCGGCCTCGGCCCGAATCGCGCGGGCCAGTGCCAACAGCGCAGTGTTCTTGGCCGCCGTCGGTGCGGCGGCGAGCGCGCCCGAGGCCGCGCGCGCCGCTTCGCCCAGGCGGCGCATCAAGGTGTCGAGGTTTTCCTTCGCATCCATGGCGTCGATTGTCGCAAAGCAGGGCTTCAGCGCACGCCCAGCCCGCCCGGCACCGCGGCGAGCAGCAGCAAGCACAGCGGCGCCCTGACCGCCCGCATCAGCAGCAGTTCGTCAATCGACCCGTAAATCGGCGCGCCGCCGAGCTCAGGCCATGTCGGCCACACCGGTACCGCAGCACGATCGAGTGAATGGCCGTGCGCCGGCCTCGCGCGCGGCGGCGTGCTGGTCAAGAAGCTGGCGATTGGCTCGAGCAACAGCACCGACGACATGGCCGCCGCATCGAGCGATCGCAATGCGCGGTGCCGTGAACTAAGCTTTTGACTCCACTGCACAGGAGTCGCCATGTTCAAGCATTTGCTTTTGCCGACCGACGGCTCGGCCTTGTCGGAGGACGCGGTTCGCAAAGGCCTGCGCCTTGCCAAAGTGCAGCAGGCCCGGGTCACCGCCATCCATGTGCTGCCCGAGTTCCACGTGCTGACCTATCACACCGCCATGCTCGAAGACACGCGCGAGCAGTTTGTCGCGAACTGCAAGCTGCAGGCCGAGCAGTTCCTGTCGATGGTGCAGCGCACCGCGCGCGAGGAAGGCGTCGCCTGCGAGACGCGCATGGTCACCAGCGACCATCCGCACGAGGCGATCACGCGCACCGCCGAGCAGGCCGGCTGCGACCTGATCGTGATGGCCTCGCACGGCCGGCGCGGACTGCAGGGCTTGCTGCTGGGCAGCGAGACGCAGAAGGTGCTCACTCACAGCAAGGTGCCGGTGCTGGTGCTGCGCTGAGCGCGCTTGGGCAAACGAGCGATTCGACTGCGGTTCGCGCTTGCACGCTTCACGCTTTCAAGCGGACTTCTTCGCCGCCGCTTTTTTGGCCGGCACTTTCTTGGCCGGGCGTGGCTCGAAGGTGAAGCCGACCTTGCCCTCCTTGGCGTCCCAGGCCAGGCGCGCCTTGAACTTGCGCCGCGTCTTGTTGGAAACGAAGTTCTCCAGCAGCTCGGTCTGACCTTCCTTGAGGAGCCGCGTCATCTGCTCGCGCGCCACCGGCTGCTGCAGGATGATCTTGCCGCTCTTGAAGTCGCAGGTGACGTGCGCACCGACCGCGTGTTCGCAGACGTAGCTCGCGCCATGCTCGAACACGCGGCCCTTGCACTTGGGGCAGGCGCCGAGGCTTTGCTGGTCTGAAAAGTCCACCGGCGTGCCGTCGCCCTCGGCCTTCTTCGCGTCTTCGCCGAAGTCGAACTCGAGCTTCCAGTTGCCGATCTCGTCGTCGAGGATGAGTTTGAGTTCGGCGGTGAAGGGCCAGCCGGCCTTGGAGCGAAAGCCCTCCAGCGGGCCGATTTTCTTGTGCGCCAGGAAGGCCTCCACCTCGCCCAGCTCGAAGCTGCGCCCGCCGGGGCTCTTGCCGATCGAGAAGCCGCAGCCGTTGTCTTCGGCCGCTTGCGTGCCCACGCAGGTGTAGCGGCGGTAGTTTTCCTTCACTACGCCGGCGCACTTGGGGCAGGGCGTCTTCAAGGTCGCGTAGTCGCCGGGGATGGTGTCGCGGTCGTATTCCTTGGCCTTGGCGACGATGCGCTCGGTCATCGCGGCGATCTCGGCCATGAAGGCGCTGCGGCTCAGCTTGCCCTTTTCCATCTCGGCGAGCTGGTACTCCCAGTTGCCGGTGAGCTCGGGCAAGGTCAGCTCCTCCACGCCCAGGCCGCGCAGCAGGGTCATGAGCTGGAAGGCCTTGGCGGTCGGCACCAGCTCGCGGCCGTCGCGGTGCATGTACTTCTCGTAGATCAGCCCTTCAATGGTTTGCGCGCGCGTGGCCGGTTTGCCCAGGCCCTTCTCCTGCATGGCTTCGCGCAGATCCTCGTCGTCGATCAGCTTGCCGGCGCTTTCCATGGCGCTCAGCAGCGTGGCCTCGGTGTAGCGCGCGGGCGGCTTGGTGCGCAGCGCGTGTACGTCCACGCTCTCGGTGCCAACCACCTCGCCTAGATCGACCGCCACCAGGGTGGAATCGGCGTCCTCGATGTCGCGGCCGTAGACCGCCAGCCAACCCGCCTTGACCATGACCTTGCCGTTGGTCTGGAACTTGTGTTCCTTTTGAACCCCGCCCAAGAGCGCCTTCACGGTCGAGATGCGCGTCGTGACCATGAACTCGGCCGGCGGATAGAACACCGCCAGGAAGCGCTTGACCACCATGTCGTAGAGCTTGGCCTCGATCTCCGAGAGGCTCCTGGGCGCCTGCAGCGTCGGGATGATGGCGAAGTGATCCGACACCTTGGCGTTGTCGAAGATGCGATTGTTGGGTTTGACATAGCCCTCCTTCACCGCCTTCTTCGCATGCGCCGCGAGCGCCTTCAGCGGCCCGGGCAGGTCTTCGGTGGCCAGCATCTGCATCGTCTCCTTGACGACCGCGACGTAGTCCTCCGGCAGCGCCTTGGAGTCGGTGCGCGGATAGGTCAGCACCTTGTGCTTTTCGTACAGCGCCTGGGCGATGGAGAGCGTGGTCTTGGCTGAAAAGCCGAAGCGCGAATTGGCCTCGCGCTGCAGCAGCGTGAGGTCGTAGAGCTGCGGGCTCGCCTGGCTGCTGGGCTTGGCCTCCTCGGTCACGGCGGCGGGCTGGCCGCGCACCGCTTGCGCGATCGCCTGCGCATCGGCCTGGCTCCACACCCGGTCGGCGCGGCGCTCGGCGTCTTCGTTTTTCTTCCACGCGGGGTCGAACCACTTGCCTTCGTAGAGCCCGGCCTTGGCGGCGAAGCTCGCCTTGATCTCCCAGTAGTCGCGGGCAATGTGCTTCCTGATCTTTTCTTCGCGCTCGACCACGATCGACAGCGTGGGCGTCTGCACCCGGCCCACGGTGGTGAGAAAGAAGCCGCCGTCGCGCGAGTTGAACGCCGTCATCGCACGCGTGCCGTTGATGCCCACCAGCCAGTCGGCTTCGCTGCGACTGCGGGCCGCATCGGCCAGACCGTGCATCTGCTCATCGCTGCGCAGCGCGCCGAAGCCGTCGCGGATCGCCTGCGGCGTCATGCTCTGCAGCCATAGGCGGCGCACCGGCTTGTCGATCGCCTTCTTGCCCGCGCCGGCGTACTGCACGATCAGGCGAAAGATCAGCTCGCCCTCGCGCCCGGCGTCGCAGGCATTGATCAGCTCGCCCACGTCCTTGCGCTTGACCAGCTTGACCACCGCGCCCAGGCGGCTCTTGGCCTTGTCGATCGGCGCCAGGTCAAAGTGCGGCGGAATCACGGGCAGATGCGCAAAGCTCCACTTGCCACGCTTCACGTCGAATTCCTCCGGCGCCTTGATCTCCACCAAGTGGCCCACCGCCGAGGTCACGACGTAGTGCTCGTTCTCGAAGTGGTCATCGTGCTTGTCGAACTTGCCGCTCGAGGGCGTCAGCGCGCGCACGATGTCCTGCGCGACCGACGGCTTTTCTGCAATCACCAGTGCTTTGCTCATGTGTCCTAAGTCGTTGCTGCCCGTCCCTACAATCCGGGCTCTCTCGCGCACGCGCGCCTACACACGCGCGCACACCCATGAATTCAATGTATCCAAACCCGGACATGACACAAGCGCCCCGCGGCAAGACCGCAATTCCCGCCCGCAACGGCAGCGCACCGGCCGGCGGGCGTCGCATCCAGGTGCGTCGCTCGAGGATCCACGGCAAGGGCGTTTTCGCGCTGCAGCCGCTCGCCAAGGGCCAGACGCTGATCGAATACACCGGCGAAGTCATCGCCTGGCCCGAAGCGCTGCGCCGCCACCCGCACGACCCGAACGACCCGCACCACACCTTCTACTTCAGCATCAATGAAGAGCATGTGATCGATGGCAAGGTCGGCGGCAATACCTCGCGCTGGATCAACCACGCCTGCAAGCCCAATTGCGAGGCCGACGAGACCGATGGCCGCGTCTTCATCAAGACGCTGCGTGCCATCAAGCCGGGCGAGGAGCTGTTCTACGACTACGGCCTGGTGATCGACGAGCGCTACACGCCCAAGCTCAAGAAGCAGTACGAATGCCGCTGCGGCGCCAGGAGCTGCCGCGCCACCATGCTCGCGCCCAGGCG
>NZ_JANMWL010000176.1:0-1791 GCF_031393925.1 Methylibium sp. | reverse complement strand
GCGCCGCTGTCGGACGCCGAGATCGCGCGCCAACTGGCCCAGCAGGGCTTGGTGGTCGCACGGCGCACGGTCACGAAGTACCGGCAACTGCTCAAGATCGAGGCGGTGGAGCGCAGGCGCGTTCACAGCTGAGCAGGTGTGGTGCGTCGCGGCCGTAAGTACGGTCGCTCGACCTGTAGGCTGCCTCCCGCTCCAACCCGCCTCCAGCGGGCGAGAGCCCCGCTCCCCACCACGCGGCTACTTCTTCTTAGCCGCTACTTCACCCTGCAGTTGCTTGGGCGCAGGCCCCTTGATCTGCGCCAGCGCGTCACCGCAGACCGCGCGCTCCGACTCGCCGAGATCCACCAAGGCCAGCAAGCCGGCCACTGGCGCGGCGACGACGGCCAGTGCCGCGGCGGCGGCCAGGCGCAGGCCCATGCGCGCCTTGTCAAGCTCGACCTGCGGTTTGCCGAAACTCCCGCGCACATGCACCGGCCCGCGCAGGGCGACCAGGCTCATGTCCTTGGGCCGGGCCGCCACGTCGAGCGCCAGGCGCTCGTCGACGAGCGAGATCTCGCCGGTGACGAGCAGCGTGGTGTCGGGCGTGTCGATCACCGCGACCTCGGGCCGCGCAACGCCGTCTTTCACGGCAAAGCGCGCCACCGCGCAGCGCACCGGCAGCGTGTCGTCGCCGGTCACCAGCAGGCCCAGGCTCTCGGCCAGGTCGATGCCGCTCAGCTCCACCAGCAGGTGCGACACGCGCCCGTCGCTCACCCAGGCCTGCGCCGAGCCGTCGAGCGAGGCCATCATGCCGGCCACCGAGCGGCCGCTGCCGCGCAGCTTGGCCGCGCCGCCGAGCACGCCGCTGACGTAGCCGCCCTGGCCCGGTGCGGCGCCCTGTTTGGCGGTCTTGCTGGCGGGCGTGCCGGCCGCCTTGCCCGCGGTTCGCGGGGCTTCCTTGCTGCGCGGGTTGCGCGTCTTCACGAAGCGCTCGAGCTGCACGCCCGACCAGCGCACATCGGCATGCCAAAGGGGCTGCTTTTCGCTGCGCGCGTCGAGCGTGAGCGCCCCGCGCAGCTCGCCGCCGGAGTTGCGCGCCACCAGGTCCTCGATCTGCAGCACCTGGTCCTGCAAGCGCACGCGGCCTTGCAGTGGCGCGAAGTTCGCCAGCTCTTCGGTGCCGAGCGCCACGCTGTCGATCGAGAGCTTGACGTTGGCATTCATCGCGCGTAGCGACGGCACGTCGAAGTCACGCTGCGGCAGC
Source organism: Methylibium sp. (assembly GCF_031393925.1). Taxonomy (GTDB): domain Bacteria; phylum Pseudomonadota; class Gammaproteobacteria; order Burkholderiales; family Burkholderiaceae_C; genus Methylibium. The sequence continues at coordinate 548 of NZ_JANMWL010000176.1, read as the reverse complement.
AGCCGGTCGCGCGCGCCGCGGGCCGCCTTGGACTTGGCTCGCTGTGGCGGCTTGGCGCCCAGGGCCGGTGCCAGGTCGGGCAGCGAGAGACGCTCGCCGGTCAGCGCGCCGGTGAGCCGCGGCACCGCCTCGGTGGTGTCGTAGCGGAAGTCGCCGCGCAGGCGGCTCTTGCCGACCACCAGGTTCGCCACGCCCACGCCCCACACCGCGCCGTCTTTCCTGAGCTGCCCGCGCATCGAGAACGGTGCGGTGCTCGGCAAGGTGGCACCGAGCACGTCGCCGATGGCCGCGAGCGAGGGACCGTCGAGCGCGAAGCGCGCGTCCAGGGCGGTGAGACGCAGCACGTCACGTGCGCTGCCGTCGAGCTGCAAGCGGGCCTGGCCGACGCGCAAATCAAGCACCATTGGGACCGGTGGCATGTCGGCGCTGGAGGTCGCCAACGGCAGCAGCCCGCTGGCTTGCAGACGGGCCGCGAGCGGCGCGCCGCGGAAGCTGCCGCGCGCGTCGATGTGCAGGCCGGCCAGTCGCGCGGCGCCGGGCGCGGCGCT
>NZ_JANMWL010000159.1:0-34634 GCF_031393925.1 Methylibium sp. | reverse complement strand
AGCCGCCACCCCTGATGCGGCAGACTTTCCCGGCAGCAAGGCCTGCCTCTGGCCGACCGGCTCCCGACAAACCCCGGGGCCGCTTCAGGCTAGCCCCCGGTAGTCTCTTGTGATGCCACCGAGCTGCCTTCGAGCAGCGCTCAAAGAACGAATCGAGACGAACCACATGAGCTTCAAGGATCTGCTCGCCGCGGGTGCCGACGGCGCCATCGCGATTGCCGCACCCGGCCGCGCACCGCTCGACTATGCCGCCCTGCGCACGCTGGTCGACAGGACGCTGGCCAGCCTCAATGCGCTGGGTGTCGGGCGCAACGACCGCGTTGCGATCGTGCTGGCCAATGGTCCTGAGATGGCGACCTGCTATCTCGCCTGCGCCGCCGGCACCACCAGCGCACCGCTCAATCCCGGCTACCGCGCCGACGAGTTCGAGTTCTACCTGTCGGACCTGAACGCCAAGGTGCTGATCGTCGAGCAGGCCAGCACGTCACCGGCCATCGAAGTGGCCAGGAAGCTGGGCGTGCGCATCGTCGACCTGGTGGCCGATGCGGGTGCTGCGGCCGGTGACTTTCGGCTGGTCGCGCGCGAAGGGGGCGCGCCGCGCACGGCAACGCTGGGCGGCTACGCAGAGCCGGGCGACGTCGGCATGGTGCTGCACACCTCGGGCACCACCTCGCGGCCCAAGATCGTGCCCCTGTCGGTGGCCAACCTCTGCGCCTCCGCGGCCCACATCCGCGGCACGCTGCAGTTCACCGCGACGGATATCGGCCTGAACATCATGCCGCTGTTCCACATCCACGGGCTCATTGCCGGCGTGCTGGCACCGGTTTCGGCCGGCTCGCAGGTGTTTTGTACGCCGGGCTTCAACGCGCTGAAGTTCTTTGCCTGGATGGACGAGGCCAAGCCCAGCTGGTACACGGCGGTGCCGACCATGCACCAGGCCATCGTGCAGCGCGCCAAGGGCAATGCCGACGTCATTGCGCGCAACCCGCTGCGCTTCCTGCGCTCGTCGTCTTCGTCGATGCCGCCGCAGGTGATCCGCGAGTTGGAAGCGATCTTCAATGCGCCGCTGATCGAGTCCTACGGCATGACCGAGGCCACCCACCAGATGGCCTCGAACCCGCTGCCGCCGCTGTCGCGCAAGCCGGGCTCGGTGGGGCTGGCCGCCGGCCCCGAGGTGGCGATCATGGGCGAGAACGGCACGCTGCTGGCGGCCGGCGAGATCGGCGAGATCGTGATCCGTGGCCCCAACGTGACGGCCGGCTACGAGAACAACCCCCAGGCCAACGAAGAAGGCTTCCTTGCGGGCTGGTTTCGCACCGGCGACCAGGGCAGCCAGGACGCCGACGGCTACCTGAGCCTCACCGGGCGCCTGAAGGAAATCATCAACCGCGGTGGCGAAAAAGTCAGTCCGCGGGAGGTCGATGAAATCCTCATGGATCACCCGGCCGTGGCGCAGACGGTGTGTTTCGGCATGCCGCACCCCAAGCTCGGCGAGGAGGTCGCGGCGGTGGTGGTACTCAAGGAAGGCGCTGTCGCCACCGAGCGTGAGATCCAGGAGTTTGTCGCCAAGCGCGTGGCCGACTACAAGGTGCCCAAGAAGATCCTGTTCATGGACGAGATTCCCAAGGGGGCGACCGGCAAGCTGCAGCGCATTGGCCTGGCGGCCAAGCTAGGCCTGCATTGAAGCCGCACCCACGCGACCCACATTTCAAGGACACACGATGACAGCATTTCGATTCATCCGCGCCGCGAGCGCGGCCTTGCTGGCGGCCACTTGTGCCGCGTCCGCCTTCGCCTGGGAGCCGACCAAGCCGGTCGAACTGGTGGTGCCGGCCGGCACCGGCGGCGGCGCCGACCAGATGGCGCGCTTCATTCAGGGCGTGGTCGCCAAGAACAAGCTGATGGCGCAGCCGCTGGTGGTGGTCAACAAGTCCGGCGGCGCCGGGGCCGAGGGCTTCCTCGACGTGAAGGGCGACCCCGGCAACCCGCACAAGATCGTCATCACGCTGTCCAACCTGTTCACCACGCCGCTGGCCACGGGCGTGCCGTTCAACTGGCGCGACATGACGCCGGTGTCGATGATGGCGCTCGACCAGTTCGTGCTGTGGGTCAACGAGGAGTCGCCGCACAAGACTGCCAAGGCCTTCCTCGACGCAGTGAAGGCGCAGCCGGCCAATACCTTCAAGATGGGCGGCACCGGCTCCAAGCAAGAAGACCAGATCATCACCGTGATGATCGAGAAGGCGGCCGGCAAGAAACTGACCTACATCCCCTTCAAGGGCGGCGGCGACGTGGCGGTGCAGCTGGTGGGCAAGCACATCGACTCGACCGTCAACAACCCGATCGAGGCCGAGTCGCACTGGCGCGCCGGCAAGCTGCGGCCGCTGTGCGTGATGGACAAGGTGAAGATGCCCTACAAGGCCAAGCTCACCGCCACCATGGCCTGGCAGGACGTGCCGACCTGCGCCTCCGCCGGCCTGCCGGTCGACTACACCATGCTGCGCGGCATCTTCATGCCGCCCGGCGTCACGCCCGATCAGCTCAAGTTCTACGTCGACCTGCTCGCCAAGGTGCGGGCGCTGCCGGAGTGGAAGGAATTCATGGAAAAGGGCGCCTTCAACCAGACCAGCATGTCGGGCGCCGAGTTTTCTGATTGGCTGGGCAAGACCGAGCAGCTGCACCGCACGCTGATGAAGGAAGCCGGCTTCATCGTGAACTGAGCAGGCGGGGAGCGCGGCGGTTCGGCGTCCCCCTTGCACCATTCCGGTTTCCGGGTTCGAGCCGCGCGGCTTTAGTTTGCGCAGCAGGAGTTCGCATGAGCGATGACAAACATTCTTCCGCGCCCGTGGGCTCACGCTGGCCCGAGGCAGGCCTGGCGATCTTCCTGGTGGCCTTTGCGCTGCTGGTGATCACCGACAGCCTGCGCGTGGGCATCGGCTGGGCCGACGACGGCCCGCGCTCGGGCTATTTTCCGTTCTACGTGGGCCTGCTGCTGCTGGCGTCCAGCGGCAGCGTGCTGATCCGCACGCTGCTGCGTTGGCGCCGCGCCGACGCGCCCTTTGCCGAGCGCTCCCAACTTGCCAGCGTGATGGCGGTGCTGGTGCCGATGGTGGTGTACGTGGGTGGCGTGCGGCTGCTCGGGATCTACGTCGCCTCGCTGCTGCTGATCGGCTACTTCATGCGCCGCCACGGCCGCTACGGCTGGCCGCTGACCCTGGCGGTGTCGGTGGGTGTGCCGCTGGCGTTCTTCCTGGTGTTCGAGCGCTGGTTCCTGGTGGCACTGCCCAAGGGACCGATCGAGCAACTGCTCGGCTTCTAAAGACTTCCATGGATGAACTGAACAACCTGATGGGCGGCTTTGCCGTCGCCATGACCGGCCCCAACCTGCTGTTCATGCTGGTGGGCATCACGCTGGGCGTGTTGATCGGCGTGCTGCCGGGACTCGGCGGCGCCAACGGCATTGCCATCCTGCTGCCGCTGACCTTCAGCATGAACCCGACCTCGGCGATCATCATGCTGAGCTGCATCTACTGGGGCGCGCTGTTCGGCGGGGCCATCACCTCGATCCTGTTCAATATCCCCGGCGAGCCGTGGTCGGTGGCGACCACCTTCGACGGCTATCCGATGGCGCAGCAGGGCAGGGCGGCGCAGGCGCTCACGGCGGCCTTCACCTCGTCGTTCGTCGGCGCGCTGTTCGCGGTGCTGCTCATCACCTTCCTGGCGCCCCTGCTGGCGCGCTTTGCGCTGAAGTTCGGCCCGGCCGAATTCTTTGCGGTGCAGTTGCTCACCTTCTGCAGCTTCGTGGGCATGAGCAAGGAGCCCCCCGCCAAGACCATTGCCTCGATGATGTTCGGCTTTGCCCTCGCCGCCGTGGGCCTGGACAGCGTGACCGGCACCTTGCGCATGACCTATGGCTTTACCGACCTGCTCAAGGGCTTCAACTTCCTCATCGCGGTGATCGGCCTGTTCGGTATCGGCGAGATCCTGCTGACGATGGAAGAAGGCCTGGCCTTCAAGGGCAAGACCGCCAAGATCAACCCGCGCGTCGTGTTCGAGACCTGGAAGACGCTGCCGCGCTACTGGCTCACCTTCCTGCGCTCCACCGCCATCGGCTGCTGGATGGGCATCACACCGGGCGGCGCCACACCGGCGTCCTTCATGAGCTACGGCGTGGCGCAGCGCATGTCCAAGGACCCGCACTCCTTCGGCAAGGGCCAGATCGAAGGCGTGCTCGCACCGGAAACCGCGGCGCATGCGGCCGGCACGTCCGCCTTGCTGCCGATGCTCACGCTCGGCATTCCCGGCTCGCCGACCGCGGCGGTGCTGCTCGGCGGCCTCTTGATCTGGGGACTGCAACCCGGGCCGATGCTGTTCATTGAACAGAAGGACTTCGTCTGGGGCCTGATCGCCTCGATGGATCTCGGCAACCTGGTCGGCCTGATCGTGGTGCTCACGACGGTGCCGTTCTGGGCCTCGATCCTGCGTATTCCGTTCTCGGTGATTGCACCGATCATCATCGTCATCTGCGCCATCGGCGCCTACACCGTCAACAACTCGATGTTCGACGTGTGGTTGATGCTGGCGTTTGGCGTGCTCGGCTACCTGTTCAAGAAGCTGAAGTACCCGCTCGCGCCGCTGGTGCTGGCGCTGGTGCTGGGCGACATGGCGGAGGCGAGTTTTCGCCAGTCGATGCTGATTTCGCAGGGCAGCCTTGCCATCTTCTGGGCCAACCCGCTGGTGGCCAGCATTGCCGGGATCGCGATCGTTCTGTTGCTGTGGCCGTTGTTGGGCATCCTCAGGGCGCGCATGAAGGCGGGCGAATCGAGCGACGATGGCGGGAGTGCACGGTGAAGGTCGCCATCGTGGGCGCTGGCGAGACATCATGAAGGTCGCCATCGTGGGCGCTGGCGAGGCATCATGAAGGTCGCCATCGTGGGCGCTGGCGCCATAGGCGGCTACCTCGGCACGAGGCTGGCCCTGGCCGGTGAAGAGGTCACCTTCATCGCGCGCAACAAGAACCTCGCGGCCATCAATGCCAACGGCTTTCGGCTGCGGCTCGAAGACGGCAGCGAGCAACACGCGACGAGCGTGCGCGCGGTGCAGGACATGGCCGAGGCCGGCCCGCAAGACGCCGTGCTGCTGACGGTGAAGGCGCACCAGGTCAAGGACCTGCTGCCCGGCCTGCGTGCGCTGTTCGGCCCCGACACCATGGTCGTCACCATGATCAACGGCTTGCCGTGGTGGTACTTTCACAAGCTCGCCGGCCCGTATGAAGGCCGCCAGCTCCAGAGCGTCGACCCGGGCGGTGTGATCGCGGCCCACATCGAGCCCGAACGCGTCATCGGCAGCGTTGTCTACCCGGCGGCCGAGCTGGTCGAGCCCGGTGTCGTGCGCGTGATCGAAGGCAACCGCTTCACGCTCGGCGAGCCCGACGGCACGCGCAGCCCGCGCGTCGAGGCGCTGTCGCAGGCAATGATCCGCGCCGGCTTCAAGAGCCCCGTCGCCAAGGACATCCGCGGCGAAATCTGGATCAAGCTCTGGGGCAACCTCAGCTTCAACCCGATCAGCGCGCTCACGCACGCCACGCTGGAAGACATCTGCCGCTTCCCGGCCGCGCGCGCGCTGGCCACTTCGATGATGACCGAGGCCCGCACCGTGGCCGAAAAGCTCGGCGTGGTGTTCAAGATTTCGCTCGATCAACGCATCGCCGGTGCCCAGGCGGTGGGCGCGCACAAGACCTCGATGTTGCAGGACGTGGAAAGCGGCCGTGCGCTCGAGCTCGAGGCGCTGCTGGGCAGCGTGGTCGAGCTGGCGCGCATCACCGGCACGCCCACGCCGAGCATCGACGCGATCCATGCGGCCACCAGCCTGCTGGCCAAGACCTTCGGCGACGCGCATTCGCGCGTGGTGCTGCAGCCGGTAGGCTAGAGCGACCGTGCGCGGGCGCCGACGCGCCGCGCCGCGTCAGCGATCAAGCGGCTTCAAGCTCGGGGACGGCGCCGTACTCGTTGTCGCCCGGCGTGCCGACCTTCACCGCGAACAGCAGCAAGACAATGCCGCCGATCAGCGGTACGAAGGCGATGAGCAGCCACCAACCACTGCGGCCGATGTCGTGCAGGCGCCGCACACCGACGGCCAGCGAAGGCAGCAGCATCGCGAGTGCGAACACACCGCTCAGCAAGCCGACGCCGCTCTTGGCGCTGAAGGAGCCGGTGATGCCGTCGACGATGGCGAGCAGGACGAAAATCAGGAGGTACATCAGGAAGAAGTACCAATACTCGGAGCGGCGCGCCCGCCCGCTGAAGGTCGCGTATTTCTGGAGCGCTTGCAAAAACCAGTTCATGAAACTCTCCCCCGAGGGTGGTGTTGTCGGCATGTGCCGACCGCAAGGGTAAGCGGCCGCGGCGACGCCCAGGGGTCGCTCGCGATCAGGGGTTTTTGCCAATGCGGCGCGGCGCGGTGTGGCGCTAGGCGTGCGCGCTCACCCGTAGCGATTGGCCAGCACACCAATGCCTTCGATCTCCACTTCGACTTCGCTGCCGGCTTTCATCGGCAGCACGCCGAGCGAAGTGCCGCAGAGGATCAGGTCGCCGGGCTCGAGCGTCATGTCGTGCGAGAGGCGCGACACCAGCTCCGCGGGCGCGAAGATCATGTCGGCCAGCGCGTAGTGCTGTCGCTCGCGCCCGGCCACGCGCGTGCGCAGCGTGGCGCGTGCCGGGTCGAACGCGGTCTCGATCACCGGGCCGAAGGCGGCAAAGCCGTCGAAGCTCTTGGCGCGCGTCCACTGCGGGAACGCCGGGTCGCGGCCCAGCAATTCGATCGCCGTCACGTCGTTGGCGCAGGTGTAGCCGAAGATGTGCGCCGCCGCGGCGTCGGGTGCAATGCAGCGCGCGCGACGGCCGATCACGATCGCCAGCTCGCCTTCGTAGGCCACGCGGCCCAGCGCCTCGGGCAGCGCCGCGATGGCCTGGTCGTGTGCCGCTGCGCTGCTCGGTGCCTTCAAAAAGTAAAGCGGCTCGGTGGGCCGCGCCCAACCGTTCTTGTCGGCCAGCGCATGGAAGTTGTTCCACAGGCCGATGATCTTGCTCGGCGCGCAGGGCGTGAGCCACGCGATCTCGCCCAGGGCGAGCCGCTCGCCGCTCGGCTCGGGCTCATCGAACAGCGTGCCGCCGTGAACGTGGACCGTGCCCGCGTCCGCGTCGAGGGTGCCGAAGCCAGTGCGCGCACCGCTTTGAAATCGAAGCCATTTCATGAGGTCGGGTCCGGGTCGCAAGCAGGCGAGCGGTGAGGGCCGTTGCCGAGGCGGTTGGCCTTAAGCCTGGCGCGCGCTGCGGTACGTCCACCACGGCAGCACCTTGGTGAGGGCGAGCACGGCACCGGGCTCGGCGGCCTGGTAGCCGGGCAAGCCGGCCAGCGTCGCTGCCCAGGCCGGTGAACGCAGCAGTGTCACCAGCCGCTGCACGGCGCTCAGCGCCAGCGCGCTCTTGCGCGTGACGAGGAAATAGCTCTCGCGCGCCAGCGGCACGAAGTCGAGCCCCACGGCGCGTGCCGCGGCCTCGAGCCCGAAGGCCACGTCGGCCGCGCCGCTGGCCACCGCCTGGGCGGCGGCCACATGCGAAGGCTCGACCAGCGCGAAGCTCGCTGGCAGCGCGACGCCCGCCTGCTCTGCCAATTCTTCCAGCAGCACGCGCGTGCCGGTGCCCGGCGGGCGCCCGACCCAGCGCAAGGTGTCGTGCTGCAGGGCCTGCAACGACGCCACGCCGAGGGGGTTGCCGGGCGCCACCATCAGTCCCTGGCTGCGTTGCGCAAACCCGATGAGCTTGTGGTGGCCGGGCTCCAGGCGCGCGCGGTAGGCGCGCGCGCTGACCGAGCCGCGCGCGGCGCCGTCGAGAACGTGAAAGCCGGCCAGCTGGCAGCGGCCGCTGTCGAGCGCGCGCAGTGCGTCCTGGCTGCCGGTGAACTCGAGGTCGAGATGCAGTTGCTCGGCCAGCGCGAGTTCGCGCAGCAGCGGCAGCGCCTGGTCGTGGCTGGCGCTGACCGAGAGCACGTCGATGCGGTCGTCGAAGGCATCGGCAAAGGCGCGCTCGAGTTCCATGCGCAGCGCCTCGATCTGCGGCGCCAGCCGCGCCTGCGCGCGCCGTTCGGCCCACAACAGCTTTTCGCCGAAGGGGGTGAGCACGGCGCGCTGGCCCTTGTTCCAGACCACCAGCGCGTGGCCGAATTGCACCTCCCAGCGTCGCAGCTCGCCCCACACATGGCGGTAGGACAAACCCAGCGCCCCCGCGGTGGCCGAGATCGAGCCGCCGTCGTGCAAGGCGCCGAGCAACTCGAACAGCGGGTGATGCACCGGCCCCTGGCGGCCGTCGCTGCCGAGCGCGTAGGTGAGTTGCACGCGCTGCGCAGCACGCTGCGCAGCGCGTGGGCTCTGAAGGCGGGTGGAATCGTCGTCGTCGGTGGGCATGGGGCGGGCCGGCGCCGCATGTGGCTTGACCGGCCAGTTGCGAAAGGCACGGGCCATGCGGGCGTCGCAGTGTGCCGTACGCGGCGCGCGACTCGGGCGCCTCGAACATCGAGACGGCCCGCGTGCGCAGGTCGTGGCCGGATCGCGCCAGCCCGTGCCGGGCCGGCTGCTACGCGCGGCGCTAACCGGGAAATTGGAAGCTGGTGCGCGTGTTCGACGTCGCCTCCAGATGGCGTCGCAACAGGTTGGAGCCCTCCTGGCCGGTGGGCGTCATGCGCAAACGCCCCGCTTCCCAGGCCAGCCATTCCAGGCCGACCAGCTCTGAGACGAGCGGCACTTCGGCGGCGTCCGAGGCCCTGCGCCGCAGGCCGCAGGCGGCGGTGTCCGCGAGTACCTGGTACATCGCCTGGGCCTTCTGAGCGCCGATGATGGAAGGCTCGTCGTCGGCCTTTCTCTGGTGTTTCTCCATACCGCTCCTCGCGTTGCTGACGGCGTGTGAGCCGCCCGCCGTTGGTGATTGAGTGTCGGCGAGCCTGCGCGCCGTTGGCGCCGGGCTTGCCGCGGGGAACATCGTGCCGCGTTCGGTGCCTGAGCGGGCCGACGGAAGTGAAACCAATACGGCGTGGCGGGAGCTTCCTCGTAGCACTTGGACACGAACAAATCCGGTCACCGCGAAATTTTGACGGCATCGCGCCCGCGTCTCGCCGGGAATTTCGCGCTGTTATGCAGCCGCGTACATATCGCCAGGGCAGGGGTGCATCCCTAGCATCGCGGCTTGCTGCGGCCCGCTCCGGGCCATTCGCGAGGGCAAACCTTTCACCGATGGACCCCTTCATTCAGAGCCTGCACACCGCCTTCGCATTGATCGCAGAGGCCGAGCCGCGCCTGTTGCAGGTGGTCGCGCTGTCGCTCGGTGTGAGCGGCAGCGCCTGCGTGCTGGCCGCAGGGTTCGGGCTGGCCGGCGGTGCGGCGCTCGCGGTGGCGCGCTTCCCGGGGCGGCGCGCGCTACTCGTGCTACTTAACACGCTGCTCGCGCTGCCCTCGGTGGTGGTCGGGCTGGTGGTCTATCTGCTGCTCTCGCGCTCCGGGCCGCTGGGTTCGTGGGGCTTGCTGTTCACGCCCACCGCGATGGTGATTGCGCAGACCGTGCTGGTCATGCCGGTGGTGGCGGCGCTCACGCGCGAGGCGGTCGAGGCGAGCTGGCAGCAGAACGGCGAGCAGCTGCGCTCGCTCGGCGCCGGCCGCTGGAGCGCCGGCGCGCTGCTGTTGTGGGACGAGCGCATGGTCGTGTTGACGGTGCTGCTGGCGGCTTTCGGGCGCGCCGTCTCGGAGGTCGGCGCGGTGATGATCGTGGGCGGCAACATCGACGGCCATACGCGCGTCATGACCACCGCCATCGCGCTGGAGACGAGCAAGGGCGATCTGCCGCTGGCGCTGGCGCTCGGCGCGGTGTTGCTCGGCGTGGTGCTGCTGCTCAATGCGCTCATTGCGCTGGTGCGGGCGTGGGCCGCGCGTGCCCACGGCGAGGCGCCAGGCAGTGCGCCGCAGGCCAGGCCGGGCGCAGCGGGAGCGGCGCATGGCTGAGCCGGCGCTGATCGCGCTTGATCAGGTGGGCCTGCGTTATGGCGCGCATGAAGCGCTGTGTGGCGTGAGCCTGTGCATCGCGCCGGGCGAGCGCGTCGCCTTCGTGGGCGCCAACGGTTCGGGCAAGAGCAGCCTGCTGCGCGTGCTGCACGGCTTGCTGGCGCCGAGCGTCGGCACGCGCAGCCAAGGCGTTGCGGCGCATGGGCGAGCGCTGCGTTTTGCGATGCTGTTCCAGCGGCCCTTCCTGCTGCGCCTTTCCGCCGCCGCCAACGTGCGCCTGGCGCTGTGGTTGGGTGGCGTGCGCGGGGCCGACGCGCAAGCGCGCACGGCCGAGGCGCTGCGCCGCGTGGGACTGCACGGCGAGGCCGCCCGGGCGGCGCAGGCGCTCTCGGGTGGGCAGCAGCAGCGACTGGCGCTGGCGCGCGCCTGGGCGCTGCAGCCCGACGTGCTGCTGCTCGACGAGCCCACCGCGAGCCTCGACCCGAGCGCCAAGCGCGAGGTCGAGGCGCTGCTGGAAGAGTTCAGCGAGCACGGCATGACCTTGCTGATGGCCTCGCACAACCTCGGGCAGGTCAAACGGCTGGCGCGGCGCGTGGTCTATCTCGAGCATGGGCGCGTGCTGGCCGATGCTCCGATCGCGGAGTTTTTTGAAGACGCCGTGGCGCCGGAAGCCCGACTGTTTCTCAAAGGGGAGTTGCCATGGTGAAGATGGGACGGCGCGCGTTGCTCGCGCTCGGCATCGCGTGTTTTGCAGCGCCCGCGTGGGCCGAGCCGCAGGACAAGCGCATCGTCATGGCTTCGACCACGTCGACCGAGCAATCGGGCCTGTTCACGCACCTGCGGCTTGCGGCGGGGTGACGACGGCGCCGAGTGCGTCCAGGCCGAGCGAGCGGCCTGTCCCGAACACCGTGTCCTGCCCATCCTGGTGGGCCGTCACCGCACGCTTGCGGCCCTGGCGCTTGGCCTCGTAGACGGTGCGTGGATCGTGAGGGCCGGTTCGGCGTGCATGCGCGTCAAGGTCAGCGTCGCGCTTTCTTGCTGAATCAAAACCGACGCTCGGCGTTCGCCGAGGCAGGAAGCGGCGTGCGCGATTGTCGCCCCGGCCTTGCCACGCTAGAGAGGGTCGTCGTCCCCTGGCTACCATCGCTTCGATGTAAACGTGCGCTAACGAACTCATGGAGGCGGTATGGCAATGGACATGGTGGATTTCGAGATCAAGGGCGCGGAAATGCAGTTCGTCGAGGTCGAACTCGACCCCGGCGAGGCGGCCATCGGCGAAGCCGGCAGCATGATGTTCATGGACGTGGGCATCGGCATGGACACGGTGTTCGGTGATGGCTCGGCACAGCAGGGCGGCATCTTCGGCAAGCTCATCGGCGCCGGCAAGCGGCTGGTGACGGGCGAGTCGCTGTTCACCACCGTCTACACCAACCAGGTGAACACCAGGCAGCGCGTCGCCTTCGCGGCGCCTTACCCCGGCAAGATCCTGCCGATGGACCTAAGCCAACTCGGCGGCACGCTGATCTGCCAGAAGGACGCGTTCCTGTGCGCCGCGCGCGGCGTGAGCCTGGGCATCGCCTTCCAGCGCAAGCTCTCAGTGGGCTTCTTCGGCGGCGAAGGCTTCATCATGCAAAGGCTCGACGGTGACGGCCTGGCCTTCGTGCATGCCGGCGGCACGGTGTTGCGGCGCGAGTTGCAGGCGGGCGAGCCGCTGCTGGTGGACACCGGCTGCGTGGTCGCCTACACGCGGAGCGTCAACTTCGAGATCCAGTACGTCGGCAAGGTCAAGACCGCGCTGTTCGGCGGCGAAGGCCTGTTCTTCGCCAAGCTCACCGGCCCCGGCACCATCTGGCTGCAAAGCCTGCCGTTCTCGCGCCTGGCTTCGCGTGTGTTTGCCGCTGCGCCGCAGCGGGGTGGCGCGCGCGAGGAAGGGTCGGTGCTGGGCGGTTTCGGGGCGGGCGGGCTGCTGGGGTCGGTGCTGGGAGGCGACGAGGAGTAGCCCGGTTCAACCGTCAAGCGGCCGGTTCCAAAAAAACAAACCCCTCGGCAACGTCCAACGCTGTCGAGGGGTTGCGGCGATCGCTGCTTCAGTGGCGCTGCTGAATGCCCGCGATGGTCCAGTTGCGGCTGCCGTCGTCGGGCTTGACGAGGTGCCAGACTTCGTCGAAGTCGTTCGCCGCGGCTTCGCGTTCCTCGCGCACCAGGCCGTGGAAACGCACGCTGGCGATTTGGCGGCCGGGTTCCTGGGTCACGTCGAGCAGTTCGGCGTCGACCTTGAGCACGTCGGTGCGCTGGACGGCGGCGCCGCGTTCCTGCAGGTCCAGGCGCAGCGAGGCGAACATCTCCGGGGTGGTGAACTCACGCAGGTCGTCGAGGTCGGCGCTGTCGTTGGCCGCCTGCATGCGGATGAAGATCATCTTGGCGCTGCGCTCGAAGCCGGCCGCGTTGAAGCCGCTCGGCAGCGTGCCGGCGGCCTGCTGCGTTGGCGGCACGGCCATCTCGGCGCCCGGCGCGGCTGCGCCGACCGGGTCCGCCGTCAGGAGCGGCGCCGCAGCCACCGGCACCGCGGCGGCAGGCCAGAGCGGTTCGCGCGCCATGGGGGCATCGCCGATGCGGCCGTCCGCACCTTGCGTCGCCAGGCGCGGGCCGCTCATGCGACGCATCACCCAGCGGATCACGAACACCGCCGCCACGGCCAGCAGGGCCATCATCAGGAAGTTGCCGAAGGCTGCGCCCATGCCCAGGTGGCTCATCAGCGCCGCGATGCCCAGGCCGGCGGCCAGGCCCGCGATCGGGCCCATCCAGGAACGCTTGGGCGCGGCGGCGGCCGCCGCAGCGGGCGCGGCTGCGGCGGCGGGTGCGGCCTGCGTCGGCGCGGCGGGCTTGGCCGGCACGGCATCGGGGGTGGCGCGCGGGGGGGTGCTGCGCTGCATGCCAGCCGAGCCGCCGCCGCCCAGGCGCCGTGCCTCGACGTCAGAGGGCGCCAGCGCACCGGCACCGAGCGCGGCCACGAGAAGGGCGAACAACCAGTTCTTCATTGCGGATCGTTCCTTGTTCGACAAAGTCATTGAGTATGGACTTTCGCGGCCAGCCCGAGTTCCCGCGCCAGCAGCGCATAGGAGTGACGGCGCACGGCCGGGTCGTGCGCCCAGGTGTTGATGACCAGTTCGTCGAGTTGCAGCGCCGCGGCGAGCGCGCGCAGCTGCGACGCCACTTCGGCGCCGCTGCCGACCAGCGCGCGGCGCTGGCTCGCTTCGAGCAGCGGCCGCTCTTCGGGCGAGAAACCTTGCTCGGCGATGCGATCCGGCGCGAGCAGCGGCCCGAAGTGTCCCCGCGCGCGATCCAGTCGCCAGCGTTCCCGGCTGAGCGCGTGGTGGCGTGCCGCGGCGCTGGAGTCGGCCGCCAGCGCCCATACGCAGATGGTGGCCTGCGGCTCGGGGTGGCGCTCGCTGGGTTGGTAGAGCGAGCGGTAGAGACCCAGCGCCTGCTCCACGCCCTGGCCATCGGTGAAGAAATAGGCAAATGCATAGGGCAGACCGAAGTGCGCTGCGAGTCGCGCGCCATAGTCGGAGCTGCCGAGGATCCAGACCTCGGGCGCGCGCTCGTAGCCGCGCACCACGCGCGGATGCGCCACGATGCCGCCGAGCGGCTTGCCCTCGGTCCAGGCCTGCAGCTCGCGCACCTGCTCGGGGAAGCGCTCGGCCGCCTGGTGCGCATTCGGGTTGAGCGCCACTGCGGTGCGCATGTCGCTGCCCGGCGCGCGGCCCACACCGAGGTCGATGCGCCCCGGCGCCAGCGCCTCCAACACGCGGAACTGCTCGGCCACCTTGAGCGCCGAGTAGTGCGGCAGCATCACGCCGGCGCTGCCGATGCGGATGCTCCGCGTGCGCGCGGCCACCGCCGCCATCAGCACCTCGGGCGCGGTCCCGACGATGGTGGCCAGGCCGTGGTGTTCGCTGAGCCAGAAGCGCTCGTAGCCGAGCGCTTCGCAGTGCGGCGCGAGCTCGAGCGTGTCGCGGATGGCGGCGTCTTCGTCGCTGCCCGCGAGCGAAACGGATTGGTCGAGGACAGACAGCTTCATGGGGTGGCGATTGTGCGCACGATGCGGCAACGCTGCTCTGCGGCGATTCATCCGCCCTTCTCAATGATGGGCGGGCGCCGCGTCGTGCTCGACCACCGCCTGCACACGCACGCGCTGCACGAGGACCAGCGCCACCACGCCCAACCGGGCGAAGACCGCGTCCACGCGCCGCACCCGAAGGCAAAGTCGGCCGCGGCGCACAAATTGACCCCGCGCCCGGTAAAGTCGGCGCCCGCCATGCTGCCCGTCACCCGTCGCCTGTTGGCCATGCTCGCCGCCACAGTGCTGCTGGGTGCGTGCGCCAGCGGGCCGGGCGCTCCGGGCACCTTGACCGTACCGCGCGCCAGCGAAGTGGCGCCGGGCGTCTACATGCTGCAAGGCGCGAGCGGCGAGGTCGACGTGGGCAACCTCGGCCGCATCGGCAATGCCGGCTTCGTGGTCGGCGAGACCGGCGTGGTGGCGATCGACACCGGCACCTCGCACCGGCACGGCATGCTGTTGCTGGCGGCGATCAAGGCGGTGACCGACAAGCCGGTGCGGCTGGCGCTCGTCACCCACACGCGTCAGGAGTTCCTCTTTGGCGCCACGGCGTATCGCGAGCAGGGCATCGAGGTCGCCACGCACCGCAAGACCGCCGGCCTGATGAAGGCGCGGTGCGAAACCTGCCTCAAGCGCCTGACCGCGACGCTGGGCGCGGAAGAAATGCGCGGCAGCGCGGTGGTCGTGCCGGACCGCCTGTTCGACCAAGGCCATACGCTGCACGACATCGGCCGGCCGCTGCGCGTGATGTACTTCGGCCATTCCAGCGGGCCCGGCGACATCGCCGTGCTCGACGAGCAAAGCGGCGTGCTGTTCGCCGGCGGCCTGCTCGACGAGCGTCGCATCCCCGACGTGCAGGACGCCGAGCTGCGCGGCTGGCAGCAGGCGCTCGTGCAGCTGAGCGAGCTGCCGCTCACCGCCGTGGTGCCGGGGCACGGGCCGCTCGCACGCCCCGCCGTGGTCGGCGCCGTGGCCGCTTATCTGCGCCAGCTCGAGAGTCGTTTGATAGAGTTGGCGACCGCTGGCGCAGCGCTGAGCGAAGTGCCCGACGCCACCGTGTTGCCGGCCTTCCGAAGCTGGGACCAGTACGACTCGATCCACCGCCGCAACGCATCGATCGTGTTCGTGCGGGTGGAGCGCGAGCAGATGTTGAAGCAGCAGTAATTGGCCGGGTCGGCCCCAGCAGGAGCAAGCGAATGCGCAGCAAGGTGAAATTGGCAAGACGGGCGCTGATCGGCGCGGCCGTGGCGGCGCTGGTGCCCTCGGCCGCGCGCGCCGTCGTCGGCGGCCTGCCGACCAACGTGGCGCATGCGGACTCTTCGCCCGAATGGGAAAACCTGCGCGGCAAGCTGTTCCAGGACCGCAAGATCGAAGTCGCTGCGACGTCGGCCTCGCCCAGGGTGGAGCTGATCGTGCCGCTGCGGGCGGCCTACGGTGCGTCGGTGCCGATCAAGATCGTCTCCAAGCTGCCGCAGACGGCCGAGCTGTATGTCAAGAAGCTCTACCTGCTGGTCGACAAGAACCCGTCGCCGATCGCCGCGGTGATCGACCTGACCACCGAGCTCGGCCAAGCCGACTTCGAAACGCGGCTGCGCGTGGACGAATACAGCCACGTGCGCGTCATCACCGAGCTGTCCAACGGCGAGCTGCACATGGACTCGCGCTACGTCAAGACCTCGGGCGGCTGCTCGGCGCCACCCAACCGCGACTCGCTGCACCTCATCGGCAAGACCGTGCTCAAGGTTCACGACCCGGTGAAGATGAACGCGCCTACCCCGGCCGACGTGACGGTGATCCACCCCAACGACACCGGCTTCGAGCTGAACAACCAAACGGTCATGTTCATCCCGCCGCACTTCGTGCGCTCCATCAAGGTGAGCTACGCGCAGCGCAAACTGTTCGAGGCCGACCTCGATTTCTCCGTCAGCGAGAACCCGACCTTGCGCTTTAACTTCGTGCCGCAGGCGGCCGGCGAGCTGAGGGCGGAGGTCGAGGACTCGAAGGAAGGCCACTTCTTCGGCACGCTGGCGGTTCGGTAGGCGGGGGCCGTGTCTGCCGCGACTGCCGTCCTTGCCGCGCGTCGCCTCCTGCTGGCTGGCGGCGCGGCGGCACTCGCCCTCGCCTGGTTGCCGGCGCACGCCCTGGGCCTGCCGAGCGCCTACGGCGCGATGGTCATCGAGCCGACCGGCCTGCCGCAGCGCGCCGAGTTCGACCTGAGTGCTGCCGTGCAGCGCGCCAAGCGCGACAACAAGCGCCTCTACCTCTACCTGGGCGCCAACGACTGCCGCTATTGCCGCAACTACGAGGCCTTCCTCGCCGAGAACGCCAAAGAACTGACGCCGTACTTCGCCCGCGACTACCTGTTGGTCGATCTGCGCAGCTCGCTGACGGTGCTGGCCACGGCGCTCGTCATCAAGGTCGGCGAACGCAGCTGGTCGTACACCGAATTCCAGCGCGCCATCGGCGACGAGCGCGCGCGCATGCTCGTCTATCCGACGGTGTGGCTGCTTAACGCGGACTTGAAGCCGCTGCTGCAGATGCCCTCGGGCGCGGGCACCTTCCAGACCGTGGCCGAGCAGCTCGAGATATTGCGGCTCGAGCAGTAGGCTGCGGCACGACCCGGGTTCGTCTGCGCCTGGCAAAGACAGTCGGTGATGACATCGCGCAGCCGTTCGTCGTACGCACTACGCGCATCTCGGTGCAGCACCGACCGCCCCGCGCCGACCAGCCTCAGGCAAGGCAGTGCCGCCTTGCGCCCCGTCAAGCCGCCATCGGCTTGAAATGCCATGCTGCGGGGCCATCTCTCGGTCAACCCGAAGGAATCCCGTATGCGACTCGACAAGCTCACCACCAAGTTCCAGGAAGCGCTGGGCGAGGCGCAGACGCTGGCGCTCGGGCGCGACAACCCCTACATCGAACCGGCCCACCTGATGGCCGCGCTGCTCGAGCAGGCCGACGGCCCCAAGAGTCTGCTCGACCGCGCCGGCGTCAACACCGCCGCCTTGCGCGGCGCGCTCGACGCCCAGATGGCCCGGCTTCCGCAGGTGCAGGGCAACGAAGGCATCCAGGCCGGCCGCGAAACCGTTGCCTTGCTGCAGGCCGCCGAAAAGGAAGGCATCAAGCGCGGCGACCAGTTCATCGCCAGCGAGCTGTTCCTGCTGGCGCTGGCCGATCACAAGGGTGATGTCGCCAAGCTCGCGCGCGCCAACGGGCTTAACCGCAAGTCGCTGGAGTCGGCGATCGACACGGTGCGCGGCGGGCAGAAGGTCGACTCGGCCGAGTCCGAAGGCCAGCGCGAAGCGCTGAAGAAATACACGCTCGACCTGACCGAGCGCGCGCGCGCCGGCAAGCTTGACCCGGTGATCGGCCGTGACGACGAGATCCGCCGCGCCATCCAGGTGCTGCAGCGGCGCACCAAGAACAACCCGGTGCTGATCGGCGAGCCGGGCGTCGGCAAGACGGCCATCGTCGAAGGCCTGGCGCAGCGCATCGTGGCGGGCGAGGTGCCGGAGTCGCTCAAGAACAAGCGCGTGCTGGTGCTCGACATGGCGCTCTTGCTGGCCGGCGCCAAGTACCGCGGCGAGTTCGAGGAGCGGCTGAAGTCGGTGCTCAAGGAAGTGGCGGCCGATGAGGGCCAGACCATCGTCTTCATCGACGAGATTCACACCATGGTCGGCGCCGGCAAGGCCGAAGGCGCGATCGACGCCGGCAACATGTTGAAACCCGCGTTGGCGCGCGGCGAGCTGCACTGCATCGGCGCGACCACGCTCAACGAGTACCGCAAGTACGTCGAGAAGGACGCGGCGCTCGAGCGGCGCTTCCAGAAGGTGCTGGTGGGCGAACCGACGGTCGAGGCCACCATCGCCATCCTGCGCGGGCTGCAGGAGAAGTACGAGGTCCACCACGGGGTGGAGATCACCGACCCGGCGATCGTCGCCGCGGCCGAGCTGAGCCAGCGCTACATCACCGACCGCTTCCTGCCCGACAAGGCGATCGACCTCATCGACGAGGCGGCGGCCAAGGTCAAGATCGAGATCGATTCCAAGCCCGAGGTGATGGACCGGCTCGACCGGCGCCTGATCCAGCTCAAGATCGAACGCGAGGCGGTGCGGCGCGAGAAGGACGAGTCCTCGCAAAAACGCTTTGGGTTGATCGAGGAAGAGATTGCCAAGCTCGAGCGCGAAGCCGCCGACCTGGACGAAATCTGGAAGGCGGAGAAGGCCGCCGCTCAGGGGTCGGCGCAGCTCAAGGAAGACATCGACCGGGCCCGCACGGAGATCGAGGAGTTCATGCGCAAGGGTGACTTCAACAAGGTCGCCGAGCTGCAGTACAAGCGCCTGCCGGAGCTCGAAGCCAAGCTCAAGGAGGCGCAGGCCAAGGAGGCGGGCGGTGCCAGCAGTGGCAAGCCGAGCTTGCTGCGCACTATCGTCGGTGCCGAAGAGATCGCCGAAGTGGTGGCGCGCGCCACCGGCATCCCGGTGGCCAAGCTGATGCAGGGCGAGCGCCAGAAGCTGCTCGGCATGGAGGCCCGGCTGCATGAGCGCGTGGTCGGCCAGGACGAGGCGATTCGCGCCGTGGCCGATGCGATCCGCCGTTCGCGCGCGGGCCTGTCCGACCCGAACCGCCCGACCGGCAGCTTTCTCTTTCTCGGCCCCACCGGCGTCGGCAAGACCGAGCTGTGCAAGGCGCTGGCGGGCTTCTTGTTCGACAGCGAAGACCACCTGATCCGCGTCGACATGAGCGAGTTCATGGAAAAGCATTCGGTCGCGCGGCTGATCGGCGCGCCGCCGGGCTACGTGGGCTACGACGAGGGCGGCCACCTGACCGAAGCGGTGCGCAGGAAGCCTTACTCGGTGCTGCTGCTCGACGAGGTGGAGAAGGCGCACCCGGACGTGTTCAACGTGTTGCTGCAGGTGCTCGACGACGGGCGCCTGACCGATGGCCAGGGCCGCACGGTCGACTTCAAGAACACCGTGATCGTGATGACCAGCAACCTGGGCTCGCACCAGATCATGCAGATGCAGGGGCAGGACCATGAGCTGATTCGCGAGGCGGTGTGGGCGGAGCTCAAGGTCCACTTCCGCCCGGAGTTCTTGAACCGCATCGACGAGACGGTCGTGTTCCATGCGCTCGACGCCAGGCACATCGAGGCGATTGCCGGCATCCAGTTGCGTGCGCTCGAGCAGCGGCTCGCCAAGCTCGACCTCAAGCTCGACGTGTCACCCGCGGCGCTGGCCGAGCTGGCCAAGGTCGGCTTCGATCCGGCGTTCGGTGCCCGTCCGCTCAAGCGCGCGATCCAGCAGCGCATCGAGAACCCGCTCTCCAAGCTGCTGCTCGAAGGCCGCTTTGCACCCAAGGACGTGATCCCGGTGGACGTGGACCCGATCCGCGCACCGGGCGAGTTCAGCTTCGAGCGCGCGGTGCCTTGAGCGCGCTTGAACGGGCCGCCGTTATGTCACGGCCCGATAGCCGTCGATCAGCGCTTCGTCGAGCCGTCGCATCTGCGCCAGCACGAGGCCGAGCGAGGCGTGCGCCTTGTCGAGCACGACATGCAACGCCAGCCCCGGGTGCGCCGGCATCGCCCGCAGCAGCAGGTGGTGCTGGCCGAACGTGATGCTGCAGTCGGGCACGGCGGCACCCAGGCCCATGTCGCGGCTTGCGCCCGCCAGGGCGGTCAGCAGGGCGGTGCCGTGGCGCGCCAGGTCGTCGGGCCCGGGGCGGGCGCCGGCATGGCCGATTGCTTGCCCGGTGGTGGTGTCGAAGGCGCACGCGCTCACCACGCCGACGAGATGGCTCAGGTCGTGCAGGTAGCGCTCCAGCGGCGCGTCGTGCGAGGGTGCGAGCGCTCCGATCACGGGCATTGGCAGCGGTGCGTGCGATGACGGTGTGGCGGCAAGCGGCGCAGGGCGCGAGTCGCGTGCCGCCGGTGCGGAGCCGGGTACGGCCCGCGCGGGGGTCGCTGCCGCCGGTGCGGCGCCGGGCTCAGCCGGCGACGGGGTCGCTGCCGCGTGGACGGCCCGCGCCGTCGCGGCGGCGCGCTCGGTCGCAGCGGTGCCCAGCAAGGGCATGGCACTGCTGTCCGGCGCGTTCGAACGCTGGCGCTGCAGATCGTTCCAGGCGGCGCCGAGCTGGCTCCACACCTCGGCCGGCCGCGTGACGCGCGAGGTCGCGCTGGCGTTGACCGAGGTTGCGTTGCGAAACTTGCCGATCTCGGCGGGCAGGGCTGCGCCGGGGCCGAGCGGCATGAACAGCAGCCGAGCGCAGCGCCAGCCGCTGCGCAACGCCGCCTCGCGCCACGGCGCCAGGGCGCTGGCCAGAGCGTGCGCCGGCAACTCGGCCACCATCACGATGCCCAGCAGGCTGCGCCCGAGCAGCACGCGCGCGATCGCCTGCCGGTTCACGGTGTCGGCCTCGACTTCGGTGCTGTAGAAGCGCACCGGCTTGCCGTTGCTCGCCAGCACGTCGACGAACTCGATCACGGCCAGTTCGGTGCCGGCGCCGTTGCGGCGCACGCTGAGTTTTTGCACCGGGCTGCTGCAAGCCGCCGCGATGCCGGTGAGCAGTTTGCGCGACTGGTTGGTGCCCAGGTCATGCACGGTCACGAACTCGGGCCGCAGATGATCGAACTGCTGGCCAAGCGCTTCGGCCGGCTCGCAGGTGACGAACATTTCGCGCACGCCGTTGCCGACCGCGCGGCCGATGTCTTGCTGCTCGCCGGCGTCGTCTTGCGGGCTGGCGACCAGGCGCGTGGCGACCTGGGTCTGTACGTCGGTTGCTTTCCAGGTCCGGGCGACCGTGGTCGACGCCTGGGCGATCAGGCGTTCAGGGCGGTCGAAGGCTTGGGTCATGGGGCTGCGCTCATCCCAGGGTGCGGCGCGGTGCGCGGGCGAAACGCTGTTCGTTCGAGCGCCTTGACTGCGCCCGAGCAAAGTGTAGTCGGGGTGTAGTCGGGGCCCGCGAACAACCCCGGCGCGCACGCCGTTGCGGCAAGCGGCGTCGATAGAATCCGTGCCGAATGCCGCGCCATACCGGCACGGTCGCTGCCCGCACGGTCGCCGACATGCCGAATTTCCCGTCTCCCGCCCGCCCGCCGCCCGTGGTGATCGTCGGTGCAGGCCTTGCGGGGCTCACCGTGGCGCTGCAAATCGCCCCGACCCACCCCGTCGTGGTGCTCGCCAAGCGCAACCTCGATGAATCCGCCACCGCCTGGGCGCAGGGCGGCATCGTCGGCGTGCTCGGCAGCGACGACAGCATCGAGAGCCACGTGCGCGATACGCAAGACGCGGGTGCCGGCCTGGTGGACGAACGCACCGCGCGCTTCATCGCCGAACACAGCGCCGACGCGGTGGCGTGGCTGGTCGAGCGGGGCGTGCCGTTCTCGGCCGACCCCGCCGGCCCGCTCGGCCTGCACCTCACACGCGAAGGCGGCCACGCGGTGCGGCGCATCGCGCACGCGGCCGACGCCACCGGCAAGGCCATTCACGACGTGCTGCTCGACCAGGTCAAGCGCCACCCCAACATCGTGCTGCGTGAACGCTGGATGGCGGTCGATCTCATCACCTCGCGCTTGCTCAGGGCCGACGAACAACCGCGCTGCTACGGCGTCTACGCGCTCGACATCGACGCCCAGCGCGTGGAGACGCTGCCGGCCACCGCCGTGGTGCTGGCCACCGGCGGCGTGGGCAAGGTCTACCGCTACACCAGCAACCCCGACACCGCCACCGGCGACGGCATCGCGATGGCGTGGCGCGCCGGCTGCCGCGTCGGCAACATGGAGTTCATCCAGTTCCACCCGACCTGCCTGTATCACCCGCAGGAGCGCAGCTTTCTCATCACCGAGGCGCTGCGCGGCGAGGGCGCGCAGCTGAAGCTGCCGGACGGCACGCGTTTCATGGCGGCGCACGATGCGCGGCTGGAACTGGCGCCGCGTGACATCGTTGCGCGCGCCATCGACTTCGAAATGAAGAAGCACGGCCTGGACCACATGTGGCTCGACGCCACGCACCTCGGTGAAGCCTTCCTGCGGGAGCACTTCCCGACCATCCACGCGCGCTGCCTGGCGCTGGGCATCGACATCGCTCGCCAGCCCATCCCCGTGGTACCGGCGGCGCACTACACCTGCGGCGGCGTGGTCACCGATCTCGACGGCCGCACCGATGTCCCCGGCCTCTACGCCGTGGGCGAAACCACCTACACCGGTTTGCACGGCGCCAACCGTCTGGCCAGCAATTCGCTGCTCGAGTGCGTGGTGCTCGGCAAGACCTGCGCCGAGCACATCCTGGCGCAGGGCGAGCGACCGCCGCGCACCCTGCCGGCTTGGGACGAGAGCCAGGTCGAAAACGCCGACGAGCAGGTGGTGATCTCGCACAACTGGGACGAGCTGCGCCTCCTGATGTGGAACTACGTCGGCATCGTGCGCACCACCAAGCGGCTGGAGCGGGCGCTGCACCGCATCAAGCTTCTGCGCAGCGAGATCGACGACTACTACGCCAACTTCCGCGTCACGCGCGACCTGCTGGAATTGCGCAACCTCGTCGACGGCGCCGAGCTGATCGTGCGCTCGGCGCTGAGCCGCCACGAAAGCCGCGGCCTGCACTACAGCCGCGACTTCCCCGACACGCTGCCGGTGAGCTTTCCGACCATCTTGGCGCGCAAGATCAAACGGCGGCCGGGGTCTTAGGCAGTCAGGCTGCGTTGGGTCTTGCTCCTTCCCCCGTTGGGGAAGGCTGGGATGGGGGCCAGCCCGGCGGCGCAAACCCGCGGCTCGCTTGCTCCCGCTCCCCCGGGGGCTGGGGTGAGGGGCTGGCCGGGAAGCGCTAAGCCGAGGGCGTGTGAGCGGCTGCGCTCCAGCGCAGCGAAGCACGTCGCCCGTCGACTGCTTTGCTCGGCCCGCCGTTGTGCGCGTCGCGACTGCGTAGCGACCGTCTCAACAGGAGCCGGCGAACACCCGCATCGAGTAGTCCGTCGCGGTCACGTCCTTGGTCAGCCGTCCGATCGAGATGCGGTCCACGCCGGTGGCGGCGATCTCGCGCACCTGATCCAGCGCGACGCCACCCGAGACTTCAAGCAGCGCACTGCCTGCAGCGACGGCCACCGCCTCGCGCATCTGCGCCAAGCTGAAGTTGTCGAGCAGCACGCTCGCGGCGCCGTGTTCCAGCGCTTCGCGCAACTGCGCGATGGTTTCCACCTCGATCTGGATGTCGACGCCCGCCTTCAACTCGCGCGCGGCTTCGAGCGCCGCTGCGATGCCGCCGGCCGCGGCGATGTGGTTTTCCTTGATGAGGATGCCGTGCCAAAGGGCCAGCCGCTGGTTGTGGCCGCCGCCCGTGCGCACGGCGTACTTCTGCGCCTGGCGCAGGCCGGGCAAGGTCTTGCGGGTGTCGAGGATGGCGCAGCCCTCGGGGTTGGGCGAGGCGCCAGCGATCGCGTCGACGTGGCGGCGCGTGAGCGTGGCGGTGGCAGAGAGCAGCTGCAGAAAGTTGAGCGCGGGGCGCTCGGCGGCGAGCAGTGCGCGCGCGTCGGATTCGATCTCGCACACCGGCGTGTCGGCGTTCATGCGGGCGCCTTCGGCGTAGTGCCACTGCACGCTGGCGCTGGCATCGAGCGCGGCGATGCAGGCATCGAACCAGTCGCGGCCACACAGCACGGCGGCCTCGCGCACCGTGACGCGGGCTTTCACGCGCCGGCCTTCGGGCACCAGCCGGCCGGTCCAGTCGGCGCGGCCGATGTCCTCGAACAAGGCGTCATGCACGTTGCGCGTGCGGGCTTCGTCGAGCGTCTCGTTGTGTTCGAACATGCCGTTCACGCGGCGCCGATGTTCGGCACCAGGCCCTGGGCCGGCGTCGCGATCGACGCGGGATGGGCCTTCACGAAGTCCAGCATGCGCTCGATGCAGCCCAGCGCCTGGCTGCGCGTCGGTTCGGGCACGGTGATCTCGCCGCGCCGGTTGGCGCCGGAGCGCTCCAGGCAGTCCACCAGGCCTTGCAGCCCGTTCATGGCCATCCACGGGCAATGGGCGCAGCTCTTGCAGGTGGCGCTTTCGCCGGCGGTCGGCGCTTCGAGCAAGGTCTTGCCCGGTGCGAGCTGGCGCATGCGGTGCAGGATGCCGTTGTCGGTGGCGACGATGTAGGTCTGCTGCGTGCCCTTGACCACGGCGTTGAGCAGTTGCGAGGTGGAGCCCACCACGTCGGCGAGTGCCACCACGCTCTTTGGCGATTCAGGGTGTACGAGCACCAGCGCACCCGGATGCTCGCGCTTCATGAGTTCGAGTTCGATGCCCTTGAACTCGTCATGCACGATGCATTCGCCCTGCCACATCAGCATGTCGGCGCCGCTCAGTTCCTGGATGTAGCGGCCGAGGTGGCGGTCGGGTGCCCACAGCACTTTTTTACCCTCGGCATGCAGGTGCTCGACGATGGCCACGGCGCAGGAGCTCGTCACCATCCAGTCGGCGCGCGCCTTCACCGCCGCACTCGTGTTGGCGTAGACCACCACGGTGCGGTCCGGGTGGGCGTCGCAGAAGGCGGCGAATTCATCCGGCGGGCAGCCGAGGTCGAGCGAACAGGTGGCCTCCAGGTCGGGCATCAACACGGTCTTCTCGGGCGAGAGGATCTTGGCGCTCTCGCCCATGAAGCGCACGCCAGCCACCACCAGCGTCTGCGCAGCATGGTCGCGGCCAAAGCGCGCCATCTCGAGCGAGTCGGACACGCAGCCGCCGGTCTCCAGCGCCAGGTCCTGGAGGTCGCCGTCGACGTAGTAGTGCGCCACGAGCACGGCGTCGCGCTCGACGAGCAGTTGCCTGGCGCGGGCCTTCAATTGCACTCGGCTCGCGGGCGTGAGCGGTTCGGGCGCGCGCGCCCAGGCCTGCGCGGTGACGCTCGCGCCGCTCGCGTCCTGCCTGGTGAAGTCGTAGAGGATCTGTGTGCTCATTGAAACGCTCCCGAATGCAAATTGTCTCCGACGTGCATGCCACTGCCTGCTTGCCCCACCCCTCTATTCAACGAGGCGAGGGGGCCGTCACGCCGACGCGAAAAAGCGGCTCGGCGGTGCGCCGAGCGAGCGCCGCACCATCGCACTGAAGGCGCTGGGGCTGGCGTAGCCCAGCTCGGCGGCGATCTCGCTCATCGGTCGCTTGCGCGCCGTCAGCGTGAGCGCGCGCGCCAGCAACACTTGCTGGCGCCACTGGCCGAAGCTGGTGCCGAGTTCGTCGCGAAACAGTCGCGCCACGGTGCGCTCGCTCGCGCCGATGTCGCGCACCCAGCCGGCCAGCGTGGCGTGGCGCGTCGGCTGGTCGAGCACCGCTTCGCACAGGGCCCGCAGACGCTTGTCCTCGGGCAGGGCCACGCCCAGGCGCACCGGCGGAGCGCGCCGCAACTCGTCGGCGAGCAGGGGAGCGATGAGCCTTTCACGCTCCAACTCGGCGGGCGAGGGCGCCGCAGCGCCGTCGGGTGCGCTCGGCAAGGCCAGCATCAGCGCGCGCAACAGTGCCGAGACTTCGAGCACGCGACAGTGGCGCCAGTCGTCCGCCGGCTCGCGCGGGTTCGCTGCGGCACTGCGCGCGGCGCGCCGGTGCAGGCCTTCGCGCAGATAGAGCGTGCGCAGCTCGGCGGTTTCGACCACCGTGATGGCGTGCTCCACGCCGCTGGGCACCCACACCGCGCGCGACGGCGGCACGAGGTAGGTGCCGCGCTCGGCGGTCAGGCGCAGCACGCCGGTGGCCGACCAGGCGAGCTGCGCCCACGGATGGCTGTGCGGCTCCACGTGGCTGTCGGCGGCCATGGTGCTGTGCTTGGCGCGCAGAGGCCGCTCGGCGGTGGGGGCAAACAGATGCGGCGTGACCGGGCCGGCGCTCGTGGACTGGCGGCGCATCGGCTTCACGGCCGCACGGGTCGATGGCAAGACGGGATGCTTTGGCATGATCTCGACAGAAGTTGACACGCTATCGTAAGCGCGCCGTGCCTCGGCTGCCTAGGATGCGGGCATGTCCGACGCGCTCTTGCCCCCGCGATCATCGCCATCGCCATCGCCATCGCGGTCGTCACCGCATGCACCCGCCGCCACTTCGCCGGTCGCCGCCGTGGCGCTGCGCGATGACGCGCGCACCATCGGCCTGGTCGGCCTTGCGCACGGCACCTCGCATTTCTTTCATCTGTTGCTGCCGCCGCTGTTTCCGGCCTTCATTCGCGACTTCGGCCTGACGTACTCCGAGCTGGGTCTGCTGGTGAGCGCGTTCTTCGTCGTCTCCGCCATCGGCCAGGCGCTTGCCGGCTTCCTGGTCGACAAGGTCGGCGCCAGGCCGGTGCTGTTGGCAGCACTCGGCTGTTTCGTCGTGGCCGCACTCGCCGCGGCCGGCGCCAACGGCTACGCCGGGCTGGCGCTCGCCGCGGTGCTGGCCGGCCTGGGCAATTCGGCTTTTCATCCGGTGAACTTCACCATCCTCAACAAGCGCGTGTCGCAGCCGCGCCTGGGGCACGCGTATTCGGTGCATGGCATCACCGGCAATCTCGGCTGGGCGCTGGCGCCGGTGTTCCTGGCCGGGCTCACCGCGCTGTCGGGTTCGTGGCGCATCGCCTACCTCGCGGCGGCCGCGCTCGCGGCGCTGGTGCTGGTGGTGATGCTGCGCAACCGTGCGGCGCTCGACGATCGCTCGGGCACCTGGGTGCATCAAACCCCGGCCCGCGCCTCGAGCTTGGCGCCCGAGCACCCGCTCACCTTCCTGAAACAGCCTTCGGTGTGGCTGTGTTTTGGCTTCTTTTTCTGGTCGACCGCGGCACTCACCGCGATCCAGAGTTTTGCGAGCCCGGCGCTGCAAAAGATCTACGGCCTGCCGCTGTCTTTGACCGCCTTCGTCGTCACCGCCTATATGTTGTGCGGCGCCGCCGGCATGGCGGTGGGCGGCTTCCTGGTGGCGCGCACCGAAAGGGTCGAACGCACCATCGGCTGGGCCATGGCGGGCGCGGCGTTGTTGCTGCTGCTGGCGGGCACCGGGTGGCTGCCGGGCCTGGCAGCGTGCGCCCTCGCGGCGCTGGCGGGCTTTGGCACCGGCCTGGCGGCGCCATCGCGCGACATGCTCATCAAACGCGCCGCACCGCCCGGCGCCACCGGGCGCGTCTACGGCGCGGTTTATTCGGGTCTTGACATCGGCTTCGCGCTTGCCGCGCCGGTGTTCGGCGCGTTGCTCGACCGGGGGCATGCCGCCGGCATTTTTTACGGCGCCGCACTGCTGCTCTTGTTCGGCGTCGCGACCGCCTGGCTGGTGGGCCTGCACGTCGCGCGGGGCCGGGTTTTCGCGCTCGCTGCCTGAGGCGGCGCGCACGGCATGCCGGCTACAGTGCCGCATGCAAAACCCCGCCGCGCCGACGCACGAAAGACTGGCCGGCCATGCGCTGGTGCAAGCGCTGATCGCGCAGGGCATCGACACCTGCTTCGGCGTGCCGGGCGAGAGCTATCTTGCCGTGCTCGACGGCTTTCTGGAGCACCGCGAGCACATCCGCTTCATCGCCTGCCGCCACGAAGGCGGCGCGGCCTTCATGGCCGAGGCGCAAGGCAAGTTCACCGGCCGACCCGGCATTTGCTTCGTGACGCGCGGGCCGGGCGCCACCAACGCGGCCATCGGGCTGCACACCGCGTTCCAGGATTCGACACCGATGATCCTGTTCATCGGCCAGGTGGGTGCCGACGTGCGCGACCGCGAAGCCTTCCAGGAGCTCGACTACCGCGCCGTGTTCGGCCCCAATAGCGGCGGCCTGGCCAAGTGGGTGGGCGAGGTGCAGAGCGCCGATCGCTTGCCCGAGTACGTGGCGCGTGCCTTTCACATCGCGCTGCAGGGCCGGCCCGGGCCGGTGGTGCTGGTGCTGCCCGAAGACATGCTGAGCACGCCGACTGCAGCGCCGGTGCTGCCGCGCATCGTCGCCGCGCAGGCCGCGCCGGCACCGAAGGTCTTGCTCGAGCTGCGCAGCTTGTTGCTGGCCGCCGAGCGTCCGCTCGTGATCGTCGGCGGCAGCGCTTGGGACGCCGCTGCGGTGGCCGCGCTGCAGCGCTTTGCCGAACGCTGGCAGTTGCCGGTGGCTTGCGCTTTCCGCTCGCAGGACCACTTCGACAACCGTCACGCGCTCTATGCCGGCGATGTAGGCATCGGCGTCAATCCCAAGCTGGCAGAGCGCGTGCGTGAGGCCGATCTGATCATTGCCGTGGGCCCGCGCCTGGACGAGATGACGACCCGCGGCTATACCTTGCTCGAGGCGCCGCGTCCCAGGCAGACGCTGGTACACATCCACGTCGGTGCCGAGGAGCTGGGCCGTGTGTACGAGGCCGATTTGGCGGTGCAGTCGTCGATGCCCAACGCCGCCGCGGCGCTGGCTGCGCTCGGCGGTCCCTGCGAGCTGCCTTGGACGGCCTGGACGCAGTCCGCGCACGCCGACTACGAAGCCAACCTGGTGGCGCCGCCGGTGGCGCCGCTCGACCTGGCCGAGGTGGTGCAGGCCGTGCAGCGCCTCGCACCGGGCGACGCCATCCTCACCAACGGTGCCGGCAACTTCAGTGCCTGGCTGCATCGCTACTGGCGCTACGCCGGCCTGGGCACACAGCTCGCGCCGGCCTCGGGCGCCATGGGCTACGGCGTGCCGGCCGCGATTGCGGCGAGCCTGTTGCAGCCCGGCCGCTGCGTGGTCGCCTTCACCGGCGACGGCGACTTCCTCATGACCGGCCAGGAGCTGGCCACCGCCCAGGCGCATGGCGCCAGACTCATCGTGATCCTGGTCGACAACGCCAGCTACGGCACGATCCGCATGCACCAGGAGCACGCTTACCCGGGCCGCGTGATCGCAAGCGCGCTCACCAACCCCGACTTCGTGCTGCTCGCGCGCGCCTACGGGCTTGCGTCGGAGCGCATCGATGCGACCGAGGCGTTCGAGCCTGCGTTCGCCGCCGCGCTGGTGCGAGCGCAATCGACCTTGCTGCACCTGGTGCTCGACACCGAGGTGATCACCAGCCGCACCACCATCGCCGCGATCCGCGCCAATGCGCTCGAGCAACAATCCGCAAGCTGAGAACCAACGAGGACCATGCGCATGCCGCAGCCGCACTACCGCCGTTATGGCTTGATCGCCTGCCTTGCTGGCCTGCTGGGCGCCTGCGCCACCGCGCCGGCGCCGAGCGCGGCGCCCGCACCCGCATCCGCGCCATCGCCCCCCGCGCCGCTCAACGCACCGGCCAGGATCGCCGCCGCGCCCGACCCCAAGGTGCTCGGCCTGTGGAAGATCGAGCAGGCGCGCGCCGCGCCGCTGCTGCACAAACTCAATGCGCGCCTGGCCTTCGGCAGCGACGGCAAGCTGTCGGGCAACGGCGGCTGCAACAACGTGAGCAGCGTCTACACCCTCGAGGCCAACCAGCTCGAGCTGGGCCCGCTCGTGACCAGCCGCAAGGCCTGCGGCGACGCCCTGATGGAGCAGGAAGACCGCGTCCTCACCGCACTCGAGCGCGCCAGGGTCGCCCGCGTGCCAGCCCACGGCCTGCTCGAACTGCTCGACGCCGACGGCACGGTGTTGCTGCGCGGCTCACGCCTCGAAGCGCAGCCGCAATAACTCGCGCCTTCTCCTTGCGGGAGAGGGTGGGGTGAGGGTCGGCCCGCACCCAGGTCCCACACCGCAGCACGCCAACCAAGCGCCCGCCCCATGACCGCCCCGGCCTTCTCGACCTGCGACCTCTGCGACGCCCACAAGAGCGACACCAGCGGCGCCTTTCGCGTGCTGCCGCCGGTGTTTCACGGCTACGGCGGCGTCGCAAAATTCTCCGGCCCGGTGAGCACGGTGAAGTGCTTCGAGGACAACAGCCTGGTCAAGCAGGCGCTCGATGAGCCGGGCATCGTGGAGACGCCCCACGGCCGGGTCGGCCGCGTGCTGGTGGTGGACGGCGGCGCGTCGCTGCGGCGCGCGCTGGTCGGCGGCAACATCGCCGCGGCCGCAACGAAGAACGGCTGGGCCGGCGTGCTCGTCAACGGCTGCGTGCGCGACGCAACCGAGCTGGCCGCCTGCCAGGTGGGCATTCGCGCATTGGCGTTGATGCCGCTGCCGACCGACAAGCGCGGCGAAGGGCAGCGCGACGCGCCCGTGCAGGTGCAGGGCGTGTGGGTGAGGGCGGGTGATTGGCTCTATGCGGATGCCGACGGTGTGGTCGTGATGGTGCGGCCGCAAGCCTGACGGAGCACGGTGTCAACGCACTGCGCTGCCGGCCAAGCGCTGCGGCAGGATGCCCAAGACCGTTCGACCGACGCTTCCATTCGACTTGCGTATTCTTGGCTCGCTTCGACCGATCGGGCTGCTCGGCTGACCCCAGGCCATCAGACGAGTTGCATGCTTCTTCCGGCCCCTCACTTGATTGGACACCCCATGAACACTCCCCGACGCGCCTTCCTGATCACCGTGGCGGCGGCCGGCGCCACGCTCGGCAGCGGCGCCCGCGCACAGGCCAAGCTCGATGAGAAGGACCCGCAAGCCGTGGCCCTGGGCTACGTCGACGATGCCAGCCGCGCCGATACCAAGAAGTTTCCCAAGTACGCGGCCGGGCAAACCTGCGGCAACTGCATGCTCTATCAGGGAAAGGCGGCTGACGCGGCCGGCGGATGTGCGCTGTTCCCGGGCAAGCAGGTTGCTGCCAAGGGCTGGTGCAGCGCCTGGGCGAAGAAGGCGTGAGCGCACTGCCATAGCGCCGCGTCCGCCGACTGCGGCGCCGCGGCAGTCTGGCGTGACACCGCCCGCTGCTTCGTTCAAAACAACCAACAGTCGCTGACCAGCAAGCCGTGCGCAGCCTGCGGTCGCTCGATGGAAACGTCTTACGGGATCGACGCGGCCGTTTGCTTGCGACCCATTTGTGCTTGCCCCGGCCAGCCCCTCACCTGCAGTGCTCATCGGTCTGCAAACCGATGCCGCTCGGCGGGCTCACCGCATGCGGCTCGAAAGCCCCGCCTCCCCCTCCAGCCCTCTCCCCAGCGAGGAGAGGGAGCAAGACCGCAATGGGCCGAATGCATGCGCTCGCGCACCATCAGCGTTTCATGCGTCGCGGACGCGTGAGGCGCGGTGGAGCCACTGAAACCCACCAACACAGGGGTTGCCGATGAACGCGACACGATGGTCTGGCTGCTGTCGAACGGCGCCTCGCGCATTACCGGGCAAGTGATTGCGGTGGACGGCGGGTTCACGACGGTGCGACCGCTGGTGAAGTGAGCCTGGCGTTCAGGCCGTCGCATCGTTCGCCCGGACACAGCGCTCGCCGCCCCAGGCCGAAGGCGCGATCTCGCCGACCACCTGAAAGGCGGGCCGGCTGAACAGGAAGCCGTGCCTCAGCCGGCCGACGCTGGCCGCTGCGCCGTGCTGAGGCTTCGGCTCGACCGAGGCCGGGCAACCCACCGCGGGTTCCAAAAACGGGGCGCGGTACGCGACCCGCCGCGTGCCGGGAACGATTGTTGCCGGTGCTTGATTGGTCACTGTCGGGGCGACGCCGACTGGCGTGCGCCCGACGCTCGGTGACACGAACAAGGGGTTGCCCATGGCCGCTCGATCCATCGCCTCGCTCTCGCTCAGCTTCGGTCTGGTCTCCATTCCGGTGAAACTGTACTCCGCCACCGAGTCCTCGGAAGGCATTCACTTCAATTTTCTGCACAAATGCGGCTCGCGCGTGAAGCAGCAATACATCTGCGTGAAGGAAAACATCCCGGTCGAGCGCAGCGAGATGGTCAAGGGCTACGAGTTCGAGAAGGACCGCTACGTCATGTTCGAGCCCACCGAGCTCAAGGCACTGGAAGAGGGCTCGCGGCACACGATCGACATCGTCTCCTTCGTGCCGCTGGCGTCGGTGGACCCGATCTATTACGACAAGGCCTATTTCCTCGCGCCCGACAAGCGCGGCGCCAAGCCCTATGGCCTGCTGATGGACGCCATGCGCGAAAGCGGCCGCTGCGCGCTGGCCACCTGGGCCTGGAAGGGCAAGCAATACGCGGTGCAGGTGCGGCCCGGCGAAGGCGGCCTGGTGCTGCAGCAACTGCTCTATGCCGACGAGGTGCGCTCGATCAACGAGCTGGAGATCGAAAGGGTGGAGGCCAAGCCCACCGAGCTGAAGCTCGCGCTGCAACTCATCGAGCAGATCTGCGTCGACCGCTACGACCCGAGCGCCTTCAAGGACGAGGAGAAGGAGCGCGTCAAGGCCGCCATCGACGAAAAAATCGCCGGCAAGGAAATCGTGGTGGCCGAGGAAGCGGGCGCGGCGCGCGAGAGCGGCGGCGGCGCCCAGGTCATCGACCTGATGGACGCACTGCGGGCGAGCCTGGGCGGCGGCAAGGGCGTGCCGCGGGCGGTGGCCGCCAAGGTGCCGGCCAAGGCCGCGCCGACGCCTGCGCGCAAGGAGGCGGAAGCGGCGGCGCCGCCTGCGGTGCAGGAACGCAAGGCCCCCAAGCGCGCCGCCGGCAAGACCGTGGGCGCGACTCCCGCCCCGGCGCGCGCACGCGCCGCCAAGTGAGGCTCGCGCGCACGCGCCCCCAAGTGAGGCTCGCGCGCACGCGCCCCCAAGTGAGGCTCGTTCGCACGCACCTCCAAGCGAGGCGCTGCGCACGGCGCGGCGTGCGCTGATGCGCGCCCCGGCACCCCGCATCGCTGACGACGCGGCGGCCAGCTACACCGTGCGCAGCCTCCAGACATTGCTCGGCCTGCCGCGATCGGTGATCAACGCTCTGGTGTCGGCGGGATTCGTCACGCCCGGCCGCGGCCCGCGCCGCGAGCTGCGCTTTACCTTCCAGGACGTGGTGCTCATGCGCACCGCCTACGGCCTGCAAGCCGCCAGCATCCCGGCGCGCAAGATCGTCAGGGCGCTCGAACGCCTGCGCGA
This sequence comes from Methylibium sp., assembly GCF_031393925.1. Lineage (GTDB taxonomy): Bacteria > Pseudomonadota > Gammaproteobacteria > Burkholderiales > Burkholderiaceae_C > Methylibium. The sequence goes on along the minus strand of NZ_JANMWL010000159.1, from coordinate 1,596 downwards.
ACGCCTGCCTGAAACGCTGCCACTCACCGGCCTGCGCATCGCGGCCGTGGGCAACGAGGTGGCGGTGTGGGAGCGCGATGCGCCGCTGCAGGCCGAGAGCGGCCAGTGGCTGATCGACTTCGAGGTGCGCACCGCGCCCGGCGCCCGCGCAGTCACGCGGCTGGCCGGGGCAACCCAGACGCATGCGGGCCAAGAAAACGAGCACGACGACGAGCCGCCGCCCGACTGGTTCGAGCACGCCTGCGCGCTCGAGGCCAACGACCCGGCCGGGGCCGAGGCAGCGTACCGGCAGGCCATCGCCGCGGCGCCTGAACGCGCCGATGCGTGGCTGAACCTGGGCTGCCTGCTGTGCGAGGCCAGCCGCTGCGAGGAAGCGGTGGAGGTGCTGCGTCAAGGCCTGGTGCACGTCCCGCGCGAGGCGCTGCTGCACTTCAACCTCGGCGTCGCGCTCGAAGACCTGCACCGCGACGACGAGGCGCTCGCCACCTACGAGGCCTGTCTGAAGCTCCAGCCCGAGCTGGCCGACGCGCATTACAACGCGGCGCGTCTGTACGAAATGCTCGGCCGCAAGGGCCGCGCGATCCGGCACTACAGCGAGTACCGCCGGTTGCAGGGCTGAGGCTGCACCTCAGGCCAACGGCTTGAGGCGCGCCGCGATCCGCGTGAACTGCTCCAGCGCAGCCTCCAGTTCGTCGGCGATCTCCGCCGCCAGCACGTCGGGCTCGGGCAGCGAGTCGGTGTCCGTCAGGCTCTTGTCCTTGATCCAGAACAGGTCGAGGCTGAGCTTGTCGCGCTTTTGCAGTTCCGCGTAGTCGTAGCCGCGCCAACGGCCCTCGGGCTGATCTTCGCTGCAGGTCGCGCGCCGCTCGTGCTGCCGCCCCGGCTTGTAGCAGTCGACGAACTCGTCGAAGTCGGCGCGGCGGATCGGCTTTTGCTTGAGCGTGAAATGCATGTTGGTGCGCAGGTCGTAGACCCACAGCTTGTCGGTCCACGCCTCGGCGCGGCCCTCTTTCTTCTCGAAGAACAGCACGTTGGCCTTCACTCCCGGCGAGTACCAAATGCCGGTGGGCAGCCGCAGCAGCGTGTGCACGCGGCACTTACCCAGCAGGTTGCGGCGTAGCTTCTCGCCGGCGCCGCCCTCGAACAGCACGTTGTCGGGCACCACCACCGCGGCGCGGCCGTCGATCTTCATCAGCGTGTAGATGTGCTGCACGAAGTTGAGCTGCTTGTTGCTGGTCGACGTCCAGAAGTCCTCGCGCACGATGACCTGGTCTTCCTTCTCGGTATCGCCTTCTTCGTTGACGAACAGCAGGCTGCTCTTCTTGCCGAACGGCGGGTTGGCGAGGATCAGCGAATACTCTTCGTGCCAGGGCGCGGCGAGGCTGTCGTGGCCGGTGTGCACCACCACCCGGTCGCCGCCGATGCCGTGCAGGTAGAGGTTCATCGCGCACATGCGGCCCACCTTGGGCGACAGCTCCATCGCCTCGACGAGCTCCTCACGCAGCGCACGCTTTTCGTCGGCGTTCAAATCCTTGCCGAACTTCTGAAGCACGTAGTTGTAGGCCGTGAAAAGGAAGCCGCCCGTGCCTGCCGCCG